>DATHAL010000041.1:0-94639 GCA_035296705.1 Solirubrobacterales bacterium
CTGCCGCGCGCACGCCTGGGCGAACGCGCTGCGTGCCGCCTATCCGGGCGACGCGGTCTCGGAGCGCGGCGTCGACAGCGCGTTCCTGGTCGGCTCGGGCCTCAACGGGCTCCTGCCCGCGCGCGGCGGCGACGCGCTCAAGATCGTGCTCGCCAAGCGAAGCGTCCGCGGCTCGACCTACCCCGCGATCATCTCCTCGTTCGCCGTCCTCGCCCCGTTCGACTCGGGGATCGGCCTCGTCGTCCTGCTCTACGCGATCACCCAGGGGCTCCTGCCCGCCGCGCCGCGGCTGCCCGACCTGCCGGCCTTCGAGGTCTCCTTCTGGGCCGGCCATCCGGAGCTGCTGGCAGTGACGCTGACCGTGCTCGTGATCGGCGTGATGGTGCTCACGATGGTGCTCGCCCGCCGCATCGAGACGTTCTGGGAGCACCTGAAGCAGGGGGTCGCGATCTTCCGGACCCCGCGCCGCTACCTGCGCGAGGTGCTCGCCTGGCAGGGCGCCGGCTGGCTCCTGCGGTTCGCCTCATTCTGGCTCTTCCTCGACGCGTTCAACATCGGCGGCTCCTTCGACAGAGTGCTGCTCGTGATGTCGGTGCAGGCGATCACCGGCGCGCTTCCGTTCACGCCCGGCGGCGCCGGGGCGCAGCAGGCGCTGCTCTTCGTCACGCTCGAGGGCGCGACCCAATCGGCGATCCTCGCCTACTCGATCGGCCAGCAGGTCGCGGTCACCGTGTGGTCGGTTGCGATCGCCTTCCTCGTGCTCGGCGTCATCTTCCGTGCCTGGGACGTGCGGCGCCTGATCCGCGAGGGTCGCTCCGCCCGCGGCGACGCCGAGGCCGGCTAGTCCTTCGCGTACTCCACGCGGATCTGCTTGCCCTCGAGCTTCGTCCCGTCGAGGCGCTCGAGCGCCAGCTTCGCCTGCTCGTCGGGGAGCTCGACGAACGAGAACCGCTCGAGCACACGGATCGCGCCGATCGCATCGCCGGGAATCACCGCGCCCTCGGTGAGCGCCCAGCGCAGGTTCTCCTCGGTGATCCCGCTTCGCTCGCCGCGGTTCACGAACAGCTTCACGTGGCCGTTGCCATCGCTGCTGGCTTGCTCCGCGGCCTCATCCGCCCGCTCGGCCGGCAGCCGCTCGCGCTCGCGGCGCGGCCGGCCGCCCTCCGCGGCGTGGTCGCGGCGGCGCGGACGGGGGGCGTGCTCGATCCGCTCCTCGGGCGGCTCCCACTCGCCGATCGCGGTCTTCGCCTCGCGCTCGATGCGCCCGATCTCCTGGCGTTGCTTCGGGGTCACGAAGGTGATCGCCCGACCGGTGCGCCCGACGCGCCCGGTGCGCCCGATCCGGTGGACGTAGATCTCGGTGTTGTTCGGCAGGTCGTAGTTGATGACGTGGGTGACGTGCTCGATGTCGAGCCCGCGGGCGGCGACGTCGGTGGCGACCAAGAGCGGCAGGTTGTGGTCCTTGAACTGGATCATCACGCCGTCGCGCTGGCCCTGGGTCATATCGCCGTGCAGGGCCTTGTTGCGAAAGCCCTTGTCCCGGAGCTCGCGATCCAGCCGGGCGGCGCCGATCTTCGTGCGGCAGAAGATGATCGCCTGCTCGGGCTCCTCGGCGCGCAACACGTCGATCAGCCGCTCGGTCTTCGAGCGGTTGTCGACCTCGACGAACGCCTGCTCGATCGCGTCCACGGTGAGCTGCTTCGGCGTGACCTTGATCGTCACCGGGTCGTACATGTACTGCTCGGCGAGCCGAGCGATCGGGGCAGGGATCGTCGCCGAGAACAGCGCCGTCTGGCGACCGGACGGGCACATCCGCAGGATCCGCTCGACGTCCTCGATGAAGCCGAGGTCGAGCATCTCATCGGCCTCGTCGAGGACGACGTAGCGCGCCGAGGTCAGCACGAGCGAGCGACGGGAGATCAGGTCCATCATCCGGCCCACGGTCGCGACGACCACGTGCGCGCCGCGGCGCAGCCGCGACTGCTGCGTCGCGATCGGCGCCCCACCGAACACCGCGACGACTTCGATGTCGATGTGCTCCGCATAGGCGCGCAGCGCCTGCGTCACCTGGATGCAGAGCTCGCGAGTGGGGGTGAGCACGATCGCCTGCGTCTCCTCGGAGGCGGGGTCGAGATACTGGAGCAGCGGCAGGCCGAAGGCGGCCGTCTTGCCCGTCCCCGTCTGGGCCTGGCCGATCACGTCGTGGCCGGCGAAGAGCTCGGGGATCGCTTGCTCCTGGATCGGGGTCGGCTCGGTGTACCCGAGCTCCTCCAGAGTGAGCAGGATCTCCCGGTTCAGGCCGAGTTCCTGGAAGGTCTTCATCCAGAAGGGTCTAGCAGGAGCTTGCCCGAAGTCCGCCTGCCGGCGATCTCCTCGTGCGCGCGGCGCGCCTCCGAGAGCGGATAGACGCCGCCGATCACGACCTCGAGGTCGCCCGCGCCGACGGCGTTCAGGAGGTCACCGATCATCGCCGCGACCTCCTTGCGGCGGGGGATCAGGTGCATGAGCCAGAAGCCGATCACGGCGCGCGAGTGGCGCAACAGGTGCCCGGTCGAAACCTCGTTCTGCTCCCGGCTCGCGATCCCGAACAAGACCATGCGCCCGAGCGGCGCGAGCGTCCGCAGGCATGCCTCGAACGTCTCGCCGCCCGTCATCTCGAGCACGGCGTCCACCGGCTCGCCGCCATTCGCCGCAAGGATCGCCTCCCTGAGGTCCTCGGCCCGCGAGTCGACGGTCGCGTCGGCGCCGAGCCGGCTCGCGACGGCGCGCTTCTCCTCGCTCGAGGCGAGGGCGATCACGCGAGCGCCGGCGCGCTTCGCGAGCTGGACCGCGAGCGTGCCAGTGCCTCCCGCCGCCGCCTGGACGACGATCGTTTCGCCCGGCTCGAGGCGGGCGCAGCGGTGGATCAGCGCGTGGGCGGTGAGGCCCTGGAGCAGGAGCCCGGCGGCGACGTCGTCGGAGACGTTGTCGGCGACCGGGACGAGCCACGACTCCGGCACCGCGACCCGCTCCGCGTAGCCACCGGAGGGCACCAGCGCGGCGACGCGGCGCCCGTCCCGCGTTCGCCCGGCGACCTCCCCGCCCGGCGTCAGGGGCAGGGTCTGCTCGGCGAGATAGTCGTTGCGGGTGGCGTGGGTATCGGCGAAGTTGACCCCGGCACGCGCGACCTCGACGAGAACCTCGCCGTCCCGGGGCTCCGGATCCGGGAGCTCGACGAGCTCCATCACCTCGGGGCCGCCGAACTCCTGGATCTGGATCGCCCTCATGCTCGCTAGTCTGCCGCACCGGTGGCCCTCACCGTCGTCGGCTCGATCGCGTTCGACAGCGTCCGCACGCCGTTCGGCGAGCGCGAGCGCATGCTCGGCGGGTCCGCGGTGCACTTCGCGCTCGCGGCGAGCTTCTTCACGGAGGTGCGCGTCGTCGGCCCGGTGGGCGACGATTTCGGCGCCGAGCACATCGCCCTGCTGGCGGACCGCGGGATCGCGACGGAGGACATCGAGCACGTCCCGGGCGGCGACACCTTCTTCTGGCGCGGCCACTACGACCACGACATGAACGTGGCCCACACCGATGACACGCGGCTCAACGTGTTCGCCGACTTTCAGCCGAAGCTCTCGGCGAGCTCGCGCGAGGCCGAGATGCTCTTCCTCGGCAACATCCAGCCCGACCTCCAACGCGGCGTTCGGCGGCAGTCCGCGGCCTCGTTCGCCGCCCTCGACTCGATGAACCTCTGGATCGAAACGGCGAAGGATCCGCTGCTTGCCGCGATCGGCGATGTCGACTGTCTGATGCTCAACGACGCCGAGCTTCGGATGCTGACCGAACGGCCGAACCTCGTCGCCGCGGCGCACGCCGCGATGGCGTTCGGGCCCGGCGTCGTGGTCGCAAAGCGCGGCGAGTATGGGGCGGCGCTCTTCACCGACGAGGGAGCGTTCGCGATCCCCGGGCTGCCGCTCGAGGACGTCCGCGACCCGACCGGCGCGGGGGACAGCTTCGCCGGCGGCTTTCTCGGGTACCTGGATGCCGTGCGCGCGGGCGGCACACACGACGACCGGACGCTCCGCCAGGCGATGGCCTACGGCTCGGTGATGGCCTCGTTCAACGTCGAGGATTTCGGCACCGAGCGCGTGGCCGGGCTCACCGACGCGGCGATCGCGCGGCGCCTGGGGGAGTTCAAGCGCCTCACGCATTTCGAGGAGGCGCCGGTCGTCGGGCTGGCCCGCGGCTCGTAGCCGGAACCGCCCAGGTGCGAGAATGGGGGCGACTGAAGAAGACGACCGAGGAGACGGGATGGCGACTGAGCAGGAGACTTCGCAGGACGGCGGCAGTGCGACCGCGGAAGCGGGCGCGGAGGCCCTGACGGTCACCGACAACCGCACCGGCAAGACCTACGAGCTCCCGGTCACCGAGGGGACCGTGAAGGCGATCGACCTGCGGCAGATCAAGGTCGCCGACGACGACTTCGGGCTCATGGCCTACGACCCGGCGTTCACGAACACGGCATCGTGCCGCTCGGCGATCACGTACATCGACGGGGACGCCGGGGTCCTCCAGCACCGCGGCATCCCGATCGAGCAGCTCTGTGAGAAGTCGAGCTTCCTCGAGGTCGCGTTCATGCTCATCTACGGGGAGCTGCCGACCCAGCCGCAGCTCGAGCGCTGGCTCTACGACATCACCCACCACACCTTCGTCCACGAGGACATCAAGCAGTTCCTGCAGGGGTTCCGCTACGACGCGCACCCGATGGGGATGCTGCTCGCGGGCGTCGGGGCGCTCTCGACCTTCTACCCCCACGCGAAGCACATCGACGATCCCGAGGAGCGCTACATGGCCGCGGTGCGGCTCGTGGCCAAGGTGCCGACGCTGGCGGCGTTCGCCTACCGCCACAACATGGGCCTCCCCTACGTCTATCCGGACAACGACCTCTCGTACTCGGAGAACTTCCTCTCGATGATGTTCAAGAAGACGGAGATCAAGTACGAGCCCGACCCGCGCCTCGCCAAGGCGCTCGACGTCCTCTTCATCCTCCACGCCGACCACGAGCAGAACTGCTCGACGAGCGCCGTGCGCAGCGTCGGCTCCTCGCAGGTCGACCCCTACTCCGCGGTCGCCGCCGGGATCGCGGCGCTCTACGGGCCGCTCCACGGCGGCGCCAACGAGGCCGTGCTGCGGATGCTGAGGCGGATCGAGAAGGCCGAGAACGTCCCCGACTTCCTCGAGGGCGTGAAGAACCGCGAGGAGCGGCTGATGGGCTTCGGCCACCGCGTCTACAAGAACTACGACCCGCGGGCCCGGATCATCCGCAAGCACGTCGACGAGGTGCTCGAGGCGACCGAATACAACCCGCTGATCGAGATCGCAACCGAGCTCGAGAAGCGCGCCCTCGACGACGAGTACTTCACCGACCGCAAGCTCTACCCGAACGTCGACTTCTTCTCCGGCCTGATCTACGAGGCGCTCGAGATCCCGACCGAGATGTTCACCGTGATCTTCGCGATCCCGCGCACGGCCGGATGGGTCGCGCAGTGGCTCGAGATGCTCGACGACCCGGAGACGAAGATCGCCCGGCCGCGACAGATCTACACGGGCGCTCGCGACGTCGACTACGTGCCGATTGAAGATCGCGACGGTCCCGAGAAGATCACGAACGACGCGCTCCGGCGGCCGGTTCGCGCCCGGCGCGGCGCATAGAGGCTGAGCGGCTACCGGCTGACAGTCCGCAGCGGGCCGCAGGTCAAGCGCGAGCGCTTCGCCGAGCTCGACGAGGCGATCGCCGCGCTCGAGCGCGAGGCGGCGGAGATCCGCGCCGGCGGCCGGCTGCCCACCGCGAAGCTCCTGCGCGAGTTCAAACCGGCGGAGCGGGTCGCGGGACGGCTCGAGCTCTCCACCGGCGGGTGGCTGCGCGGCCGGGCGGCGGGCATCGACGTGATGGGCGACGGCGAGCTGGTCCCGTTCAGCGGCGGGATGCGGCGCGAGACGCTGAAGCCGCGACGCTCGGAGTCGCCGTTCGACGCGGTGCGGCGGGCGCTGCGAACGGCCTAGGCTTCGCCGCGATGCGAGCGCGCGAGGTCGAGGTCCCGAAGGGAAGCTACGCCGCGGGGCGCCGCGTGCGGCTGCCGCGCGGCGCCGAACCGCCGATCCGCGTCTACATCAACGGCGTCGAGCAGGCGGAGGGCGAGGACTGGGAGCTCCGCGGCCAGGAGGTCGTGTTCGCGCGGCCGATCATCAAGGAGACGGTCGGCGCTGGGCGCTGGATGGCGATGTACCTGGGGCTCTTCGGCACCTACCGCAAGGACGAGACCATCGACATCGAGTACCGGCGAGGCGGCCGCGTCGAGCTGGCCAGCGACGTCGACGTGATCGGAGACGACTGAAGCTCAGGCCGGCGCAGCCGCCGGCTCGCCGAGCCCGACGAGCTCCGCGACGCGCTCCCGGTGCTGGCGCGGCGTGCCGAGGAGCTGCGACGAGACGCGCGCCCGCTTGAGGAAGAAGTGGACGTCGTGCTCCCAGGTGAAGCCGATGCCGCCGAACGTCTGGATCGCGTCGTGCGTGACGGCGTTGGCGGCATCCGAGGCGCGCGCCTTGGCCATCGACGCGGCGAGCGGCAGTGACTCCGGCTCGGCATCGGCCGCCCAGGCGGCGTAGTAGAGGAGCGAACGGGCCTCCTCGACCTCCCAGAGCATGTTCGTGAGCCGATGCGAGACCGCCTGGTAGGCGCCGATCGGCCGCCCGAACTGCTCCCGCTCCTTCGCGTACTCGGTGGCCATGTCGAGGGCCCGCTGCGCGACGCCGACGAGCTCGGCACAGATCGCGACCACCCCGAGGTCGACCGCTGGCCCAACGTCGCCCGGCAGCGGATCTCCGCCGTCGGCGACGACGCGAAAGTAGGCGCGCGTCGTGTCGATCAGGTCGAGCCGCTCGAGGTTCGCGGCGTCCGCCTCGACCAGGCGTCCGCCCTCGCCGTCGTTGAGGACCAGGACGGCGGCGCCCGCCGCGGCCCCGACCACCGGCTCATCGTCCGGGGTGAAGGCGGCGGCGCCGCGCTGCTCCCCCGCGGCGATGCCGGGCAGCCAGCGGCTCTTCTGCACGTCCGACCCGGTGGTCTCGATCAGCGCGCCGGCGAACGCGTTCGAGATCATCGGCGAGGGCGCGCAGGCATACCCGAGCTCCTCCTGGAGGATGACCAGCTCGACCACGCCCAGGCCCTGGCCGCCGTACCGCTCGGAGATCGCGATGCCGGGCCAGCCGAGTTCGCACATCTCGGCCCAGATCGCGTCGTCGTACGGGTTCTCGGACTCCGCCAGCTCGCGGACCTTCTCCGGCCTGAAGCGGGCCGCGATGAACTCGCGCGCCGTCGACTTGATCTCGCGCTGCTCGTCTGAGAGGTCGAAGTCCACTAGCGCAGCCTCGGAAGCCCGAGCACGCGCTCGGCGACGATGTTGCGGAGCACGTCGCTCGTCCCGCCCTCGATCGAGTTCGCCCGCGAGCGCAGGAAGCGGTACGCCCAGAGGTTCTCGTGCGTGAGCGCGTCGATGCCGCCCACCTCGACCGCGAGCTCGGTCAGCGCCTGGTTCGTCGACGACCATTGGAGCTTTGAGATCGAGCCCTCGGGTCCTGGGATGCCGACCTTCATCGTCGCGGTGAGCGAGCGCATCGCGCCGAGCCGCAGGCCCTCGATCGCGATCTTGAGCCGCGCGACCTTGTCGCGGACGATCGGGTCGTCCGCCCGCCCGTGCTCCCGGGCCAGCTCGATCAGCTCGTCGAGCGAGTTCGTGAGCCCGAGCGCCGCCGAGGCCCCGAGGCCGGCGCGCTCGTTCATCAGCGTCGTGATCGCGACCATCCAGCCGTTTCCCTCGCCGCCGACCACGTTGGCGTCGGGCACGTAGGCGTCCTCGATGAAGAGCTCGTTGAACTCGGCCTCGCCCGTGATCTGGCGCAGCGGCCGCACCTCGACCTCGTCCTGGTCCATGTCCATGAGGAAGTAGGTGATGCCCTTGTGCTTCGGCGCCTCGGGATCCGAGCGGGCGACCAGCATGCACCACTTCGCCTCGTGGGCGAATGTCGTCCACACCTTCTGCCCGGTGATCCGCCAGCCGCCGTCGTCCTTCACCGCGCGCGTCTTGAGCGACGCGAGGTCAGAGCCGGATTCGGGCTCGGAGAACCCCTGACACCAGATCTCCTCCGCCGAGAGGATCGGCTCGAGGAACCGCTCCTTCTGCTCCTCGGTCCCGTGGGCGATCACGACGGGCCCACCCATCACCAGCCCGAGCACGTTCGCCGGCCGCGGCGCCTTCGCCCGCGCGAGCTCCTCCCCGAAGATCGACTGCTCGACCAGCGTTGCCCCGCGCCCTCCGTACTCCTTCGGCCACGAGATCCCGGCCCAGCCGCCCTCGTGGAGCTTTCGCTGCCACTCGCGCTCGAACTCGAACTGCACCTGGTCGCCCCCCTGTGGAGCGGCCCCGGGATGGTTCTCCTCGATCCAGGCGCGGAGCTCGTCGCGGAAGGCGCGCTCTGACTCGTTGAGCGTCAGGTCCATGTGCCCGCGGAAACCTACCGGCTGGCGGTGCCGCGGCCCTAATCGACCACGTAGAGCATCACGAGGGCCGTGCCCACCCAGGTGAGGGCGGCGAAGATCATGCCCGGGTCCTCCGTGAGGATCGCGGCGGTCGAGCGCGTGTCCTTGCGGTCGTAGATCAGGTAGAGGTAGCGGAAGATGCCGTAGAGGACCGAGGGAGCGGTGGCGAGCATCTTCGAGCCGATCCTCGGCGAGTCCACCGCGTAGATGACGTAGGTGATGATCGCCGAGGCCGTGACCATCGCGATCATCTGGTCGATGAACGGCAGCGAGTAGTGCTCGAGCACGGGCCGGGTCGCCGGCGTGCCCTCGAGCACGTCGGGATCCTCCTGCTCGAGCATCGCCTCCTGACGCCGCTTCGTGAACCCGAGGAAGAGCGCCAGCATCCCCGTGCAGATCAGCAGGAAGTCCGAGGCGTGGGCGCCGACCGCCACCGCTCCGGCGACCACGCGCAGGATGAAGAGCGAGGCGATCGTCATCACGTCGATGATCACGAGGCGCTTCAGCCCCAGCGAGTATCCGGCGGTGATCGCGCCGTAGAGGGCGACGAAGCCCCCGACCTCGACGTCCACGGCGAGCGCGAGCGCGATCCCGGCGATCGCGAGGACGATCGCGGCGGCGCCCGCGGTTCCCGGCGCCAGGGCCCCGCTTGCGATCGGACGGTCGCGCTTCTCCGGATGGCGGCGGTCGTGCTCGCGGTCGCGGAGGTCGTTGAGCAGGTAGCCGGCGCTCGAGATCGCGCAGAAGGCGACGAAGGTGAGCGTCGCGTCGCCGATCGCGCCGGCGTCGTCGAGCCGGCCACCGAACAGGAGGCCCGCGAACACGAGCAGGTTCTTGATCCACTCCGAGGGCCGCAGGGCCCGGACAAGCGGCGACATGGCCGCCGAAGGTTAGGGCGAGGCGCCCCGCCTCACGCCTTCCACTTGATCGAGCACCCGACCGGGTCGGTCGCCGCGGGCTCGGGATCGCGCCCCTCGAGCACCGCATCGATCGCGCCGCGCAGCCATGCCCCCTCGAGCGAAGGGTCCATGTGGTCGGCGTCGGGCGCGCCCTCGTACCGGATCCGGCGCTGGTCGTCGAGGACGTAGACGTGCGGGGTCACCTGCGCGTTCCACGCTCGCGCCGTCTCCTGACTTTCGTCGTGCAGGTACGGCATCGGCCAGTTCTCGGCTTCCACACGCGCGCGCATCGCGTCCGGCGAATCCGCGGAGTAGCGATCGGCGTCGTTGGAGTTGACGGCGAGGACGCGCACGCCGCGGTCGGCGTAATCGCGCGCCACGGCGACGATCCGATCGTGCCACCCGAGCGCGTAGGGACAGTGGTTGCACGTCCACACGACAACCGTCGCCGGCGCCTCGCCGGGCGCCGGCAGAGAACGGACGGCGCCATCGGTATCCGGGAGCTCGAGCGCAGGGGATCTGCGTCCCACCATTGTCGCGGTTCCAGTTGACATACCTCAGCCTCCTTCCCCCGCGAGAGCCTCCCGGACATCGGCGCGATCGGGTAGCGGAGATACGCGCCCATCGCGCAGTCGGTAGACACGGCAGGTCAGTCCCACTGGCTCGGATCCGGGCGGCATGACGTCGCGGCCGTCGATTCGGATGGTCGGCGAGCCCACGAAGCGCTCACGCTGGGCCTCGGCGTCGGTGCTCAGCTCGCGGACCTCGATCGATGCCGGGTCGAGCCCGGCCGCTCTCACCTCCTCGCGCAGCAGTGCGAGCGCCTCGTCCGTCGAGGGGCAGCCACGCCACCACAACAGCTCGATCTTCACGCCTTCCAGCGTAGTAGCGGGAAAGATGCTGCAGCGACACGTCGCGTACCGGTTACGGATCGATCAGGACGCCCGGGTTGAGGACGCCGGCAGGATCCAGTGCGCGTTTGGCGGCGCGGAGCGCGTCCGCGAACGGCTCCGGGCGCTGGCGGTCGTACCACGGCCGGTGGTCGCGGCCGACCGCGTGGTGGTGGGTGATCGTCGCGCCCTCGGCCGCGATCACCTCCGAGACCGCGGCCTTGATCTCGCCCCACTGCGCGACCTCCGAGCCCCGGCGCGCCGGCGCGAGGATCGTGAAATAGGGCGCGGGTCCGTCCGGGTAGACGTGTGTGAACCGGCAGGTGGTCCTCGGCGCGCCGTCACCCTCCGTGGGCGCGCCGCTCGCCTCGGCCGCAGCGTCGCGGGCGGCCTCGAGCACGCGCGCGTGAAAGGCCTCGAACCGATCCCACGTAATCGCGGTCTCGAAGGTCTCGGATAGCACGCCGACGGCCACCAGCGTGTCGCGCAGGTACGGCGCCGCGAGGAACGCGAGGCGCCAGGCGCCGACCGCGTCGGAGCGGGAGCTCGACGAGCGGACCTCGCCCGCCTCGCCGCCGTGGTCGCGCGCGAGCTCGAGCGCTCCGTCCATGAGCGCATCGACCGGCTGCTCGGGAGACTCGAAGCCGAGGACGAGCATCGCCCGGCCGCGCTCGTCCGCGTGCGTGAGCTCGGACTCGGCCTCGTCGAGCAGGCGGCAGTTCGACGGGTTGAGGCCGGACTGGGCGAGCGCCCGCACGGCCCGCGCTCCGGCGCCGAAGCTCTCGAACGCGACGCCGACCGAAAGCTTGTGGCGCGGCCGCTCATGGACCCGCACCCAGGCCTCGGTGATCACGCCCAGGATGCCCTCGGAGCCGATCAGCATCCGGTCGGGGCTCGGGCCAGCGCCGGAGCCCGGCAGGCGCCGGCTCTCCCACGTGCCGGAGGGCGTCAGCGCGCGCACCGACTCCACCAGGTCGTCGATGTGGGTCCAGACGGTGGCGAAGTGGCCGCCCGCCCGGGTCGCGATCCAGCCGCCGAGGGTCGAGAACTCAAACGACTGGGGGAAGTGGCGGAGGCTCAGTCCGTGCTCCGCGAGCTGCTCGTTGAGCGACGGCCCGAGCACGCCGGCCTGGATTCGGGCGGCGCGCGAGACCCCGTCGACCTCGAGCACGCGATCGAGGGCGCCGAGGTCGAGGGTCACCGCGCCGACGAAGTCCCCCTCCAGGCGCGGCTCGACGCCACCGACCACGCTCGTGCCGCCACCGTACGGGATCGCGGCGGCCCCGGCCTCGGCGCACCACGCGAGCACCCGCTCCACCTCCGCCTCGCTGCGCGGGCGCGCCACGACGTCCGGCGGGTGGTCGAACTCGCCGCGAAAGCCACGGACGATGTCGCGGTAGGCCTTCCCGAGTGCGTGCGAGACCCGCTCGGCGTGCTCCGTCGAGCAGATCGCGGCCAGCGAAGCCGGGGGCGAGATCCGCGGCGCGGGGAGCTCGATCTCCTCGAGTGCGACCGGCGCCTCGGCCTCGCCGCCGAAGCCGAGGCGCTCGCGGATTGCCGGCGCCGCGTCGCGCAGCTCCGCCGCGGTCGGCTGCTGGTCGGCGTAGCCCCAGCCCCAGTGCTTGCGTCGACGTCGCTGGGCGGCGCCGGCGTCGGCTACCAGTGAACCCCCCGCATCAGGTTCGCGAACAGGAGCTGACGCGAGGTCGCTTGCTCGTCGAGGCTCTGCGGCACGGCGCCGTCGGTCGCCCTGGCGGGCTTGTCGCCCCTCGCCGCGGCCGAATCCGGGAACAGGTGGTAGGCGGTGTTGAGGATGTAGTCGATCGACTTCGGGTTGAGCGCGTAGAGGATTTGCCCGAGCGTCCCCATCGGCGTCGCGATCCGCTTCGGCCGGTGGATGATCGCCTCGCAGATCATGTCGGCCGCTTCGTCCGGCGTGATCGTGGGGAAGCGGTCGTACATCCGCGTCGGCGCGATCATCGGGGTGCGCACCAGCGGCATGTAGATCGCCGTGACGGAGACGTTGTCGTCGACGATCTCCGATGCGACGCAGCGCGAGAACGCGTCCAGCGCGGCCTTCGACGCGACGTAGGACGAGAAGCGCGGCATGTTCGTCTGCACGCCGATCGAGCTGATGTTGATGATGTGCCCGAGCTTGCGCTCGCGCATCACCGGCAGGAGCTTCAGGATCAGCCGCACGGCGCCGAGGTAGTTGAGCTGGACCGTGCGCTCGAAGTCGTGCGGGCGATCGTAGGAGAGCGCGATCGAGCGCCGGATCGAGCGGCCGGCGTTGTTGACGAGGACGTCCACGTGACCGTGCTGCTGCAGCACCTCCTCGGCCATCCGATCGATGTCGTCGAAGTCGGAGAGATCGCACCGGTGGATGTACGCGAGGCCGCCGCCCGCGGCGATCTGCTCCTGCGTCGCCTGAAGCTTCTCCGGCGTTCGCGCCACGAGCAGCACGATCCCGCCGGCGTCGGCGATCTTGAGCGCCGCCGACTTGCCGATCCCGGAGGAGGCGCCCGTCACCATCACGACGCGCCCGCGCACCGCCTTCTCCAGAGAGACGTTGCCGAGCATGCGGCGACCCAGCCGCATCAGCTCGTCCGGGATCTGCTGCTCCAGGATCTGGGTCACGCCGCCGATCACCCCGGCGCGCCCCCGCGCCGCGCCCATGAGCGTCCGGTCGCGGAAGAGGTCCGGGTCGAGGTGTCGCTCCCAGTAGTCCCAGAGCTTGCCCGCGTAGGCCTCGAGCGGGGGCACGCCGATGTCGGTGCCGGCGAGTGCCGCCTGGGTCTGGCGGGAGTCGAAGTGGGTCGGGTAGTTGACGTAGATCAGGACCTGGCGCGGGATCCCGAAGTCGGCAAGCACCCTGTCGAGGAGCGCGTCGCCGAGCGGCACCGCGGAGATCCCGAACTTGAGCAGCGGCTCGAGCGCCTCGAGCGCGCCGGCCGGGACGCGCACGGTCGACTTCGGCGCGTGCGCAGCGGCGGCGAAGATGTCGATCACCTCGCCGGCCGTGGGCGGGTCGGGGTCGGTGAGGTGAAAGGCGCGGCCGTCGAGGTCGTCGAGGTGCGCGATGTGGTCCATCGCGCGGACCACGAAGTCGACGGGGACGATGTTGATCTCGCGGCCCTCCAACCCGGGCATGGGCACCCACTGTGGGACCGCGTTTCGGATCCGCCGAATCAGCTTGAAGAAGTAGTACGGGCCGTCGACCTTGTCCATCTCGCCGGTCTCGGAGCTGCCGACCACGATCCCCGGGCGGTAGATGCGCCACGGCCGCGAGCTCTCGGTGCGGACGACGCCCTCGGAGTCGTGCTTGGTGCGGAAGTAGGGGTGGACGTCGAGGTTCTGAGCCTCCTCGAACATGTCCTCGCGCCACGTGCCCCTGTACAGCCCGGCCGCCGCGATCGAGCTCACCATGTGGACGCGGCCGGCTTCGACCGCCTCGGCGAACTCGACCATGTGCCGTGTGCCCTCGACGTTCGCGACCCGCTGCGCGTTGGCGTCCGCGGTCATGTCATAGATCGCCGCCAGGTGAAACAGGTGGTCGATCCTGCCCTGGAGCTCGGAGAGGTCGGCGTCGGAGACGCCGAGCCGCGGCTGGGAGAGATCGCCGACGATCCCGACGATGCGGCTCTCGTCCGCTCCCCAGCGGTTGCGCAGCTCCTCGAGGCGGCCCTTCGAGCCCTCCCGCACGAGCACGTAGATCGCGCCCTCCCGCTCGAGCAGCAGCTCGACGAGGTTGCGCCCGATGAAGCCGGTCGCGCCGGTGACGAAGTAGCTCATTGCCGCTCCTCCAAAGCCGTGAGTCCCCTTCCGGACCCTACTATTGGGCCGTGGCCTTTGAGGTTGCACCCGATCCCGGCGACCGCGGCGAGCCGGACGTCAAGCTGGGCCGCAGCGGCGGCTCCGCCGTCGGCGAGGACAGGCGCCTCATCTCCAGCGGCGTCCAGGTCCTGGCCCGGGGCGCGCTTCGCTGCCCGGGGTGCGCGCTCCCGATCTCACCGGCGCCGAGGATCCCGCCGCGGGCCGAGCTTCGGTGCGGATTCTGTGCCCACGCGGCGCCCGCGCTCGACTTCCTGGCGCGCGACCTGATCGACACTCCTGCCAACGACGTCGTTCTCATCGCCCGGGTCGCCTGACGGGTCTACTGGCCGCGGACGAGCACGGTGCCCGCGTCGCCGTCGACCTCGACGACGCGCTCCCACTCGATCAGCTCGGCGTCGGCGATCGGCGCCTCGCGCCGGGCAGTGCGGGCGCCGAAGCGCTCACGGATCCCGCGGCCGCCGAGCACCAGCCCAACCACCCGCAGCTCGTAGCCATCGGGCGAACGTCGCTTGAGCCTGCGCACCCAGAGGTCGTGCACGCGGCCGAGCGCAGCGCCGTCCTCGGTCCGGACCTCCGCCTCGAGCAGGTCGGTGAGCCGCACCCTCAGTCCCCCTCCCCCTTCGCCGGCAAGAGGTCCGCGAGCTTTCGATCGCCCGCGCCCAACCCGAGCCGCTTGGCCGGGCGGCGGAGCTCGACGACAGCATCGAAGTCCTCGACCTCCCCCCAGGCGACTCGCACGGCCGTGCCGCGGAAGACGCGCCGGGCGTGCTTCCTCAAGCGCCGCGGGAAGCGCGCAGGGACTGCGCCCGGGCCGCTGAGGATCGCGCCCACGTACGTCGTCTCGCCGGGGCCGCCCGTGAGTTCCAGGTCGTCGACCTTGCCGCAGCGGATCCCCTCCGAGTCGACGAGGTCGAGGTCGAGGAGCCTGTAGGCGAGGTCGATCTGATCGTCCGCGGCCATCACCCGCCTCCGGCGTTGGTCGCGATCAGAAGCGGGATCGCCGACAGCGCCGCGACCATGATCACGCCCAGGTAGATCCAGCCTAGGGCGCTCGCCAGCCGCCCGTTGGCGTACTCGCCCATGAACGTGCGATCGCGGGCGACGAGCAGGATCGGCAGGTAGGTGAGGGGCAGGACGACGACGGAGAACACGACCGCGTACTCGGTGAGCTGAATCGGGTCGACGCCCGTCGAGACGACCACGTATCCGAGCGCGAACGCTGCGACCCACGCGATCGTGAAGCGCGGCGCCACGCGGACCGACCGGTACTTCCCCCACTCCCAGCCGAAGAACTGGGCGATGTTGTAGGCGGTCGCGAACGCGGTGTCGATCGCCGCGCCCGCGACCGCGACCGCGATCCCGATCAGGGCGAGCACGAGGCCCGCCTCGCCGAGCGGGACGTTTGCGCCGAGCGCGACGGTCCCGATCATGTCGGGTTGGACCGAGATCGGGTGCCAGACGAGCGCTGCGACGAGCAGCACCGAGATCGACAGCAGCCCGCCGAGCCCGAACCCGAGCACAGCGTTCGCCCGGTTGAGGCCGAGGTCCTTCACTCCCCAGTGCTCCTCCACCCCGCCAGACGAATAGAAGTAGACCTCGTACGGCATCAGCGCCGCCGCGATCAGACCAATGGCGAAGTAGGCGTAGAGGACGATCGAGTGCTCGGGCACGCTCGGGACGAAGCCGTCGGCCACCGCGCCCCAGTCCGGGTGCAGGTCGATCGCACCGATCAAAAAGACGAGCAGCGCGAGTCCCATGTACCCGAAGACCCGTTCGATCCACTCGAACGGCAGGATCCAGGTGGCGACGAGGAGCGCGAGCACCGAGACGAGGACGAGCGTCGCGTACGGCGCGTCGAAGAAGAGCTCCATCACCAGCGCCAGGCCCCCGACCTCCGCGGAGAGCGTGAGAAAGCTGAGCAGCACCGAGCCGATCACCGTCACGAGCCCGGCCCCGTAGCCGAGCCGCTGGCGGACGACGTCGAGCACCGGCCGGCCGGTGACCGCCGCCACCCGGCCGCACATCTCGGCGAAGACGACGATTCCGACCACGCCCACGATCACCGCCCAGATGAGCTGGAACTCGAACTCGGCGCCGGCCTGAGTCGTGAACACGAGGTCGCCGATGTCGACGAAGCCGCCGATCGCGGCGAGGATCCCGAGCGCGACCTGGACGAGCTTCTTCACAGCGACCCCGCGAGCGAATCGGCCTGGTCGGAGAGGTCGCGGAGCCGGGTCGCGATCCCGGCCGCCTGCGTGGCGTCGTCGGGTGCCTGCTCGAGCTCGCCGATCTCGTCGGAGATGCGGCCGGCGAGATCGATCGCCCGCTGCGTCGGCTCGCCGAGCCCGTCAGCCGGATGCGCGTCCGTGAGCCGCTCGGCGCTGTGCTCGGCGGCGTCGGCGAGCTCCCTGCTCTGGACGCGGGCAAAGGTTCGCTTCGTGCTCTGCCGCGCGACCTGGTCGGCCAGAACCGACCCCTCCGCAGAGACGGAGCCGATCGTCTCGACCTCCCGTTGAAGCTCGTCCGGGCCGAGCGGCTCGCAGGCTGAGAGAAGGAGCGCCGCGGCGCAGCCGACGGCGCAGACGAGGCGCCGAGTGGTGAAGGCCAGCTGCGCCATGGCGATTAGCTCCGTCTATACCCGGGAAGTCGCATTCGTGCGCGTGAAAGCCGCCCCCGGGCGAACTCCAACCTCATAGACTCAAATGACGTAGATGGCAGACGGCATCGTCGAAGTTCAGATGCCCCAGATGGGGGAGTCGGTCACCGAGGGCACAATCCTCGAATGGCACGTCTCCGAGGGCGAGCAGGTCGCCGAGGGCGACACCGTCGTCGAGGTCTCCACCGACAAGATCGACGCCGAGGTGCCCGCTCCGGCGAGCGGCGTGGTCACGAAGCTCCTCGCGAACCCGGACGACACCGTCGAGGTCGGGCAGGCCCTCGCGCAGATCGACCCGAACGGCGCCGCGACCGCGCCGTCGGCCGGTAACGGCGCCTCCGCCGACCCGTCACCGCTCGAGGAGACCAAGGGCGGCCTCGTGATGGGCGGCGGCGAGGGCGACGCGGACCTCGGCGATCAGACGGCCGGCTCCGAGGCTCCTCAGCCGGGGGTGATCGAAGAGCCCAGACCCTCGGCCGGCCCGTCCGCTCCCGAGGGCGAGACGGTCGTTCTGGCGATGCCGGAGATGGGCGAGTCGGTGACCGAGGGCACGGTGCTCGAGTGGCACGTCTCCGAAGGCCAGCAGGTCGCCGAGGGCGACACGGTGGTCGAGGTCTCGACGGACAAGATCGACGCCGAGGTCCCCGCGCCCGCCTCGGGGACGATCGCGAAGCTGCTCGTCCAGCCCGACGACACGGTCCAGGTCGGGCAGGCGCTCGCGGAGATCGTCGCCGGCCAGGGAGCCGCACCCGCCACCGACGCCGCTCCCGCTGAATCAGCGGCTGGCGCCGCTCCAGCTCCGTCTTCGCCCGAGGCCGGCAACGGCGCCGCCGCCTCGCCGATCGCCCGGCGGGTCGCGGCCGCGAAGGGCGTCGACCTCTCGGGCCTCAGCGGCAGCGGGCTCGGCGGCAAGATCGTGAAGGCGGACGTGCTCGCGGCGGCCGACGGCGAGACGGCGGCCCCCACGGTGGCTGCGGCCGAGGCCGGCGAGGCGAAGCCGCTTCGCGGGCCGGCCGGAACGCTCGCCCGGCTCATGAACCAGAGCCGCGAGATGCCGACCGCGACCTCCTTCCGGACGCTCCCGGTCGACACGCTCGACGCGAAGCGAAGGGCGATCAACGCGGAGCTTGAGCAGCGCGGGATGAAGGTCTCCTTCACGCACCTGATCGCGTGGGCGATCGTCAGGGCGGTCGAGGAGTGGCCGGTGATGGGGCGCACCTACGAGGAGCGCGACGGCAAGGCGTTCGTGGTCGAGCCCGCGCACGTCAACCTCGGGATCGCGGTCGACGTCCAGCGCAAGGACGGCTCGCGCAGCCTCATGGTGCCGTGCATCAACGCCGCGGAGACGCTCGACTTCGCCTCCTTCCACGCCTACTACGAGGACCTGATCACGAAGACGCGCGAGAACGCGCTCTCGGCGGACGACTTCCAGGGCACCAACGTCACGCTCACGAACCCGGGCGGGCTCGGCACCGTCGCCTCCGTCCCGCGGCTGATGCCCGGGCAGGGCACGATCGTCGCCTGCGGCTCGCTCGCCTACCCCGTCGAGTGGGCGCACACGCCCGCGGACAAGATCAGGGCGCTGGGGATCTCGAAGGTGATGACGACCACCTCGACGTACGACCACCGGATCATCCAGGGGGCCGAGTCCGGCTCGTTCCTGCGCCGCCTCGAC
Source organism: Solirubrobacterales bacterium (assembly GCA_035296705.1). GTDB lineage: Bacteria > Actinomycetota > Thermoleophilia > Solirubrobacterales > 70-9 > WHSW01. The sequence continues at coordinate 18,530 of DATHAL010000041.1, forward strand.
CAGCTCCTCCAAGGCGAGGACGGCTTCTACGAGTCGGTCGCACAGGCGCTCGGGGTGCCGGAGAGCGTGGTCACGAAGGCCCACCCGGCCTCCGCCTCAGCACCGCCGCTCGGCGCCGCGCCACGCCCGCAGGCCGCGGTCACCGCCGAGCCCGACCTCGACCTGCTCCAGGCGGTGCAGGCGGCGACCTCGCTGCTCAAGGCATATCGGACCCACGGGCACCTGGCCGCAAACGTCAACCCGCTGGGCGGCGAGCCGAAGGGCGATCCGGCGCTCGATCCAGAGAACGTGAACCTGACGCCGGAGCTGATGTCGAAGATCCCGGCCTCGATCCTGCGGATCGGCGTCGAGGGCGAGACCCTGCTCGACGCGCTCCCGCGGATGCGCCAGGCCTACTGCGGGACGATCGCCTACCAGGTCGAGCACCTCTCCTCCCACCAGCAGCGGGTCTGGCTGCGGGAGATGATCGAGACGGGCTGGCACCGGGCGCCGCTCGCCCCGGACGAAAAGCAGGCGCTGCTCTCGCGGCTGATCGAGGTCTTTCAGTTCGAGCGCTTCCTGCAGAAGGCCTACCTGGGCCAGAAGATGTTCTCGATCGAGGGGCTCGACTCGACCGTGCCGATGCTCGACGAGATCGCGATGCTGGCACGCCAGAACGGCGCCGAGGAGGTCGTGATCGGGATGGCCCATAGGGGCCGACTGGCCGTGCTTGCGCACAACCTCGGCCGCTCCGTCGAGTCGATCCTCGCCGAGTTCGAGGGCGCGAAGGCGCTCGACCAGGTGAAGGCGATCGCGGCGATCCCGCACTCGGGCACGGGCGACGTCAAGTACCACCACGGCGCCGAGGGACTCTTCACCACGCGCGACGACGAGCAGGTGAAGATGCGCCTGTATCCGAACCCGAGCCACCTCGAGTTCGTCGACCCGGTCGTCACCGGCGGCGCGCGGGCCGCGCAGACCGAGCATTCCGGCCCGCAGCTCCACCACAACCCGCACGTCGCGGTGCCGGTGCTGCTCCACGGCGACGCCGCCTTCCCCGGCCAGGGGGTCGTCGCCGAGACGCTCAACCTCCAGTCGCTGAAGGGCTACTCGACCGGCGGGACGATCCACCTGATCACCGACAACCAGGTCGGGTTCACGACCGATCCGAGCGAGGAGCGCTCGACGCCGTACGCAGGCGACATGGCGAAGGGCTTCAACTGTCCGATCATCCACGTGAACGCCGACGACGTCGAGGCATGCATCTCCGCCGTGCGCCTCGCGATGTCCTACCGCGAGCAGTGGGGCCGCGACGTCGTCATCGACCTGATCGGCTACCGCCGCTACGGCCACAACGAGACCGACGAGGCTGCGTACACGCAGCCGCGCATGGCGACGCAGATCAAGGACCACCCGCCGGTGTCGCAGATCTACGCGCAGCAGCTAGTCCACGAGGGCGTGATCAGCGCCGAGGAGGTCGAGCAGCAGGGGCGCGGGCGGCTCGAGTGGCTGCAGTCCCAGCTCCACGACCTGCGCGCGAAGATGGAGGCGGGCGAGTACGAGGACCCGAGCTCCACGGCGCTCGGAACCGGCGAGCTCGATCGCAGGAAGAGCCCCGAGGTGGAGACCGCCGTCTCCGAGAAGCGCCTCCGGTCGCTGAACCAGGAGCTCCTGCGCGTTCCCGACAGCTTCACGGTCCACCGCAAGCTCCGCAAGCCGCTGCTCTCTCGAATCGAAAGGCTCGAGTCGGGCGAGGTGGAGTTCGGCCACGCCGAGGCTCTCGCCTTCGCGTCGCTGCTCACCGAGGGGACCCACATCCGCCTCACCGGCCAGGACACCGAGCGCGGCACGTTCTCCCATCGCCACCTCGCGCTCCACGACGAGAATACGGGCCTCAGGTACGTCCCGATCCAGAACCTGCCTGGCGCGCTGGCGCCGATGGAGCTCCACAACAGCCCGCTCTCGGAGGCCGCGTGCCTGGGCTTCGAGTACGGCTACTCGGCGGCCTCGCCCGAGAGCCTGATCCTGTGGGAGGCGCAGTTCGGCGACTTCGCGAACGCGGCACAGGTGATCATCGACAGCTTCATCGCCTCCGGCGAGTCGAAGTGGGGACAGACGACCCGCCTCACCCTGCTCCTCCCCCACGGCTACGAGGGCGGCGGTCCGGAGCACTCGAGCGCCCGCATCGAGCGCTTCATCCAGCTCGGCTCCGAGGGAAACATCCGGCTCGCGAACCCGACGACGGCGGCGCAGTACTTCCACCTGCTCCGCCGCCAGGCGCGGATCGCGAAACCGCGACCGCTGGTCGTGTTCACGCCGAAGGGGCTCCTGCGGCTGCGCGCCGCGGCCTCGTCGCTCGAGGACCTGACGACCGGGCAGTTCGGTCTCGTGCTCGACGACCCGCGCGCACAGGGGCGCCACGAGGAGATCGACCGACTCGTGCTCTGCAGCGGCAAGGTGTTCTACGACATCGACCAGCACGACCGCCGCGAGCGCGCCAGCTCCGCGTCGGTCGCGCGGGTCGAGCTCCTCTACCCGTTCGCGCGCAACGAGATCCAGGAGCTGATCGCCTCCTACCCGAACCTGAAGAAGGTCGTCTGGGCTCAGGAGGAGCCGAAGAACATGGGCGCCTGGAGCGTCATGGCGCGCCGGCTGCCCGCGCTTCTGCCCGACGGCGCCCAGCTGCAGTACGTCGGCCGCCCGCAGCGCTCGAGTCCCAGCGAGGGCTACCCGGCCGCGCACCGCCTCGAGCAGGAGCGCATCGTGCTCACCGCGCTGGAGGGGTAGCCGGCCCGCCCCCGGCCCCTGCGCGGGGGCGAATCACCGTCGAGTGCCACATCGACCACCCAGTGGGTGGTCAGCGCGTCACTCGACTACGGACCGAGCGGCTTCGGGCAGCCCAAAACACTCGGGCGATCGCTGCGCGCCAACACGGCGTAGTGACCCGGCGCCAGTTGCTCGACGCCGGAATGACGGTCCGCGAGATCGAGCGGCGGCTCGAGCGTGGAGAGCTCAGCCGCTTGCACGCCGGCGTCTACCTCCTCGGGGGATGGGTCACGCAGCACACGCGCGAGGCTGCGGCCGTCCTGGCCTGCGGTCCGGGGACGGCGGTGAGCCACATATCCGCGGCGTACCTGCGGGCCTTCCTGCCGTACCCAGAGCGAGAGGTCCCAACTCATGTCACCGTTCGTAGCCGGAATTCCGGGCCTCGACGCGGCGCAGTCGTCCACCGAACCCGCCGCCTGGAGGCCGACGAAATCGGCCACCGTTTCGGCATCCCGGTCACCTCGCCCGCCCGGACGCTCATCGATCTGGCGTCCTGCGCCTCGCGAGACGCACTCGAGCGGGCGCTCGCCGAGGCCTTCGCCCTACGACTCACCGATCGCGCTCGGATGCTCGCCGCGCTCGAACGTGCCGGGCGCAAGCGCGGTACTGCGACGCTCCGGGAGCTGCTCGACGCGCGGCGCGCACCCGCGCGCCTTCGCTCACCGGCCGAGCGCGAATGCTCGAGCTGATCCGGGCGGCTGGGCTGCCGGAGCCGGAGGTGAATGCGCGGGTTGGCAGGTGGGAGGTGGACTTCTTCTGGCCCCAGCACGGCCTCGTCGTCGAGGTCGACGGCTACGGAGCGCACTCCTCACCAACCGCGTTCGAGCGCGACCGGATCAAGGCGGCCGAGCTAGAAGATGCGGGGCTCACGATTCGCCGCGTCAGCGACCGGCAGCTCGGCCGCGACGCGAGCGCCGTGGCTCGGCGGCTAAGGCGCGACCTGGGGCTCGGCTAGAAGCCGGCGATCGCGGCGTGCGCGCTTCGCTATCAATCGGTCCGATGAGCGCCGAGGATTCCGCAGTTCTGAGGGCCCCGGTGCCCGGGCCGATGTTCGTCTGTGTGAAGCGGGCGTCCTACGTCGAGCTCGCGTTGTTCGCGGCCCTGATCGTCGTCTGGCTCGCGCCCGGCCTCGACGGACCAACGGCCGTGCTCGGGCTCTCGCACGGGATCGGGTTCGTCGCCTTGGCGCTCCTGATCTGGCTCGCGGTCCTGCGCCACGAGGCTCCGTACACGTTGCTCGCCGCGACGCTCACGCCCGTCGGGCCGGTCGGCAGCGTGATCGCGATCCGTTACATCGAGCGTGGGGCGCCGATCCCGCCGTCTAAATAGACGGGGCGGGACCGCGAAGGGGGTCACGCGGCCCGCCCCACGGCGAATTCCCCTTGACTTCTCCCCTTTGGTTTTGCCCTGTACCCGTTCGAAGGAGCCTGAGTCATTCGATCGTAGGGGGGAAGCAATTTCGTTGCGCCGGCTTGGCACAAGCTTCACCCTCCCGGCGACGTAATTGGCGGGGCGGGGCCGCGGGAGGCAGGGGGTCCACACGGCCCGCGCCACCGCCAGCGCGTCGGTAGCCAGGGAGGGATGCCGACGCGATCGTCCCCGGAGGCGGGACTAGCCGGGGACGAGTCTTGAAGATTCTCCCTCCCGCTGGGCGAGTCCCATTCTGCCCCATCGCGCAACGCGGTGTCAACCGCGACGCGATGCCGGATTCCGACTAGGCGTCGCGCAGGTCGCGCAGCACGCGGTGCAGGATGCCGCCGTTCTGGAAATAGCGGACCTCGTTCGGCGTGTCGAGACGCACTCGTGCCTCGAACTCGACCGGATCTGAGCCGTCGCGCGAAGCCTTCACCGCCACCGTCCGCGCCTCCCTCTGCTCGAGGTCGCCGACGTCGAACGTCTCCTCGCCGCTCAGCCCGAGCGACGCGGCCGACTCACCCTCCGGGAACTGGAGCGGCACGACGCCCATCCCGATCAGGTTCGAGCGGTGGATGCGCTCGAAGCTCTCTGCGAGCACCGCGCGCACACCGAGCAGCGCCGTTCCCTTCGCCGCCCAGTCGCGGGAGGAGCCGGAACCGTACTCCTTGCCGGCCAGGACGACGAGTGGCAGGCCCTCGTCCGCGTAGTTCATCGCCGCCTCGTAGATGGTGGTCTCCTCGCCGTCCGGGAAGTGGCGGGTGAAGCCGCCCTCGCGATCGACCAGCTGGTTGCGTAGGCGGACGTTGGCGAACGTGCCGCGGATCATCACCTCGTGGTTTCCGCGGCGCGAGCCATAGGAGTTGAAGTCGCGAGGCTCGACCCCATTGTCGATCAACCACCGGCCGGCGGGGCTGTCCTTCTTGATCGCGCCCGCCGGAGAGATGTGGTCCGTGGTGACGCTGTCGCCGAGCACGGCCAGGACCCGCGCGCCGGTGATCGGCTCGATCGGCTCCGGCTCGGCGTCCATGCCCTCGAAGAAGCTGGGCTTGCGGACGTATGTGGAGTCGGGCCACGTGTAGCGGTCGCCCTCGGGTGTGTCGAGCTCGCGCCAGCGGTCGTCGCCGGTGAAGACGTCGGCGTAGGACCTCTCGAACATGTCCTGCCGCACCGCGTCGGCGATCGTCTGCTTGACCTCCTCCGAGCTCGGCCAGAGGTCGGACAAAAAGACATCGTTGCCGTCTGAGTCGGTGCCGAGCGGCTCGCGCGTCAGGTCGACGTCCATCCGCCCGGCGAGCGCGTAGGCGACGCACAGCGGCGGCGACGCGAGGTAGTTGTTGCGCACGTCCTGCTGGATCCGGCCCTCGAAGTTTCGGTTGCCCGAGAGCACGGAGCAGACGACAAGCTCCTGCGCGTTGACCGCCTCGGAGATCGCCTCCGGCAGCGGCCCCGAGTTGCCGATGCACGTCGTGCAGCCGTACCCGACGAGGTTGAAGCCGAGTTGATCGAGGGCCTCGTCGAGGCCGGACTGCTTCAGGTAGTCGGTGACGACGGTCGATCCGGGGGCGAGCGAGGTCTTCACCCACGGCTTCGAGCTCAGCCCGCGCTCGACCGCCTTCTTCGCCAGCAGGCCGGCGCCGATCATGACCGAGGGGTTCGACGTGTTGGTGCAGCTCGTAATCGCGGCGATCACGACCCGGCCGTGGTCGAGCTCGACGTCCTCGCCGTCCTCGAGCGTCACCGGCACCGGTTCCGCCTTGCGTTCCTCGACCACCGTGCCGCCCGCGCGGCGCGGCTTCCCGCGCTCGTCGTTGTGATCCTCGCCGGGCGGGTCGGAGGCGGGGAAGGTGCCGGCGATCGCCTCGTCGTAGCCGTTGCCGAGGCTCTGCGCGGCCTCCGGGTCAAACTCCTTGAGCGACTCGAGGAAGGCGGCCTTGGCATCCGAGAGCGCGATCCGGTCCTGCGGGCGCTTCGGGCCGGCGATCGACGGCTGCACGGAGGAGAGGTCGAGCTCGAGCGTCTCGGAGAAGGTGGGGTCCTCGGACTCCGAGTCGTGGAAGGTCCCCTGCTCGCGCGAGTAGGCGTCGACCAGCTCGATCAGCTCGGTCGGCCTACCCGTGAACTCGAGGTAGCGGAGCGTCTCGCGATCGACCGGAAAGATCGCGCAGGTGCAGCCGAACTCCGGCGACATGTTGCCGATCGTCGCCCGGTCGGCGAGTCCGAGCGTGTGCAGGCCAGGGCCGAAGAACTCGACGAACTTGCCGACGACGCCGCGCTCGCGCAGCATCTCGGTGACGGTGAGGACGAGGTCGGTGGCGGTCGATCCCTCCGGCAGCTCCTCGGAGAGCTTGAAGCCGACCACCTGCGGCAACAGCATCGAGATCGGCTGGCCGAGCATCGCCGCCTCCGCCTCGATCCCTCCGACGCCCCAGCCGAGGACGCCGAGGCCATTGATCATCGTCGTGTGGGAGTCGGTGCCGACAAGCGTGTCGGGATAGGCCTGCGTGATGCCGTCGACCTCGCGCCGGAACACCACCTGGCCGAGGTACTCGAGGTTCACCTGGTGGCAGATCCCGGTCGCCGGCGGGACGACGCGGAAGTTGTCGAACGCCTGCTGGCCCCAGCGCAAGAACGCGTAGCGCTCGCGGTTGCGCTCGTAGTCACGGTCGGCGTTGATATCGAAGGCGCGCGGGTTGCCGAACGCGTCGACCTGCACGGAGTGGTCGATGATCAGGTCGACGGGGACGAGCGGGTTGATCTTCGCCGGGTCGGATCCGAGCTCGTCGATCGCGTCGCGCATCGCGGCCAGGTCGACGATCGCCGGGACGCCGGTGAAGTCCTGCATCAGCACCCGGGCGGGCTGGAACGGGATCTCCTCGGACGGCTCTGCGCCCGCGTCCCACGACGCAATGGTCTCGACGTCCTGCGCCGTCACCGACTCGCCGTCCTCGAGCCGCAGCGCATTCTCGAGCAGCACCTTGAGCGAGTAGGGAAGCCTTGCCGTGTCGAATCGCTCCTGCAGGGCGTCGAGGCGGTGGATCTCGTACTCGCGACCCGCGACCTCCAGGGTGCTCTTGGCATTAAAGGAACCGCTCATACCCATCCAGTATTCCGCACGCGCGCCGCTTTACACCCGAGCACGGGGTTAGCGCGCGGCGTCGCCGGGCACATGCCCGGAAATGGAGCTGACCGCCCTGAGAAGATCGACGCCGGTGCCCCCGCCGCTCGCGCTCGAGTCCCTGCTTGGGCAGTACGACCCGGATGTGATCGACCTGCTCGGCCGGCCCGCGCGGATCCGGCTCGCCGTCGGCGAGCTGGAGTGGGACGCGGTGCTGGCGAACGGTGCGGCGCGGCTGGACCGGCCGCGCGGGCAGCCGGATGCGTCGATCTCGGCGAGCGAGGAGGTGTGGCGGCGGGTGGCCCTCGACGCGCGCGCCGGGCTCGAGGAGTTCCGGCGCCGGCGCCTCCGGGTGCGGCGAAACCTCCACCTCAGCATCGGCCTCATCGCCGCGACCAGTGGCGCGCGGGAGCCCGGCCGCTTGCGCTTCGCGTCGCATGAGACACCCGTCGGCCGGCTCTCGACGATGGAGGCCGGGCATGGCGAGCCGCTCGTCTGCCTGCACGGACTGGGCGGGACGAAGGCCTCGTTTCTGACGACGATCGCCGCCCTTGCGCCCGAGCGCCGGGTGATCGCCGTCGACCTGCCGGGCTTCGGCGACTCGGCGAAGCCGCTTGGCGGCCGCTACGACGCACCGTGGTTCGCCGACGCAGTGATCGGGCTGCTCGACCGCCTCGGCCTCGAGCGCGCCGACCTCGTCGGCAACAGCATGGGCGGGCGCGTCGCGATCGAGGCCGGGCTGTGTGCGCCTGACCGGTTCGGCGGGATCGTCCTCCTGAGCCCCGCGATGGCGTGGCTTCGCCACGACCGCACCCTCAGCCTGCTCCTCCAGCTCCCGGTCTCGCGGCTCGGGCTGATCCAGCCGGCGCCGCGCGCGATCGTGGAGCCGGTCGTGCGACGGCTGATCCCGAACGGGGACCGAGGATGGGTCGCGGCCGGGATCGACGAGTTCCTGCGCGCCTTCTGCACCGCGGGCGGGCGCTTCGCGTTCTACGAGGCCGCGCGGAACATCTACCGCGACGAGCCCCACGGCGAGCGGGGCTTCTGGTCCCGGCTCGAGCGGCTCTCGCCGCGCACCATGTTCGTCTGGGGCCGCCACGACAGGCTCGTGCCGATGGCGTTCGCCAAGCACGTCCGCCGCGCGCTGCCGGCCGCGGAGCACGTCGTGCTCGACTGTGGCCACGTCCCACAGCTCGAGGCGGCGGCGGCGACCCATGCCGCCATCTCCGAGTTCCTCGCCGGCACCTAGCGCTTCTCGGTCTGCCCCGCCGCGATCTCGTCCGCGACCCGGGCCGCGACGTCGCCCGCGACCCTGCCCGAGAGCTCCGGCGCGTTGACCGCGATCCGGGACATCAGCCGCTGGCGAAGCGGCGCCACGCTGATCTCGCCGCGGTCGCGCTCGATCGCCCGGGCGACAGCCGCGCCGACCTGCTCAGGTCTCGCCGTGCCCAGCAGCGGGTGGCCGGCGGCGCCCGAGTCCGCGAACATCCCCGCGCCGCGGATCGTCCCCGGGCTGATCACCGACACGCCCACGCCGGTCCGGCGCAGGTCATCGCGAAGACAGAGGGCGAAGCCGCGGATCCCGAACTTGGTCGCCGCGTAGAGCGAGGCGCGCGGCGTCGCCGCCCTACCGGAGATCGAGGAGAGGAAGACGAGGTGACCGTCGCCCTTCACGGTCAGCCGCGGGACGAGCTCGCGTGCCATCCGCACCGGCGCCTCGAGGTTGACCCGAAGGGCGCGCGTGATCTCCTCCTGGCTGAAGCCGTCGAGCCGACCGGCGGCGGGCAGGCCCGCATTGGCGACGAGCGCGTCGATCTCCCCCGCCGCCTCGAGCAGCCGCAGCCCCTCGCCGTCGACGGCGAGGTCGGCCACCACAGCGGCGTGGGTCGAGCCCGGCAGGCTCGCGGCCAGGTCCTCGAGCTCGGCGGATTTGCGCGAGCTGAGGACGAGCGTCGCCCCGCGATCCGCCAAGGCACTAGCGATCGCCCGCCCGAGTCCCCCCGTGGCCCCGGTGAGCAGGACGCTCTTGCCGGCCAGCTTCACGCTCGGGCAAGCTAGCAGCGCCTCGGTCTCCGGCCGACGGATACAGTCGCGCTCGTGACGTGGGCCACTACCCCGAGCTCGAGAAGGTCCACGGCCTCGGGATCGGGCCGAGCCTCGTGCACGTGATGACGCCCGGGCGCAAGCGGGTCGAGGAGCTGACGGGACAGCACGCCGTCCCGGTGCTCGTCACCGACTCGGGAGAGGTGATCCGGGACTCGAGGCGGATCGCCGGATGGGCGGCGGCGAACCCCGCCCGTTGACGAGCATTCCGTTAGCGCGCCTTGTGCAAATTTACACTTTTCTGTGAGCAGGTCTTTGCACTTCGGCGTCGAACTGTGTAAGCTGCCGCAACTCGATAACCGGTAAAGCCGAATCCCCAGCCAATGTGCCGGGGAACGGGGGAACCAACTTTGGGGCTAACCCACCCGATTGGGTGGGGGCGCAGGCTCTTTCAGCGCCAGCCCGTCAGCTAACCCCGTAGGCCGACGAAGGAGACCTGCCGTTGACCTATGAAACGAATTCGGGGCCGAAGGGGAAGCACCGCGTCGCCCTCGGTCTCGCAGTCGCAACAGCCTCCCTGGTCCTCGTACCCGCCACGGCGCTCGGCGCCGACAGCGGCGGAATCGGGATGGGCGGCACCGGCGACGATCCGCCGACCACCGGCCAGACCGCGCCCGGCGCGAGCGCGAAGCTCAAGGACGGCTATGCCGTCCCGCCCGCGAGCGCGCCGCGCAAGGTCGTGCGCGCGATCGAGGCCGCGAACGAGATCGTCAAGGGCAAGCCGTACTGCATGGGCGGCGGTCACGCCCGCCGGCGCGACCGCTGCTACGACTGCTCGGGCTCGGTGAGCTATGCACTGACGGGCGCCGGGCTGCTCGACTACGCGATGCCGTCCGGCTCGTTCATGCGCTGGGAAGAGCGCGGCAAGGGTCGGTGGATCACCACCTACTCGAACGAGGGGCACATCTATGCGGTGATCGCCGGCCTGCGCCTCGACACCTCGATGACCGCCGGCGACGGTCCCGGCTGGAGCACCCAGATGCGCTCCAGCGGGGGATATGTGGCCCGCCATCCGGCCGGCTTCTAGCGCCTGAAGCAAGTCGAATAGCTCCTCCCTCCACGGCCCGCCACAATGGCGGGCCGTGTCGTCGGAGGGCCAAGCGGACCCGCGCAGCGGGGAGTTCGAGCGGGGCCTTCGCGTCGGCATCCCGTACTCGTTCGCCGCGCTGCTGCTCGCGGTCTCCTTCGGTGTCCTCGCGCAGCCGGTGATGGGCAAGGTGGCGCCGATCGTCATGTCGATGACCGTGTTCGCCGGCTCGGCTCAGTTCGCCGCCGTCGCCGTGCTGAGCGCCGGCGGCGGCGCCGCGGCAGCGGTCGCCGCAGGGATCCTGCTCAACCTTCGCTACGTGCCGATGGGGATCGCGATTGCGCCCTCCACCCGCGGGGGACCGCTCCGACGTGCGGCGATCGGTCAGGCACTGATCGACTTCTCGTGGGCCGCTGCGAGCCGCGGCGGCGGCCGCTTCTCGGTGCCGTACATGCTCGGCGTCACCATGCCCTCGTATCCCTGCTGGGTGCTGGGCACGGCGATCGGCGTCTTCGCGGGCGAGGTGATCGCGGACCCGGGCGACTTCGGGCTCGACGCGCTGTTCCCGGCGTTCTTCCTCTGTCTGCTGATGGAGGGGGAGCTGCGGTGGGGCCGCCCCGCGCTCGTCGCCGCGATCGGCAGCCTGATCGCGCTGGTGCTGATCCCGTTCACGCCGGCAGGCATTCCCGTGATCGCGGCCACCGGCGCGGCGCTGATCGGCCTGCTCGACGCGCGCGAGCTGGCGCAATGAGCGAGGTCTGGGTCACCATCGCGGTGCTCGCGGTGGCCACCGCGGTGATCCGCGCGTCGGGGCCGCTCGCGCTCGGTGGTCGCGACATCCCCGCGCGCGCCGCGGCCGTGATCGCTTTCATCGCTCCGGCGCTCCTCGCCGCGCTCGTGGTGGTCGAGACCGTTGGGGCGCCCGAGGGCGGGGCGCTCGAGGTCGACGCGCGGGTCCTCGGGGTCGCCGCGGCGGGCGGCGCGCTCGCGGTGGGGCTCTCGACCCTGCCGGTGGTCGCGCTCGCGGCCGTCGTGACGGCGCTCGCACGGCTCGTATGACGGACCGGCCAACGCACCCGGGAGAATTTGTCCAGGCTCCGGGGTGGCAGCAGTCGTACGGTTCGCATAAGGTCGTCACCCGTGCTACCGCGCCCCAGTTGTACGCAGTGGAGCAACTGAGCTCGACCGCAAGCCCGTCGTCCCCGCCCTCCGCCCCGGAGTCCGAGGCGCAGCTCGACATCCGGCTGCGCGGGGTGCGGAAGGCCTACGGCGACGTCGTCGCCGTCGACGGCATCGATCTGGACGTGCGGCGCGGCGAGTTCTTCACGATGCTCGGGCCGTCGGGCTCGGGCAAGACGACGACGCTGCGGATGATCGCCGGGTTCGAGCTCCCGGACGTTGGCACGGTCGAGCTGGCGGGGCGCGATGTGGGGACCACGCCTCCCTATGACCGCGAGGTAAACACCGTCTTTCAGGACTACGCGCTCTTCCCACACATGAGCGTCGGCGAGAACGTCGAGTACGGCATGCGGGTGAAGCGCGTCGACAAGGCCGAGCGGGCGCGGCGCCGCGACGAGGCCCTCGAGATGGTCCGGCTCGGCGGCTACGGCGACCGCAAGCCGAGCGAGCTCTCGGGCGGCCAGCGCCAGCGGGTGGCGCTCGCACGGGCGATCGTCAACAGGCCGCGGGTGCTGCTGCTCGACGAGCCGCTCGGCGCGCTCGACCTGAAGCTGCGCGAGCAGATGCAGGTCGAGCTCAAACAGATCCAGGGCGAGGTCGGGATCACGTTCGTCTACGTCACCCACGACCAGGAGGAGGCGCTGACGATGTCCGACCGGATCGCGGTCTTCAACGAGGGCCGCGTCGAGCAGGTCGGGACTCCCGCCGAGGTCTACGAGGCGCCGACGAACCGGTTCGTCTCCGGCTTCGTCGGGATCTCGAACGTGCTCGAGCGCGAGGGCCGGCAGTTCACCGTGCGACCGGAGAAGGTGCGCATGCTGGACCCGGGGCAGCCGACCGACGGGCTGGAGACGGAGCGCGGCCGCGTCCGCGACGTCGCCTACGCGGGGATGATCACCCGGTACCTGGTCGCACTAGACGCGGGGGGAGAGCTTCAAGTCGTCCGCCAGAACCTCGAGACGTCGTCTGCACAGGCGCTCGAGCAGGCTGGCCGGGAGGTGGTCGTCGGCTGGCGACCTGAACACACCGTCGCGGTGTCGTCCGCGGCTCAGAGAGGAGAACAGTGATGCGAAACAAGCGAGGCGACCCGGCAAGGGTTGTCTGGCTCGTGCTCGGGGGGTTGGTGGCGTTCATGCTCGCCTTCGCCGCGGGCTGCGGGTCGGACGACGACTCGGACTCCGACGGCGCCGAGGCCCAGACCGAGCTCGGCAAGGGTGAGGGCGAGGTCAACCTGATCGCCTGGGCCGGTTACGTCGAGGACGGCTCCACCGATCCCAAGGTCGACTGGGTCAGCGATTTCGAGCAGCAGACCGGATGTCAGGTCAACGTCAAGGTCGCCGGCACGTCCGACGAGATGGTCGACCTGATGCGGACCGGTCAGTACGACGGCGTCTCTGCCTCGGGCAACGCCTCGCTGCGGCTCGTCGACGGCGGCGACGTCGCACCCATCAACGTCGACCTCGTCCCCAACTACGCGACGGTGTTCGAGGACCTCAAGAACCAGCCGTACAACACGGTCGACGGCACGAACTACGGAATCCCGCACGCGCGCGGAGCCAACGTGCTGATGTGGAACACCCAGGAGGCCGCCGACATCGACGGGTCCACCTGGGCACCGCTCCTCGACCCGAACGAGGCGTCGAAGTACGCGGGCAAGATCAGCGTCTACGACGACCCGATCTACATCGCGGACGCGGCCGTCTATCTCAAGGCCCATCAGCCGGATCTCGGGATCGACAACCCGTACGAGCTCGACGAGGACCAGTTCAACGCCGCGGTCGACCTGCTCAAGCAGCAGAAGCCGAACGTCGGCGAGTACTGGTCGGACGCGCTCAAGCAGATCTCGGCGTTCGAAAACGGCGATGACGTCGTCGCGACCACGTGGCAGTACCAGTACTTCGCGCTCAAGGGCGAGGGCGAGTCGGTGGCGACGAGCGCGGGCGGCACGGGCTTCCTCCCCCAGGAGGGCGCGACCGGATGGTCCGACACGTGGATGATGAGTTCGGAGGCTGCGCACCCGAACTGCATGTACATGTGGATGGACCACATCATCGACCCGAAGGTGAACGCCCAGGTCTCGGAGTGGTTCGGCGAGGCGCCCGCCCAGAGCAAGTCGTGTGACTTCACCGCGGATAAGAACTTCTGCGCGAAGTATCACGCCGACGATCCGGAGTTCTGGAGCCGCGTCTACTACTGGATCACCCCGGTCGCCGACTGCGGTGATGACCGCGGCTCGGAATGCATGGACTACAACGACTGGGTCTCCGCCTGGACGGAGATCAAGGGCTGAGTACGAGGCCGTGGAAGCTGCTGACCTAGCCGGGTCAGCGCCGCGGAGGTCGGTGGGCCGCAGGCTCGCCGACCTCTTCCACGGCCGCCCGCGGCTCCAGATCGGCAGCCTGCTGGCCGGCCCGATCGGCTGGCTGGTGATCGGGTACATCGGCTCGCTGGCGGTACTGCTGGTCGCCTCGTTCTGGAGCGTCGACGCCCTCAGCGGCGAGACCACGCGCAGCTTCTCGCTCGACAACTTCAAGGAGCTCGGCGAGCAGCCCGTCTACCGCGACGTGGCCGGCCGGACGATCGGCATCGCCGCGGCGGCGACGATCACCGACATCCTGCTCGCGGTGCCGATCGCCTTCTACATGGCGAAGGTCGCGAGCCCGCGCGCCAAGGGCCTGCTCGTCGTCGCGGTGCTGATGCCGCTCTGGTCCTTCTACCTCGTCAAGGTCTACGCGTGGCGGACGATGCTGTCCTCCGGCGGGATCGTCAACTGGGCGCTCGACCCGCTCGGGATCTCCGGGCCCGGCTACGGGACGACCGCGGTGTGGCTGGTCGAGAGCTATCTCTGGCTGCCCTACATGATCATCCCGATCTATGCCGGGCTCGAGCGGATCCCGAACTCGCTCTTCAACGCGTCCGACGACCTCGGGGCGCGACCGGGGACGACGTTTCGCCGGATCGTCCTGCCGCTCGCCTTCCCGGCCGTGGTCGCCGGCTCGATCTTCACCTTCTCGCTCACGCTCGGCGACTACATCACTCCGTCGCTGGTCTCCCCGGACACGCAGTTCATCGGCAACGTCGTCAAGGCCAACATCACCAACAACCTGCCGCTCGCCTCGGCGTTCGCGATGGTGCCGATCGTGGTCATGGTCATCTACCTCCTGATCGCCCGACGGCTGGGCGCGTTCCAGCATCTATGAGGCTCTCGCGCGGAACACGAATCGCCCTGCGGGTCGGCGTCGCGATCACGCTCGCGTTCGTCTACCTGCCGCTGCTCGTGGTCGCGATCTACGCCTTCAACGGCGGCCCGGCCCTCGGCTGGCCGCCCGAGGACCTGACGACGCACTGGTTCGGGGTCGCGATCCGCAACGACGGCGCCCGTGACGCCTTCGTCACCTCGCTCGAGGTCGGTGCGGTGGCCACCGGGATCGCGCTCCTGCTCGGAACGCTGGCCGCGTTCGCCGTCAGCCGCTACCGCTTCTTCGGCCGCGAGACGATCTCGTTCCTGGTCATCCTGCCGATCGCGCTGCCGGGCATCGTCACCGGGATCGCGCTCAGCGACACGTTCCGCGAGGTGCTCGGGATCAACCTCGGCTTCTTCACCGTCGTCGTCGGCCACGCGACCTTCTGCATCGTGCTCGTCTACAACAACGTGGTCGCCCGGCTGCGCCGCGTCTCCGGGAACTTCGAGGAGGCCTCGGCGGACCTCGGCGCCCACACCTGGCAGACGTTCCGCCACATCACGCTGCCGAACATGCAAACGGCGCTCGTCGCGGGCGCCCTGCTCGCCTTCGCGCTCTCCTTTGACGAGATCATCGTGACGACCTTCACGCTCGGCGCCGGCTCCGAGACGCTGCCGATCTGGATCTTCTCGAACCTCTTTCGCCCGAACCAGGTGCCGATCGTGAACGTGGTCGCCGTGCTGGTCGTGCTGATCTCGATCATCCCGGTCTACCTCGCGCACCGGCTCACGCGCGAGGAGGGCGCCGCGGCTGCACCGGCGGGCGGCGGCGCCGGCGCGGCCGGCGTGGTCGCCGAGACGGCCGCCGCGCCCTAGCTCCGGACGCCGGAAGGCGCGGCGACCGTGCGGTGCGATCGCCCGTGTGGTGTTAGCGCCGCTTGGGCGCCGTTATACGCGGGACGGCGACAGCAGCTCCACGCCGACCGCGGCGCTGGCCGCGGCGAGCAGGATGCGCTCGGCGCGCTGTGCGTCGATCCCGGGATGGCCGAGAACGACCTGCAGCCCGAGGCCGTCCTCGAGCGCGACGAGGGCCCGGGCGATCGTCACGGGATCGGAGGAGAGCTCGAAGGCCCCGGACTCGGCTCCGCGCTCGATCACGCGCTCATAGAGCATCGTCTGCCGGTCGAAGAAGCTCACCGACAGCGTCGCGAACAGCCGGCTGGCCCCCGTCATCGCATCGAGCTCATAAAGCAGCCGGCTCTGTTCGTCGTCGGGCCCCGCCGGCACACCGAGCCGGACCGCCTCCCGAAGCTGCTCGACCGGGTCGCCGATGCCGCGGATCGCGTCCGCCCGGCGCTCGGCGTAGCGGCTCATCGCGTCGGTCGCGACCTCGAGCAGGAGCTCCTCGAAGTCCGGGTAGTAGTAGAGGGCGGCGCTCGACGAGAGGCCCGCCCGCTCGGCGACATCCTTCACGCGGAGACCGAGCGCCCCGCGCTCCAGGAGCACGTCGCGGGCTGCGGCGACGAGCTGCGCTCGCCTGCGCGCCTGGTCCTTTCGCCTCATACCTTGAACGGTATCGCGCGTAACGGCGCAGATTGCCCTTGACATTGCCCGATGCGGGCGGTTATTTTTGAAATCTGATTCAAAGAAATGACATCAGGGCCGCCCTGGCCGCGGCGATCGCGATCGTCGCGCTGGCGCTCGCATCGTGCGGTGGCGACGGCGGCGGCCTCGACTCGGGCGGGGAGCAGGAGGCGCAGGCGGTGCCCGCCGGCGAGGTCACGGATCAGCTCACGATCTCGCAGTGGCCGCTCTACGTCGACCCCGGCAAGGACGGGACGATCGCGGAGTTCGAGGACGAGACCGGAATCGACGTCTCCTACATCGAGGACATCAACGACAACTCCGAGTTCTTCGCGAAGCTCCAGCCGCTTCTCGCCAAGGACGAGTCGGGCGGGCGAAGCGTGATCACCGTCAGCGACTGGCTGGCCCGCAAGATGTATGACCTCGGCTACCTCTACGAGCTCGACAAGTCGAAGCTCCCGAACGTCGAGGCGAACCTGATCCCGGCGCTCCGCAACCCGGCGGCGGATCCCGACCGCGATTTCACGGTCCCGTGGCAGAGCGGCATGACGGGGCTGATCGTCCGCACCGACCTCGCGCCCGGCGTCGACTCCATCTGCGACCTGTTCGACCCGAAGTACGCGGGGAAGGTCTCGATGCTCACCGAGCTTCGCGATTCGCTGCCGATGACGCTCAAGTGCATGGGCATCGACCCGGACACCGCGACCACCGAGCAGTGGCTCAGCGCCGTCGACAAGATCGGCCAGGCGGCGCAGTCGGGGCAGATCCGCCGCTTCACCGGCAACGACTACATCCGCGACCTGGCGAGCGGCAACACCGCGATCGCGCTCGGGTGGTCGGGGGACGCCGTCCAGCTCCAGAAGGACAACCCGAACATCGAGTTCGTGATGCCCGTGGAGGGCTGCATGCTGTGGTCGACGAGCATGGAGATTCCGGTCGGCGCGCCGGACCCTCAGGCGGCGCTCGAGTTCATGAACTTCGTCTACGATCCGAAGGTGCAGGCCGACATCGCCGAGTGGGTGAACTACGTGACCCCGGTCTCGGGCGTCAAGGAGATCCTCCAAAAGAGAGACCCGGCGCTGGCCCGCAATCCGCTCATCTTCCCCAGCAAGAAGTACACCGAGAACTGCACGTTCGAGCCGGTGCTCGGCGGCGAGCAGGGCGACCAGGTCACGAAGGCGTTCGAGCGCGTCCTGTCCGGCGCGTCGTGAGGTCGCTCTCGATCGCCGCGCTGCAGACGGCGCCGGTGCCGGGGGAGCCGGAGGCGACGCTCGCGCGGCTCGATCGCGAGGCACGGGCGGCGAGCCGGACGGCCGAGCACGCGCAGCTCCTCGTCCTGCCGGAGCTCCACCTCTCCGCGCTCCCAGGGCAGTTCGACGACCACGCCGACCACGCGGCCCGCGTCGCGGTCGAGATCCCGGGCCCGCTCACCGCGCGCCTCGAGGCGCTCGCAGCCGAGACCGGGCTCTGGCTCGTCCCGGGCTCGGTCTACGAGCGCGGCGACGACGGCCGCGTCTACAACACCGCGGTCGCGATCTCGCCGGACGACGGGCTGGTCGCGGCATACCGCAAGGCGTTCCCGTGGGAGCCCCACGAGCGCAGCGCCCCGGGCCACCGCTTCCAGGTCTTCGAGATCCCCGGCATCGGCCGGGCCGGCCTCGCGATCTGCTACGACGGCTTCTTCCCGGAGAGCTTCCGCCAGCTCGCGTGGCTGGGGGCCGAGGTCGTCATCCACCCCACGCTCACCACGACGAGCGACCGCTCGGCGGAGCTGATCACCGCGCGAGCGAACGCGATCTTCAACCAGCTCTTCGTCGTCAACCTGAACGCCGCGAGCCCGGCCGGCCTCGGCCGCAGCCTGATCGTCGATCCGGAGGGGCTCGTGCGCGCGGAGGCCGGCGCCGGCGAGGAGCTCGTCACCGACGTCATCGACCTCGATGCGGTGGCGCGCGTGCGGCGCTTCGGGACCGCGGGAGTCTCGCGGATGTGGGAGCAGCTCGATCGCGGCGCCGCGGCGGAGCTCGAGCTGCCGATGTACGAACGGGGGCGGATCCAGCCCCGGCCGGACCGCGCCTAGGTCAGGCCCCGCTCATACACGTCCTCCGCCGCCGGCCCCGCCCGCGGGACTACGCGGCCAGCGCGGCGGCGCGGACGCCCAACTCCGACGCGAGCTCCGCGGCGACCAGCTCGCGCGCTCGCTCGAGGTCCATCGCCGGATCGCGGATCAGGGCGCGCAGCCCCGCGCCGTCCAAAAGCGCCATCGCGTGGTCGGCGACGCGCTCGGGGTCGACCGAGTCGAACTCGCCGCTCTCCACCCCGGTCCGGATCACCGCGGCGAGCCACTCGCGGTAGCGCTCATAGAGCCGAGCCCCAACCGGCCGCAGGGTCGGATCCCGCACGGCACGGAGCCAGAGCTCCACCCAGAGCACCCACTCGCGCTCCTGCCTTCCGGGCAGCGGCAGGCACTCGCGGATCGCCCGTGCGAGGCGCTCCGTCGCGTTCGCGGCCTGGGGCTCGTCGCCGAAGCGCTCCTCCCCGGTCGCCTCGAAGGAGTGGATGAGCGCCTGCTCGAGGAGTTCCTCGCGGGTCGAGAAGTAGTGGTGGACCAGCGCGGTCGAGACGCCGGCGCGGTTCGCGACGCGAGCGATCCGAACGTCGTCGATCCCATCGCTCGCGATCAGGTCGCACGCCGCCTCGAGGATCCGCTCCCGCGTGTCCGCCGCCGCCACGGTTCGAGCCTATCCCGGCGCTCGGCCGCCGCCGGCCTTCGCTCAGGCCGACGCCGCGACCGCGAGCCCTGCCCCCTGGTCGGCGAGGACCGCGGCCGCCGCGTTACGCCCGTTGAGAGCGATCACGCTTCCGGCGGGATGGGTGGCGGCGCCGCAGAGGTAGAGGCCGGTGACCGGTGTGCGGGCGGCGAGCCGCCCCTCCCACATCTGGTCGGGCGTCACCTCGCCCTGGAAGATGTTCCCGCCGGTGAGCCCGATCCGCGACTCGATGTCGGGCGGACCGAGCACCTCGTGGTCGATCAGGCAGTGCTCGAAGTCCGGGGCGAAGCGCGAGATCAGGTCGATGAACTGCCGCGCGACGCCGTCGCGTGCAGCGTCCCAATCCGAGCCCGCGATGTCATATGGCGCGTACTGGCCGAACACGCTCATCAGATGCCGCCCCTCGGGCGCAGGGCTCGGGTCGTGACCGGTCTGGATGTAGATCTCGCCGAACGCGACCGCCGGCTCACCGCGCTCGCAGGCGTCGAACGCCGCCTGGGCCTCGGCCATCGTCCCCGTCGCGTCGATCGTCGCCCGCGCCGGCCACGCCTCGCCGGGCGCCGCCGTCCAGGTCGGCAGGCGCTCGAGCGCCGCGTTGAACTTGACCACGGGGCTGCGCACCTTCCAGGCCTCGAGCCGGTCGCGAAACGCCGCATCGACCTCGGCGCCGTCGAGCATCGCGAGCAGCCGCTTCGGGTCCGCGTTGCAGATCACGGTGGAGGCCCGAAGCGCCGTCCCGTCCTCGAGCACGACGCCCTCGTCCGGGACGATGCGGGCCACCGGCACGCCGCAGGCGAGCGTCGCGCCGGCCTCGGCGGCGGCGTCCGCGATCGCGAACGAGCACATGCCCATTCCGCCCTCGACATAGCCCCACACGGGCCCCTGGCCGTCGAGGTCGCCCTGGTAGTGCATGAGCTTGATCGAGGCGGTGCCCTTCTCGTACGGCCCGCCCCAGGTGCCGATGATCCCCTGGCCGAAGAGGGCCGTCTTCAGCCGCTCGTCCGTGAGGTGTGCGTCCAGTACCTCCGCGATCGAGGCCTCGAAGACGAGGTCGATCATCTCCTCCGAGCCGAGCAGCTCCTCGATCTCCGGGCGGGTCGGCGCGTCTCCGACCCAAGTGTCGCGCTCCCCTTTGCGCAGCCGCCTGCGGGCCTCGTCGAAGAGCTCCTCGTAGGCCCAGTAGCCCGCGACATCTCTGTCGGAGACGCCGAGCTCCCGCAGGTTGGCCTCGGTCCTGGCGTCGTCCAGCCACTGCCCGAACGCGGTCCCGTCCTCGAACGGGACCCAGAGGTTCGGGTCGGCGACCCAGTAGCGCAACCCACGCGAGCGCAGGTCGAGCTCGGAGATCACGAGCTCGTCGAGGAGGCCGACGACGTAGGCGCAGGGACTGACGACGTAGCGTTCGTCGGCGAACGGGCGCTCGAGCGTCGCGGCGCCGCCGAGCCGCTCGCGCCGCTCGAGCACGAGGACCGAGCGTCCGGCACGCGCCAGATAGGCCGCGGCGGTGAGGCCATTGTGGCCGCCGCCGACGATGATCGCGTCCCAGTCGCGCGCCGCGAGCTCTGCGACCGGCGCCGGCAACCCGGCCTCGCCGAGCTGCCGCGCGATGTCGTTCACGCCGGGACCTCGCTGCCCGCCCGCAGCGCCTCCATGTAGCGGTCGGCGACCATCACGTCGAAGGCGTGGACGTCCACCTCCTCCGCCGAGTACCGGCCGGCCGTGTAGCCGCGCGTCGCGACTCCCTTCTGCGCCAGCTCACAGACGCGCCAGTCCTGGCGGTTCACCGTGTCCCAGAACCGGACGGCATCGGAGGGATCGAAGTCCGACCGCGCGATCGTCGCCGGTTCGAAGAACCACTCACAGACCACCTCGGTGCGCCCAGCGGCCCGCGGCCACAGGGTGTGGAGCATCAGATAGTCGGGATGAAGCGAGACGAGCGCGTTCGGAAAGAGCGCGAAGTAGAGCACCGTCTCGAGGTCGCGGCCCTCGAGCCCCTCGATCGGCGGTCTCCCGGCGGCGGCGCCGTCGCCGTTCACCGCCATCGTCCGCGTCCCGTCCCTGAGCGTCATCGAGCCGCCGCACCACTCCCCCTCGCCGACGACCGCGTCGCCGCTCATGTAGTCGCTGAGCGCCTGCAGCTCCGGGTGCACGCCGGGGCAGTGCAGGCACTCGTTGTAGTTCTCGGCGATCCCCTTCCAATTCGCGGCCACGTCGTAGGTGACCGCGTCCGCGCGCTCCAGGGTCTCGACCCGGTAGCGACGCAGGTGAGAGAGCAGGTCGCCCACGTGCTCGTCGGGCTCCGGCGCCGCGCCCGAGAGGTCGATCAGGACGAGCCCGCCGACCACGGCCAGGCGGACCTCGATCAGCCCCCAGCAGGAGAACTCGAAGTCCTCGACGCCGTCCATGTGCGGCGCCGCGCGAAGCTCGCCGTCGAGCCCGTATGACCACGCGTGATACGGGCAGCGAAGCCGCCGCCGCACCTGGCCCTCGGCCTCGTTGACGATGCGCGCGCCGCGGTGGCGGCATACGTTGAGGAAGGCCTGCGGCCGCCCGTCCTCCCCGGCGATGACCAGGACGCTGTCCGGCCCGAGCTCGCGGGTGAAGAACTTGCCGGGGGCGTCGACCGCCGAGACGTGACCCGCGCAGACCCAGCCGGTGAACAGGTTCTCGAGGTCCCAGGCGAAGACGCCCGGATCGCTGAATGCCCGCGGCGGAAGCATCGTCGCGCGCTCGAGCGGCTTTCGCGTCAGCGCGATGTCTCGGGGGTCGAGCTCGAGGCTGGCGGTCGAGGGCGGATCGGTGCGCAAGGGTCTGGCCTCCTCAATCGGTTTTGTGCGCCCGCGCGCGCCGCACTGCGCCTCGGGCTTGTGTTGACCTTGTAGTCAACCGCATGATACGCTGCGCCGAGATGGAGGTCAAGGCGGCTCCTGCCCGCGAGGCCGTGGCGCCGCGCGCCGACGCGGGTCCGCGCGCGCTTGAGATTCAGGCGCGCGCCCGTCGCTTCGCGGAGGACGTCCTGATGCCGCTCGAGCAGGAGGCCGAGCGCCGCGGCGGCCGCCTCCAGCGGGAGACGATCGAGACCGTGAGGCGCGAGGCGACCGCGGCGGGCCTTGCCGGTGGGCTGCACGCAGCCGAGCACGGCGGCCAGGGATGGACGCGGCTTCAGTGGGTGCTGGTCGAGGAGCAGTACGGGCGGACGACGAATGCGATCCACTGGCACGTCCCGAACGCCTACAACGTCTGGGCGCACGCGTCCGACGCGCAGGTCGACCGCTATCTGCGCCCGGCCCTGCGCGGCGAGCTCAAGGACGCATACGCGGTCACCGAGCGCGACGCCGGCTCCGACCCGTCGCGGATCGCCGCCACCGCGGAGCGCACCGAGGCCGGCTTCCGGCTCAACGCCGAGAAGTGGTTCGTCACCTCCGGCGACCACGCCGAAGTGATCGTGGTGATGGCGAACCTCATCGAGGACGGCGAGCGGCTGCCGACCCTGTTCGTCGTCGACCGCTCCCGCGACGGGATCGAGGTGGTCGAGGACCCGGACTTCACGCACAGCTACCCCGACGGCCATCCGACGATCCGGTTCAGCGACGTCGAGCTCGGCCCGGAGGACGTGATCGGTGAGATCGGCGGCGGCGAGGAGCTCCAGCGCTCGTGGTTCACCGAGGAGCGGCTCGCGATCGCGGCCCGCTGCTGCGGCGCGATGTGGCGTCTGCTCGACGAGACGGTGACCTGGGCGACCAGCCGCGAGCAGGGCGGCGCGCGGGTGTACGACCACCAGGGCGTCTCGTTTCCGCTCGCCGATTCGGCGGCCGACGCCGCGGCCGGGCGCGTGATGACGCTCGCCGTCGCCGAGCTCGCCGACGCCGGCGCCGACCCGAAGCTCGTCCACCACAAGGCGTCGATGGCAAAGCTGTTCATGAGCGAGGCGGCCTGGCGCTGCGCCGATCGCTGCGTGCAGGCGTTCGGCGGGCGCGGATACCTGCGCTCGAACGTCGCCGAGCGACTTCTTCGCGAGCTCCGCGTCGACCGGATCTGGGAGGGGACCAGCGAGATCCAGCGGCTGATCGTCGCCCGCGGCCTCGAGAGCCGCGGCGTCGAGGCGATCCTGCACTGACGCCTTGGACCTGACGCCCCTGCTCGCGCCGCGGTCGATCGCCGTCGTCGGCGCCACCGACCGCCCGGGCTCCTACGGCGGTAACGTCCTCCGCAACCTCGAGCGGGCCCGCTTCGAGGGCGAGGTCTGGGGTGTGAACCCAAACCGCGACGAGGCGCTCGGCCGGCGCTGCGTGGCCGAGATCTCCGAGCTGCCGAGTCCGGTCGACGCGCTCGTCGTCGCAATCCCCGCCCCCGGCGTACCGGCGGCCATCCGCGCCGCCGCCGAGCGGGGCTGCGGGGGCGCGATCGTGCTCTCGGCCGGGTTCGCCGAGATCGAGTCGGGGCGCCAGCTCGAGGCCGAGCTGCGCGAGGTCGCGCTCGCGAGCGAGCTGCCCGTGTGTGGGCCGAACGGCAACGGGATCGTCTCGGTCGCCGCGGGCGCCGCGATCTGGGGCGACGGGCTCGGGCCGCTTGCGGCCGGACCCGTCGCGATGGTCACCCAGAGCGGCAATGCGGGCGTCAACGCGCTCGGCTCGCGGCGCGCGATCGGGTGGCACACCGTCGTCTCGACGGGGAACCAGGCGGTCTGCGACGCGAGCGACTGGCTCGCAGCGCTCGCGGAGCGCGAGGGGGTGCGCTCGGTGGCGCTCTTCCTCGAGTCCGATGGTGACGGGGCGAAGCTCGCGGAGGCGCTCGCCGCCTGCGCCGAGCGAGGGATCGGCGTCGCGGTGCTCAAGGTCGGGATCTCGGCGGCCGGAGCCCACGCCGCCGCCGCGCACACCGGCGCGGTTGCCGGCGACCAGCGCGTGTTCCGCGCCCTGGTCGAGGAGGCGGGCGCCGCCTGGGCCGAGGACTTCCACGACCTGCTCGAGCTGGCAAAGGCGCTGGCCGAGCCACGGGCGCGGCCGAGCGGCCCGGGAGGCCTCGCGGTGCTCACCTGCTCGGGAGGCGACTCCGGCGTCGCCGGGGACCGGGCGGCGGAGCTCGGCCTGCCGTTGCCCGAGCTCGGCTCCACGACGCGCGCGCGGCTCGCCGAGCTGCTCCCCGAAGCGGCGACGATCGCGAACCCGCTCGACTACACGGCGATGATCTGGGGCGACGCCGAGCTCCTGAGCGAGATCGTCGCCACGGTCGGCGACGACGAGGCGGTCGACCAGCTCCTGCTCCTGTACGACCACCCGGCCGACGCGGACGCCTCCTGGGACGGAGTTCGCGCCGGGCTCGTCGCGGGCGCCGAGCGGACCGGGGCCGCCGCGCTCGTCGCCTCGACGCTCCCGGACCTGCTCGATGAGCGCGCGGCGCGCGAGCTCTCCGCCCGGGGCCTGCCGGCAATCGCGGGACTTCGCACCGCGCTCGTCTGCGCGCGGGCGCTGCGCTCGGCGGTCGGCGATCCGGGCCGACTGCGCGCGATCGCCGCCGCAGCGCGGAGCCGGGCCGCCGGAGGCGACGGCGGCGAGTGGCTCGGCGAGGGGCCAGCGAAGGAGCTCCTCCGCGCGGCGGGGATCGCTGTGGCGGCCGGTACGCAGGTCGAGGACCTCGAGGCCTGCACGAGGCTCGCCCACGAGCTCGGCTGGCCGGTCGCCCTGAAGCTGAGCGGCCCCGACATCACCCATAAGAGCGACGTCGGCGGGCTCGTGCTCGGGATCGCCGACGAGCGCGAGCTGAGGCTCGCCTATGAGCGGCTTCGCTCCGGCCCGGCGGGAGCCGGCGCGGCGATCCTGGTCGAGGAGATGGTCGCCTCGCAAGCCGAGCTGCTCGTCGCGGCGCGCGGCGACGCGGTCGTCCCCGCGCTCGTCGTCGGCCTCGGGGGCGTCTGGACCGAGGCGCTGGCGGACGTCGCCGTGATCCCCCTCCCCGCCTCGCCGGCGCGAGTGGAGGCGGGGTTGCGCTCGCTCCGCGGCGCCGCCGTGATCGCCGGCGGGCTCGCCGACGGT
The DNA here is from genome assembly GCA_035296705.1 of Solirubrobacterales bacterium. GTDB lineage: Bacteria > Actinomycetota > Thermoleophilia > Solirubrobacterales > 70-9 > WHSW01. The sequence goes on from DATHAL010000041.1 coordinate 43,740, forward strand.
CCCCTCGCGCTTGGGGCCGCGGCCGAGCTCGCCTCGCGGCTAGGCGAGCTCTTGATCGGCGAGCAGCTCGAGCTGATCGAGCTCAACCCGGTCGCGCTCACCACCGAAGGCGCGGTGGCGCTTGACGCGGTCGCTCGGAGCGCGGCTTGACCTTGTAGTCAACCGGACAAGGTGCTACGGTCTGGGCATCGAGCCGGCGACCAAAGCACCCGGTCCCCCCGAGGCGAGACCGTCGGCGGCGCGGCCGGGAGGCGGCGAGTACGACGCGATCGTGGTCGGCGGCGGCCACAACGGGCTCACCGCGACCGCCTACCTCGCCCGCGCGGGGCTGCGGGTGGTCTGCCTGGAACGGCGCGAGGTCCTCGGCGGCGCCTGCGTGACCGAGGAGCTCTGGCCGGGCGCACGCGTCTCGCGCGCCTCCTACGTGGTCTCGATGCTGCAGCCGAAGGTCGTCCGCGAGCTCGAGCTGGAGCGCTTCGGCTATCGGGCGATCCCGCTCGACCCCGCATACGTGTCGCTCACCGAGCAGGGGCCGATCTTCTTCTTCAGCGAGGTCGAGCGGACCGCGGCCTCGATCGCGCGGTTCTCGCGCCACGATGCCGAGGCCTACCCCGCCTTCGAGGCACTCTTCGACCGGGTGGCGGAATTCGTCAAGCCGATGATGCTCCGGGAGCCGCCCGCGGTCGGCTCGAGGCACGCGGGAGACGTGGTCGCCCTACTTCGCGAGGCGGCGCGCATGGCCGGCTTCTCCAAGCGCGCGGTCCACGAGCTCGTCCGCGTGTTCACGATGTCGGTCGGCGACCTGCTCGACGATTACTTCGAGCTCGACGGGCTCAAGGGATCGACCGCGTCGAGCGGAGTGGTCGGTGTGTGGGCGGGGCCGCGGACACCCGGCACCGCCTACAACCTCCTCCACCACGCGCTGGGCCAGTGCGGCGGGATCGAGGGCGCGTGGGGCCAGGTGATCGGCGGCATGGGCGCGATCAGCCAAGCCCTCGCGCGCTCGGCGGAGTCGGCGGGAGCCGAGATCCGGACCGGTGCCGAGGTCGCGTCGATCGACGTCAGCGGCGGTCGGACGGTCGGCGTGACGCTCGCCGACGGAACCGAGCTGCGAGCGCCGATCGTCGCCTCCGGCGCGCACCCGAAGCGGACCGTCCTCGATCTCGTCGGCGCCGATCACTTCCCGGCGGAGGTCGCCGCCGAGATCCGCCGCTACCGGACCCGCGGCGGCTCGGTCAAGGTCAACCTGCTCCTCTCCGAGCCGCCTCGCTACACCGGGGTCAGCGAGGAGGAGCAGCGGCTGATGATGACCGCCGGCGTCAACGTGTGCCCGTCGATCGACTATCTCGAGCGCGCATGGCAGGACGCCACTCTTGGCAGACCCGCGGAGCACCCGTACGTCGAGGCGGAGCTGCCGACCGCGGTCGATCGGTCGCTCACCGACGACGGCCGCTGGGTGATGACGATGTTCACGCAGTACGGGCCGCCGGATGAGGCGGGCTGGCCCGAGGGCGCCCGCGAGCGCTACGCGGACGCCTGCGTCGAACAGCTCGCCCGCTTCGCGCCGAACATCCCGGACGCGGTGCTCGAGCGCGAGGTGCTCGCGCCACCCGATCTCGAACGGATCTTCGGCCTCGAGGGAGGTTCGATCTTCCAGGGCGAGCAGGGGCTCGACCAGATGGCGTTCATGCGCCCACATCCGGAGATGGCGCAGTACGCGACCCCGGTGGCCGGGCTTTATTTGTGTGGCGCCGGCACCCATCCCGGCGGCGGCGTCACCGGCTGCTCCGGGCACAACGCGGCCCACCGGATCCTCAGAGACCGCAGGCGCGCGCGACGGCCGTGGCGCCGGCGGGCGACCGCTTAGGCGGGCGTCAGTCCGCCGCCGGAATCGGCTCGAGCACGATCGCCGAGTGGCCCGCGAGCCCGGCGAGCTCGAAGATCTTCATGATCCGCGGCCGCACCCCGCGGATCTTGAGCGTCCCGCCCTGATCCTTGAGCTGCCACGCCGCCCAGGCGAGCACGGCGATCCCGGACGAGTCGATGAAGCCGCACGCCCGCAGGTCGATCTCGAGATCCCGCTCGTCGTCGATCGCCGCGACCAGCACCCCCCGCAGCCTCGGCGCGCTCGCCAGGTCGAGGTCTCCGAACACCGTCACGACGCCCTGCCCGCTCGTCCCGGTGGCAAGGCTCGCCTTGAATTTCACCCCCGCAGGGGCGCCCGCTGTTGAGTCCTTGGCCTCTCGTCTCACGCTTGCTCCGCTAGATGGCGCCTTCTTCGTCCGTGAGACGAAGAAGGCGCCACACCAGAAGGCCTACGGCTCGATGTTGATCATCACGTGCTTGACCTCGGTGTAGTCCTCGACCGAGTACATCGACATGTCCTTGCCGTAGCCGGACTGCTTGTAGCCGCCGTGCGGCATCTCCGACGCCATCGTGATGTGGTTGTTGATCCAGACGGCGCCGAAGCGGATCGCATTGGCGACCCGCAGGGCGCGGCCGAGGTCGCGGGTCCACACCGAGGCGGCGAGCCCGTAGCGGGTGCCGTTCGCCCACTCGATCGCCTTCTGCTCGTCGTCGAAGCGCTGCACCGTCATCACCGGGCCGAAGATCTCGTCCTGGATCATCTCGTCGCCCTGCTCGAGGTTCGCGACCACGGTCGGCTCGTAGTAGAAGCCGGGGAGCTCGGGCTCCTTGCCGCCGGTGACGACCTCCGCGTGACCGGGCTTGCGCTCGATGAAGCCCTCGATCCGCTCGCGCTGGCGGGCCGAGATCACCGGCCCGAGCGTCGTCTCGGGATCGTTGAGGTCCCCCATCTTGTAGCCCCTCGCCTCCTCGGAGAGGGCGTTCACGACGTCGTCGTAGACGTCGCCCGCGGCCAGGATGCGGGTCGAAGCCGTGCAGTCCTGGCCGGCGTTGAAGAGCCCTGTCGCGGCCACGAATTCGGCGGTCGCCGGGATGTCGGCGTCGTCGAAGATGATCACCGGCGCCTTGCCGCCGAGCTCGAGGTGGACGCGCTTGAGCGTGTCCGCCGCCGCGCGGGCGATCCACTTGCCGGTCTCGGGCGAGCCGGTGAGCGACACGAAGTCGACGTCCGGGTGCGTGACGAGCGACGCGCCGGCCGGCTCGCCGTGGCCGCCGATGACGTTGAGAACGCCCGGCGGCAGGATCTCGCCCGCGATCTCGGCAAGCTTGAAGGTCGAAAGCGGCGTGTTCTCGGCCGGCTTCAGCACCGAGGTGCAGCCGGCCGCGAACGCCGGGCCGATCTTCCACATCGCCATCATCAGCGGGTAGTTCCACGGCGTGATCTGCCCGCAGACGCCGATCGGCTCGCGGCGCACGAACGACGTGTGGCCCTCCACGTACTCGTTCGCGGCCTTGCCCTCCATGTTGCGCGCCGCGCCCGCGAAGAAGCGCAGGTTGTCCGCGCACATCTCGAGCTCCTCGTCGATGAACGCCTGGCGTGGCTTGCCCGCGTCGGCGGACTCGAGGTCGGCGAACTCGTCGCCGTGTTCGAGGATCGCGTCCGCGAGCTTCAGCAGGCACTCCGAGCGGTAGCGCGGCGTCGTCACCCCCCACGTCTCGAACGCCTTGCGCGCCGCGGCTACGGCGCGATCCACATCCTGGGCGTTCGAGACCGGTGCCTGGGCGATCGCCTCGCCGGTCGACGGGTTGATGACGTCCTCGGTCTGCCCGTCGACGGGGTCGACGAACTCGCCGTTGATGAAGTTCTGAAGCTTCGTGCCGGTGACGGTTGCCATCTTGTTTCTCTCCTTCAGTTGCTGGTTCGTCCGTTCGGGACCGCGTGCGAAGCGGTCGCGCCGGCGCCGTCGGCGCCCGGCGCGCCGATCTCCGGCGCGCCGATGTCGAGCACCTGCTCGGGCGGCACGTACTCCATCCCCACCCCCGCGGCGACCGCTCGATGCGTGACCTTGCCGGCGGCGACGTTGATCCCGAGCTTGAGCCCGGGGTCGCGGCGCGCCGCCTCTGTGACACCGAGATCGGCGAGCGCCAGCACGTAGGGAAGCGTCGCGTTGGTGAGCGCGTAGGTCGAGGTGATCGGGACGGCACCTGGCATGTTGGTCACGCAGTAGTGGATGATCCCGTCGACCTCGTAGGTCGGGTCGCCGTGCGTCGTCGGGCGCGAGGTCTCGAAGCAGCCGCCCTGGTCGATCGCGACGTCGACCAGGACCGCCCGATCCTTCATCAGCCCGAGCTGCTTGCGGGTGATCACGTGGGGAGCTCGGGCGCCGTGGACGAGCACGGCGCCGATCACGAGGTCCATCTGCGGCAGCCTCTCCTCGATCGAGAGCCGCGAGCTGAACACGGTGGAGGCACGACCGCCGAAGGCGACATCCAGCTCACGCAGCTTGTCGAGCGAGACGTCGTAGACGAAGACGTCCGCCTCCATCCCGATCGCGATGAACGCGGCGTGCATGCCTACGGCGCCGCCGCCGATGATCATCACGTTTGCCGGCGGCACACCCGGGACGCCGCCGAGCAGGATGCCGCGGCCGCCGAGCGGGCGCTCGAGCATGAAGGCACCGGCCTGCGTGGCGATCTTCCCGGCGACCTCCGACATGGGGGCGAGTAGCGGCAGCCGTCGCGAGCGGTCCTCGACCGTCTCGTACGCGACGCAGGTGGCGCCGGATTCACAGAGGCCCCGCGTCAGCTCCGGGGCCGGGGCGAGGTGCAGGTAGGTGAACAGGGTCTGGCCCTCGCGCAGCATCGGGACCTCCTCGCGCTGCGGCTCCTTGACGCCGAGGACCATCTCTGCCTCGGAGAAGACGTCCTCGGGCGTCGGCACGATCCGCGCGCCCTGGGCCTCGTAGTCGGAATCGGAGATCCCGCTGCCCGCACCCGCGCCCGCCTCGATCAGCACGTCGTGGCCGTGCTCGGAGAGCTCGCGCACGCCGATCGGGGTGATCGCGACGCGGTACTCGTCGGGCTTGATCTCGGTCGGTACCCCTATCTTCATCTCACCAGCTCCCTTGCCCTCAGCGCGAGCCACAGCTCGATCCGGTCGGTCGCCCGCGACATGTCCCTGCCAGTCAGCTCCTCGATCTTGCGCATCCGGTAGCGCAGCGTGTGGCGGTGGCAGTAGAGCTGCCGCGCCGCGCGCTCCCAGTTGCCGTTGTTCTCGATGAACGCCTCGAGCGAGCGCAGGAGCTCCCCGCCATACTCGCCCTCGGTGCGCTCGATCGGCTCCAGGAGCCCCTCGCTGTAGAGCCTCAGGGCGTCGTCGTCCTGAAGCGCGAGCAGCAGGGTGAACGCGCCAAGGTCGCGATGCGAGGCGACCTCGGGCGCCCCGCCGTCGCTGAGCGCGGTGGCCTCGAGCGCGCAACGCGCTTCGTGGAACGCTCGCCGCAGCGAGCCCACCGCGGCTGGCCGGCTCGCCGCCGCCCTGACGCCGGCGCCGTTTCGCCCCGGCCCGCCCGTGAGCGCCTCGCGGGCGCGCCGCGCGGTCCGGATCGGGTCGCCGCTCGCCGCGTCGACCACCGCGCACAGAAGCGGCCTCCCCGCGGCCGCGCTGGTGGCCACGAGCGCCGGCACCCCCGCCTGCGTGAGCGCGCCCTCGAGGGTCGCCTCCGCCGCCGGCGGGTCGTCGAGCTCGAAGATCAGCACGGCCGCCTCCGGGCCGATCCCGAACGGCCGCAGGCGCCCTCGCAGCTCGTCGGGATCCAAGCGCTCGCCCAGCGCGTCGGCGAGCAGGTCGCCGGCGAGCCTGCGCTCGGTCTCGTGGACGATTCGCTCGCGCATCAGCTCCAGGCCCACGACCATCGCCGCCTGCCGCGCGCACAGCCGCTCGAAGTCGCCGAGCGGGTCGGTATCGGCGACCACGACGAGCCAGCCGACGGGCGCGCCGCCCCGTCGTCCCGGGACCGGGATCGCGAGTGCGCGCCCCGCGAGCTCGGGGTGCTCGGAGGCGTACGGCGCGTGGGCCCCGGCGGGCTGCTCGGCGGCCAGCTCGCTCGCGAGGGCGGCGAGCGCCTCCGGCTCGGGCTCGCGGCCGCTCGAGCGGCGGCCGAGCTCGCGGCCGGTGGCGTCGAGGACGATCGCGGTGCCGCCGACGGCCGCACCGGTCGAGGCGAGCACCTCGTCGAGGCCGGCGCCCTCGACCACCAGCCCCTCGAGCCGCTCGTGGACCTGGACGCCGCGTTCCAGTACATCGAACTGCTCGTTCACGAGCCGCGCCGCGGCCCGCTCGGTGATCGCGATGAACGGCATCTCATACGGGACCTCGAACAGCGGGATGCCGCGCGCGTCGGCCGCCCCGACGATCGCCTTCGGAAGCCGCTTGTGATCGAAGCCGGTGCCGAAGCCGAGTCCGGCGAGGCCGTGGTCGGCGAGCCGCTCCAGGTAGCGGCGCTGCTTCGCTGCGCTCGGCAGGCTAGGGCCCGTGGTGAGCAGAAGCTCGCCGCCGCGCAACCACGGGGTAGGGTCCTCGTGCTCGGAGATGTGCACCCAGCGCACGGAGCGATCGGCGCCCACCTCGCCCGCGGCGAGCTCGAGCCCGCAATCGGAGACGAGGCTGCCTACGGTGAGCATGCCGGCGCTCGGACTCCCCTCAGACGCTCGCGCCGGTGAAGCCGCTCTCGAGCCGGTCCGACGCCTCGGTGAGCACGTCGCGGAGCACCGTCTCGATCTCCTCGAACTGCTCGGTGTCGCAAATGAGCGGCGGCGCGAGCTGGACGACGGGGTCGCCGCGGTCGTCGGCGCGGCAGATCAGCCCACGGCGATAGAGCTCGCCGGAGAGAAAGCCGCGCAGCAGGCTCTCCGACTCCTCGTTCGTGAACCCCTCCTTCGTCTCCTGGTCCTTGACGAGCTCGATCGCGTGGAAGAAACCGTCGCCGCGCACGTCGCCGACGATCGGGATGTCGCGCAGCCCGTCGAGCAGTCCGCGGAACTCACCCTGCTTGCGCAGCACGTGCCCGCAGAGGTCCTCGCGCTCGAAGACGTCGAGGTTCGCCATCGCGACCGCCGCGGCGACGGGGTGGCCGCCGAAGGTGAAGCCGTGGATGAACGACTCCTTGCCGCGCGAGAACGGCTCGTAGACGCGATCGGAGGCGATCATCGCGCCCATCGGCGCGTACGCCGAGGTGAGCGCCTTCGCCGTCGTCATGATGTCCGGCTGAAAGCCGTAGCGGTCACAGCCGAAGTAGTGGCCGAGCCGCCCCCAGGCGCAGATCACCTCGTCGGAGATCAGCAGCACGTCGTGGCGGTCACAGATCTCCCTGACCCGGTCGAAGTAGCCCTCCTGCGGCGGAATGCAGCCGCCGGCGTTCTGGAGCGGCTCGAGGATCACGGCGGCCACGGTCTCGGGACCCTCGAACAGGATCTTCTCCTCGATCTGATCGGCCGCCCAGAGCGGATCCCTGTCCTCGGGCCAGTGGTAGCTGTTCGTGTTCGGCGCCTTGATCCCGCCCGGGACGAGGGGCTCGAAGTCCGTGCGAAGCGCGGGGATCCCGGTGGCCTGAAGGGCGCCGAGCGTGGTGCCGTGGTAGGCGATCTCACGCGTGAGGAACTTCGTCTTGCGCGGGTTGCCGGTGCGCTGGTGATAAGCGCGGGAGAGCTTGATCGCGGATTCCACCGCCTCCGAGCCGCCCGATGTGAAGAAGACGCGGTTGAGGTCGCCGGGCGTCATCGAGGCGATCCGCTCGGCGAGCTCGATCGCGCGCGGGTGCCCGTAGCTCCAGATGATGTAGAAGTCGAGCTCCTGGATCTGGCGTGCCGCCGCCTCGGCGAGCTCGGCGCGACCGTGGCCGGCGTTCACGCAGAACAGGGCCGAGAGGCCATCCAGGTAGCGCTTGCCGTGCTCGTCGTACACGTAGGCGCCCTCGCCGCGGCTGATGATCGGCACCTCGTGAGAGTCGTCGAAGGAGCCCATTCGCGTGAAGTGCATCCAGAGGTGACGCCGCGCCGCCTCTTGAAGGTTCGTGCGGGTGCGGGGCTCGGTCAGGGTGTCTGTCGACGCCATCTCTCCTCCTACGACTTCTGGGCCATATAGTCTCGACGTTCCGTACAACGGTAGCCGCCCGCCGACCCGAACACAACGGGGAGTCGGTTCAATGTGGGCGTAATCTCTTGTACAAGAGGTATAAGCAGGATTGGACGTTTTGGGGCTTTCGCCCCTTGCGCGCCGTACAACCGGCACTTAGCCTGAACGGCGCTCGTGCGCGGAGGTGATTGGCAGTTGAGGAGAGATCGGGTTTGAGCGAGCCGAGCGTCCGGCTCGAGCGGGTTACGAAGGCCTTCGGCGACCTCGTCGCCGTGCGCGAGATCGACCTCGACCTCGCCGACGGCGAGTTCTTCACCCTGCTCGGCCCCTCGGGCTGTGGCAAGACGACGACCCTGCGGATGGTCGCCGGCTTCGAGCAGCCGACCGATGGCCGGATCCTGATCGGCGGCGAGGACGTCGCCGGGCTGCCGGCGCACCGGCGGCCCACCAACACCGTCTTTCAGAGCTACGCGCTGTTCCCCCACCTGAGCGTCGGCGAGAACGTCGCGTTCGGCCTGCGGCGCAAGAAGGTCTCCACCGAGGAGATCGACCGCCGCGTGAAGGCGGAGCTCGAGCGCGTCGGCCTCGCCGCCGAGATCAACCGGCGGCCGAACCAGCTCTCCGGGGGTATGCAGCAGCGGGTGGCCCTTGCGCGGGCGCTCGTGAACCTGCCCAAGGTGCTGCTGCTCGACGAGCCGCTCGGTGCGCTTGACCTGAAGCTGCGCAAGGGACTTCAGATCGAGCTCAAGCGGATCCAGCGCGAGGTCGGGATCACCTTCCTCTACGTCACCCACGACCAGGAGGAGGCGTTGACGATGTCCGACCGGATCGCCGTAATGAACCGCGGCAGCTTCGAGCAGGTCGACACGCCCGAAGAGGTCTACGAGCGCCCCACGACGACCTTCGTCGCCGGCTTCATCGGCGTCTCCAACCTGATGCCGGGCGAGGTCGTGCAGGCCAACGGGCCGACGTCCCGCGTCCGGCTCGACGCTGGCCTCGAGTTCGAGACCTCCACGAACGGCCGGATCGGCTCCGGGGAGCGCTGCCACGCGGTCGTGCGGCCCGAGAAGCTCAGCATCGAGCCGGCCTCCTCCTCCGCTTCGCGTCCGGGGGCAGCCGGGTCGTCCGAAGGACGTCCTTTCGTCGAGGGGATCATCGAGAGCTCGGTCTACCTCGGGACCTCGACGCAGATCGTCGTCAGGCTGCCGGGCGACGTGCCGATCACGGTGCTTGTTCCGAACGCCGACGAGGCTGAGCGGTCGCGACTGCCGGGAGGCGGCGCGACGGTGCGACTCTCGTGGGCGCCCGAGCACATCCACGTAGTCAAAGACTCGAGCTCGCCGAAGGCGGGGGCGGCTCAGGAAGGCGGGGCGTAAATGACCAAGGGGAAGCTTCTAATCGCCGCATTGGCGACGCTCGTCGCGGCGCTGGTGCTTGCGGCCTGCGGCGGGGGCGGCGACGAGATTGGCGGCGGCAGCGAGAGCGAGGCCACGACCGTCGACGCCTCCGGAGAGCCATCGGGCGATCTCGTGATCTCGAACTGGCCGCTCTACATCGACAAGCAGACCGTCCCCGACTTCGAGAAGGCCTCTGGCGTCTCGGTCAAGTACATAGAGGACGTCAACGACAACGCCGAGTTCTTCGGCAAGTTGCAGCCCCAGCTCGACCAGGGTGAGTCGGGCGGACGCTCGATCTTCGTGGTCACCGACTGGATGGCGAAGAAGATGTACGACCTCGGCTACGTCCAGAACCTCGACAAGTCGGCGATCCCGAACGTCGAGGAGAACCTCCTGCCGAGCCTCCAGCACCCGTCCTTCGACGAGAACCGGGACTTCTCGGTGCCGTGGCAGGGCGGCATGACCGGGGTCATCGTGCGCACCGACCTGGCGCCGGACGTGCGCTCGATCTGCGACCTCTTCGATCCGAAGTACAAGGGCAAGGTCGAGATGCTCACCGAGATGCGCGACACCGTGCCGCTGGTGATGAAGTGCAACGGCGTCGACCTGGCCCAGGCGACCGAGCAGGACTGGCTCGACGCGATCGACAAGATCAAGCAGGCGGCCGACGACGGCCAGATCCGCCGCTTCACGGGCAACGACTACGCCCGCGACCTGACGAGCGGCGACGCCGCGGCGGTGATCGGGTGGTCGGGCGACGCGGTCCAGCTCCAGGCAGACAACCCGAACATCGAGTGGCGGATGCCGACCGAGGGCTGCATGCTCTGGTTCGACAACATGGTCATCCCGGTGGGCGCGCCGAACCCGACCGCGGCCGAGGCGTTCATGGACTACGTCTACGACGCAAAGCACCAGGCGCAGATCGAGGAGTACGTGAACTACGTGACGCCGGTCTCGGGAACGAAGGAGATCATGCTCAAGCAGGACCCGGACCTGGCGAACAATCAGCTCGTCTTCCCCTCCGACCAGTTCACCTCGAAGTGTGACTTCGCCCCGACGATCACGGGCGAGGAGGAGCAGAAGATCACGCAGGCGTTCGAAGCGGTGGTGAGCGGGTGAACAACACAACCGTGAGCGCCTAGGAACATGGCAGGCGGGCGGCGACTGACGCCGTACTTCCTCCTCGGCCCGGGGATCGCCTGGCTGATCGTGTTCTTCGTCATCCCCATGTACTTCATGGGGAGGCTGTCGCTGTACTCCGGGACGCTCGAGACGGGCTTCTCCTTCGACTGGCACTGGGCCAACTTCAGCGACAGCCTGACCCTCTACGACGAGCAGTTTCTGCGCTCCTTCATCTACGCGGGCTCGGCGACCGTGCTCTGCCTGCTCATCGGCTACCCGCTCGCCTACGCGATCGCGTTCAAGGCGGGCAAGTGGCGAAACGCGCTGCTGTTCGTGGTGATCGCGCCGTTCTTCACGACATATCTGATCCGGACGCTCGCCTGGGAGACGATCCTCTCTGACCAGAGCCCGGTCGTCGACGCCCTCGACACGGTCGGGCTGACGTCGAGCGGGCGCGTCCTCGCCACCGGCCCTGCGGTGATCGCCGGCCTCACCTACAACTTCCTGCCGTTCATGGTGCTGCCTCTCTACGCCAGCCTCGAGCGCGTGGACGAGCGGCTGATCGAGGCCGCGACCGACCTCTACGCCTCGGCGCGGACGGCGTTCCGCAAGTTGACTCTGCCGCTCACCATGCCGGGAATCGTCGCGGGGACCTTGCTGACCTTCATCCCCGCGGTCGGCGACTACGTCAACGCCTTCTTCCTCGGCGGCCCGAGCAACAAGATGATCGGCAACACGATCCAGTCGCTTTACCTGACCCAGCGCGACTACCCGGCGGCCGCCGCGCTCTCGTTCGTGCTCATGGCCGGAATCCTGGCGATCGTGTTCATCTACATCCGCTTCGCGGGCTCCGAGGCGCTCATGGGCGAGGAGGCCGAGCCGGCGGGGGCACGCGCATGAGCTGGCTGCGGCGGAACGGAATCAGCGTCGTTGCCGGGCTGGCGATCGTGTACATGCTGCTGCCGATCGCAGTGATCATCTGGTTCTCGTTCAACGATCCCGCGGGCAAGTACAACTTCACCTGGGTCGGGTTCACGCTCGAGCACTGGAAGAACGCGTTCTCGATCCCCGAGCTCAACGACGCGCTTCTGACCAGCATCGAGCTCGCGGCGCTGGCGACGCTCATCGCGACGGTCCTCGGCACGCTGATCGCAATCGCGCTCGTGCGCCACTCGTTCTTCGGCAGGCGGACGGCGAACTTCCTGATCGTGATCCCGATGGCGACCCCGGAGATCATCATGGGCGCGTCGCTGCTCTCGTTCTTCCTCATCCTCAACATCTTCAGCCTCGGGTTTCAGACGCTGCTGATCGCCCACGTCATGTTCTGCATCAGCTTCGTCGTCGTCGTCGTGCGCTCGCGGCTGATCGGCTTCGATCGCAGCCTCGAGGAGGCAGCCCGCGACCTCGGGGCCGACGCCTTCACCACATTCCGCAAGGTCACCCTGCCGCTGCTGATGCCGGGGATCGTCGGCGCGGCGATGCTCTCGTTCGCGCTCTCGGTCGACGACTTCGTGGTCTCGAACTTCAACTCCGGGACCACGGTGACCTTCCCGCTCTACATCTTCGGCGCCGCGCAGCGCGGCATCCCGGTAGAGGTGAACGTGATCGCCACGATCCTGTTCGCGGTCACGGTCGCGGCGATGGGGTTCACGGTCTGGCAGCAGCGGCGCGCTGAGCAGCTCGCGGCGGTGCGCCCGGAGCAGGAGACGGAGCCCTTCGCGGGGACGCCGGCCTTCCCGCCTGCACCCGGCACGGCCGGCGGCTGAGCTCCGCGTCAGTCGCGCTGGCGCAGCTCGCGCACCATCGGAGCCGCGAACCAGAACCAGCCGATGAAGGCGGCGAAGGCACCGACCACGACGGCGGTCAAGGTGGCGTCGTAGACGAAGTGCGTGAGCAGCATCAGGACGCCGCATATCGCGCCGCCGAGGAAGATCATCCCGACGATCGCGAGCCGGTTCGCGGTGTAGACGACCCACTTCTTGTCGAGCTCGCGGAACCGCATCCGGTGCCGGGCGGTCGGCGCGATCAGGCAGGCGGAGGAAGCGGCGGTCAGCAGCAGGGTTACGTAGTAGACGGTCTGCTCGAAGTCCGTGACCTGTGCCCAGCCCTGCTGGAACGGCACCACCAGCAGGAACGCGAACAGGACCTGGATCCCCGTGAGCACGACACGGAGCTCCTGCACCAGCTCGAGCAGATTGCGGTCCAGCCGTTCCTCCTCGGTCTCGTGGCGCCGCCGAGCTTGCTCCGAAGTTGCCTCTTCCTCCGCCACCCGCGTGAACCTACCCGCTGCGCCCGGCCGCTAGCATCGCGCTCGTGGCCGACTTCGAGACCCGGCTCGTGATCGGCGGCGAGCGCACGGCGGGCGAGGGCGCCGAGATCGCGGTCGAGAATCCGTACACGGAGGAGACGATCGCCACGGTCCGGGCACCATCGTCCGAGCAGCTCGACGCGGCCGTCGCTGCGGGGCTCGAGGCGCAGCGCGCTTGGGAACGCACCCCGGCGGTGGAGCGCGGCGAGATGCTCCACGAGGTCGCCCGCCGGCTGCGCGAGCGCACCGACGAGCTCGCAGAGCTGATGACGCTCGAGGGCGGAAAGCCGCTGATCGAGAATTCCGACGAGGTGGGCTGGACCGCCGCTGCCTTCGACTACTACGCCGAGATCGGCCGCGACTCCGCGGGCCGTGTGATTCCCGCGATCGAGGCGACGCAGCTCTCGATGGTGGTGAAGGACCCGATCGGGCTCACCGCCTGCATCGTGCCGTGGAACTACCCGCTGCTCCTGCTCGCCTGGAAGCTCGCGCCGGCGCTTGCCGCCGGGAACCCGACCGTCTCGAAGCCCTCGGAGCTCACGCCGCTCTCGACGCTCGCCGCGGCCGCCTGCTTCGATCACCTGCCGGCGGGCGTCGTCAACGTCCTGTGCGGCGCCGGCGAGGTCGGTGCGGCGCTCGTCGCCGACGAGCGTGTCGAGTGCGTCGCCTTCACCGGCTCGGTCAAGACCGGCAAGCGCATCGCGGCGTCCTGCGCGGAGCGGATCGCCCGCGTGAACCTCGAGATGGGCGGCAAGGACCCGTTCATCGTCTGCGCCGATGTCGCCGACCGGCTCGACGTCGCGGCGCGCGGCGGCGCGTGGGCGGCCTTCCTGAACGCCGGCCAGGTCTGCACCTCGGCGGAGCGCTTCTACGTCGCGCGTGAGCTCTTCGACGAGTACCTCGGCGCCTTCGCCGACCACACCCGCGGGCTCGTCCTCGGCGACCCGATGGACCCGGCGACGGACGTCGGGCCTATGGTCTCCGCGGCGCAGCGCGAGAAGGTCGTCGCACAGGTGGCCGCGGCGGTCGACGCCGGCGCCGAAGTGGTGGTCGGCGGCGACGCCGGCGCTCCCGAGCGCGGCCACTTCTTCGCCCCCGCCGTCGTCACCGGCGCCCCCGCGGAGACCGAGCTCCTCAGCGAGGAGACCTTCGGACCGGTCGCCCCGCTCGTGCCGGTTCGCTCGCTCGACGAGGCGATCGAGTTCGCGAACTCGACCCGCTTCGGGCTCGGCGCGAACGTCTACACCAGCGACCTGAAGACGATGGTCCGCTGCATGCGGGAGCTCAAGGCCGGCACGGTGTGGTTCAACGACCCGCTCACCGACAACGACGCCGGCCCGTTCGGCGGCTTCAGGCAATCCGGCCTCGGGCGCGAGCTCGGGCGCGAGGGGCTCGAGGCGTTCCAGGAGACCAAGCACGTGCACGTCGAGACCGAGATCGCGCCGAAGGAGTGGTGGTACCCCTACGGCCGCGACGACCAAGCGCCCCGGGAGGGCGCCGGCGCGTGACCCTGCGCGAAGCCGAGCAGCCCGCCGGCTCGCCGTGGCAGCGGCCGCTCGCCGGCACGCTCGACACGCTCGTGGTCGAGTCGGAGCTCCTTGCCGACAACCCGCTCGGCGACCCCGCGACGCGGCCGCTCTACGTGTATCGCTCGCCGGGCGTCGAGCTCGATCACCCGAAGCCGCTGCCGAGCATCTACTTCATCCAGGGCTACACGGGCCAGATCGACATGGTCTCCAACCGCGACGCCTTCGAGCCGACGATCATCGAGCGGATCGATGCGATGTTCCACGGGACGGAGACCCCCGCGGCGATCGTCGCTTTCGTCGACTGCTGGACGACGTACGGCGGCTCGCAATTCCTCAACTCGACCGGCACCGGGCGCTACCAGGACTACCTCTGCGACGAGGTCGTCGCGTTCATCGATGAGCGCTACCCGACAGCCGCCGACCGCGACCACCGGGGCCTGACGGGGAAGTCGTCCGGCGGCTACGGCGCGATGGTCGTGCCGATGATGCGCCCGGACGTCTTCGGCGCGCTCGGCTCGCACGCTGGCGATGCACTGTTCGAGGTCTGCTACCTGCCGGAATTCCGCGAGGCCGCGCGCGTGCTCCGCGACGAGTTCGACGGCTCGCTGGACGTGTTCTTCGATCGGCTCGCCGAGGCCGACCACTTCGACTTCGACAGGTTCGCGGCCCCGATCGCGGACTACGGGATGGCCGCCGCGTACTCGCCGGATCCGGAGCGGCCCGGGAAGGGCCTGCTCCCGTACGAGATCGAGACCGGCCGGCTGATCGACGACATCTGGGAGCGTTGGCTCGAGCTCGACCCGGTGCGGATGGCGCCCCGGCACGCGGAGGCGCTCCGCTCGATGCGCCGCATCTACCTCGACGCAGGTAAGTCCGACGAGTACTACCTCGACCTGGGCGCGCAGGCGTTCGGGCACGAGCTCGAAAAGCTCGGCGTCCAGCACAGCCTCGAGCTCTTCGACGGAAAGCACGGCGGGATCTCCTGGCGCTACCCGCGCGCGGTCCGCGAGCTCGTCCTCGCGCTCTCGGACTGAGGCGCGGATGACCGACGACCTGCGAAAGCGCCGCAACACGATCATCGCCGCCTCGGTCGGCGCATTCCTGCTCCCGCTCGCCGGACTCGTGGGCGCGATGCTCTTTTACTCGAGCGAGGACCGCGACGCAGCGAACACCGTGTTCGGTGCCGCCGCCGCGGGCATCGTCTTCTACGCCCTTGTCCTGGTGATGCTCTGAGCATGGACGAGGAGCGGATCCCGGCCGCCAACGCGCTTCAGGCCTGCCGGCGCAAGCGGCGCTTCGAGACCGAGCGCGAGGCCGACGACGCGGCGTACAGGGCGCGGATGGAGGGTCGGCGCCTGGCGGTCTACCAGTGCGAGCTCTGCGCCGGCTGGCACCTCACCAGCCGCCGTAGCTAGGCCCCGGGCAGGAGCCTCAGCGGCTCGGGCCCGGCGGCCTCCGCCGGCGCCGGCTCGGCGAAAGAGGCGACCCGGACGCCGAGCAGGCGGACCGGCCGCGGCGGATCGTAGGCGCGCAGGAGCTCGCGGGCCGTAGTCGAGATCAGCGCCGCGGCGTTGGTGGGCCCGGCGACCGTGTGGGCGCGGGTCACCGTGGTCCAGTCGTCGAGGCGGACCTTGATCGCGATCGTTCGCCCGGCAAGCCCGCGCTGCCGCAGCCCCGCGGCGAGCCGCTCCGACTGCTCCGCGAGGATCGTCTCGAGCCGCGCGCGGTCGGAGATGTCGTAGTCGAATGTCGTCTCCACCGACTGCGACTTGACCTCGCCGTCGGCGACCGGCGAGTCGTCGCGGAAGTGGGAGCGATCGTGAAGCGCCTGGCCGTGGCTTGGCCCGAAGCGGCGGACGAGGTCGTCGACCGGATGGCGCTGCAGCGTCCCTAGTGTCTCGATCCCCATCGTGGCGAGGCGCTGGGCGGTCTTCGGCCCGACGCCGGGGATGAGGCGCGGCGCCTCGTCGGCGAACCGCAGCGCCGCGCGCTCGCGCGTCAGGACGACGAACCCGCGCGGCTTCTCGGCGTCGGAGGCGACCTTGGCGACGAGCTTGTTCGGGCCGATCCCGACTGAGGCGTCGAGGCTGAGCCGCTCGCGGATGGCGCGCACGAGCTCGCTCATCCGCGCCACCGGGTCGGCGAGCGCGGAGAGGTCGAGATAGACCTCGTCGAGCGAGACTCGCTGCGTCGGCACGCCGAGCGCCGCGACGAGTTCCATCACCTCGCCCGAGCGCTCGCGATAGTGCGTCATGTCGACCGGCAGGTGGACGAGGTCCGGGCAGCGGCGCCTCGCGTGCGCGACTGGAATCGCCGAGCCCACCCCGAACGGACGCGCCTCATACGACGCGGTGGTCACCACCGCCCGCGGCCCGGTGCCGGCGACGATCACCGGCTTGCCGCGCAGCTCCGGTCGCCGCAGGAGCTCCACTGCGACGTAGAACGCGTCCATGTCGAGGTGGGCGATCGAGCGACGCTCGGCCATCGAGAGCATCGTAGGTCGCCACCCGGCGGCGCCCTGGCAGCCGAGTGACGAGTCGCAGGCGTGGCCTCGGGTTCTCAGCGGCTCACGTGAATCCCGATCCGCTCCGGGATCGCGGCGATGGCGCGGATCAGCGCGCCGGGGCGCTCGTCGCGCTCCAGAGCCTCCTCCTTGCGCATGATCGCGCGGCGGATGATCGAGCCGCCGACGTAGCGAAACGGCTCCGGCGGGACGCGGAGCGGCGGCGGGTCGATGAGCGCAAGGCGAGTGGGCTCGTCGCGGCGGTCGAGGGCGAGCGAGGCGAGCGAGCGCCCGAGCATCTGCGAGGGGCCGACGCCGTGGCCGGTGTACCCGAAGGCGCAGTGCACCCCCGGCTCGCGCTCGAGGACGATCGGCAGGTGGCTCGGCGAGACGTCGATCGGGCCGCCCCAGGCGTGCTCGATCCGGCGCCCGGCGAGGTTCGGGAAGAAGCGCAGGAGGTGGCGCTCCACGGTGGCGATCACGCTCGGGTCAATCTCGGCGCGGCCGTTGGCGCGGGCGCCGAACCCGACCCTGCCCCCGCCCCAGCCGAAGGCGATGCGCCCGTCGGGGGTGGTGCGGAAGTAGTGGATCATCGCCCGGGAGTCGGTGACGCACTCGCCGCCGGTCCAGCCGATCCCCTCGAGCACGTCGGGCACCGGCTCGGTGATCACGATGTGGCTGGAGGTCAGCGTGAGCCGCAGGCGCATCCCGCGCATCCGCGCCAGCGCGCCGCCGGTCGCGACGACCGCCGCCCGCGCCCGCACCAAGCCGTGCTCTGCCTCGGCGACCACGTCCCCGCCGCGGCGCTCGACCCGCCGGATCGGCGTTCCCTCGAACACCTCGACACCGCGCTCGCGTGCGCGCAGCGCGAGGCCGCGCGCGAGGCGCGCTGGCTGCACCGTCGCCGCGCCCGGGTAAAAGACGCCGCCGCGGAAGATCGGTGAGGAGCAGCGGGCCGCGACGTCGGCCGGGTCGAGCTCGAGACACGCATCGGGCTCGCCGAGCTCGGCGCACGCCCGCGCAGCGCCCTGCCAGGCGCCGTCGTACGGTCGCGCGGTCGAAACCTGCATGTAGCCGGCGGGGGTGAACCAGGCTTCGATGGACTCGTCGCGACAGAACGCGCCGATCTCCGCCACCGAGCGCTGCGCCGCCCGGGCCACGGCGATCGCCTGGGTGTCGCCGAACCGCTCGCGTAGTTTCGGCAGGCTGAACCAGAGGCCGTTCACGAAGCCGCCGTTGCGCCCGCTGGGCCCGTCGCCGCAGCGCCCGGCTTCGCAGACGACCACCCGCGCCTCGGGCTCGAGGCGCTTCGCATGCCAGGCGGCCCACAGGCCGGTGTAGCCGCCGCCGACGACGACGACGTCGGCTCGCAGCTCGTCCTCCAGCGGCGGCGCCGGGGTAATCGGCGGCGCCTCCGTGAGCCAGTAGCCGCGGGCGGTGTGGCGCTCCGCCATCGAACTCGTGGTCGCTAGACGAGCGGCTTTTCGACCGCGGCGCCGGAGGCCGCGCGCTCGACGTGGCGCTCGATCAGCTCCCGCTGGACGTTGCGCGGCTCGCCGTCCGGACGCCGGCGGGTCCACTCGCCGTCGGAGCCGAGATCCCAGGCGTTCGTGTTGTCGGCGAGGGAGCGGTCGAGGACGTCCACGAGATCGGCGCGAACCTTCGGGTCGGAGATCGGCGTCACCAGCTCGACACGGTTGTAGAGGTTGCGGGGCATGAGGTCGGCGGAGCCGATGTAGACGCTCTCGGGCTCGCCGTGGCGCTCGAACGAGTAGATCCGCGAGTGCTCGAGGAAACGGCCGACGATCGAGACGACCCGGATATTCTCCGAGACCCCCGGCACGCCGGGCCGCAGCGCGCAGATCCCGCGCACGTTGATCTCGATCTTGACGCCGGCCTGCGAGGCGCGGTAAAGGGCCCGGATCGACGGCGCGTCGAGCAGCGAGTTCATCTTCACGCGGATCCTGCCGGGCGTCTCCGCGGAGTGCGACGCGATCGTGCGGTCGATCTCCTCGAGGATCCCCTTCTGGAGGTTGAACGGCGCGACCAGCACCTTGCGGTAGCTCCGCGGCCGCGCGTAGCCGGTCAGCGAGTTGAACATCTCTGCGATGTCGGCGCCGATCTCCTGATCGCAGGTGAAGAGCCCGAGGTCGGTGTAGATGCGGGCCGTCTTCGGGTTGTAGTTGCCGGTGCCGACGTGGACGTAGTGGCGGACGCCGCCGCCCTCCCGCCGGACGACGAGGACGCACTTCACGTGCGTCTTCAGCGCCGGGATGCCATACACGACGTGGACGCCGGCCTCCTCGAGCTTCTTCGCCCAATGGATGTTGGCGCGCTCGTCGAACCTCGCCTTGAGCTCAACGAGGCACACCGCCTGCTTGCCCCGCTCGGCGGCCTCGATCAGGCCCGGGACGAGCGGCGAATCGGCGCTCGTCCGGTACACGGTCTGCTTGATCGCCAGCACGTCCGGATCGACGACCGCCTGCTTCACGAACCGCTCGACCGAGTTCGTGAACGAGTCGTACGGGTGGTGGAGGAGGAGGTCGGCCTCGCGGATGACGCCGAACACATTGCCCTCCTTGCCGTCCTCGCCGAAGATCAGGCGCGGTGGGGTGACCGGCGTGAAGGCCGGGTCGCGGAGCTCCTCGTGGCCGGCCAGCCCGGCGACGTCCCAGAGGTCTCCGAGGTCCAGCACGCCCTCGACGTCGTAGACCTCGTCGCCGGAGACGCCGAGCGCGGTGACGAGCTGGTCCCGAAGCCGCGGGCTCATGGTCGAATCGACCTCGAGCCGCACGAGCTCGCCGAAGCGACGCCGCCGCAGCTCCTCCTCGACCGCCCGCAGGACGTCGTCGGCCTCGTCGGAGACGTCGTAGTCCGTGTCGCGGGTGACGCGGAAGAACGAGTGCTCGACCACGTCCATGCCGGGAAACAGCGAGCCGAGGTGGGAGGCGATCAGCGCGTCGAGCGAGACCAGCGTCGTCCCGCTCTCCTCTCCGACGTCGAGGAAGCGCCCGAGGAGCTCCTTCGGGACCTTGACCCGCGCGAGGATCTCGTTCTCCTTCTCCGGGTCGTAGAGGACGACGGCGAGCGACAGCGACAGGTTCGAGATGTAGGGGAACGGCCGGCCCCGGCCGATCACGAGCGGCGTCAGCACCGGGAACACCTGGCGCTCGAAGAGCTGGTCGAGCTCCGCGCGCTCCTCGGCGGACGCCTGCTCGACGGAGATCAGGCGGATCCCGTGCTCGGCGAGCGTCGGGCGCAGCTCGTGCTCGAAGCATCGCGCCGCGCGGTCGCGCTGCCCGACCACCACCTCGCGGATCGCCCTGAGTTGCTCGGTCGGAGTCATCCCGTCGGCGCCACGGGCGGGGGTCCCCGCCTCGACCTGGTCCTGGAGGTTGGCGACGCGGACCATGAAGAACTCGTCCAGGTTCGACTCCCAGATCGCGGCGAACTTGGCGCGCTCGAGCAGCGGTACTGAGGGATCCTCGGCGAGCTGGAGCACCCGGTCGTTGAACTCCAGCCAGGAGAGCTCGCGGTTGAAGTAGAGCTCCGAGTCCTCGAGCTCGGACGGGCGGACGGCCGCGGCGGCCGCCGGCGTCTCCTCGACGTCGGTGACCGTCGGCGTCTGGGTCTCGAAGGGTTCCACGGCGGCTGCCCACAGGCTACCGCCGGCCGTAGCTCAGGCGACCTCGCGGAGCGGGCTGGGCTGCGACTTGCTCGCTCCCGCAGCCGACGCGGTCGTACCCGGCGGTCAGCGCCGTCCGCGCGAACTCTCCCGCGGTGCGCGGTCGGTCAGCCTCCGCACCTGGACATAAGCTCGACGCTGCAACCGAGGAGAGGAGCGCGATGAGCAACGAGGCCTCAACCGCGACGATCTACGCCGGGCTGCGCTACCGGGACGCGGACGCCGCGATGAAGTGGCTCGAGGAGGTCCTGGGATGCGAGCGGAGCGAGGACCACCGCGACGACGACGGGAACGTCGCCCACGCCGAGGTCGTCTTCCGCGGCGCGACCGTGATGCTGAGCACGGCCGGCGTAGGCCGCGAGCCGTTCCGAAGCCTCCCCGCGGGCGGTCAGCTGATCTATTGCGGCATCGAGGCGGTCGACGAGCTTTACGATCGCGTACGCGAAGCCGGCGGCGAGATCGCGCTCGAGCTCACCGACACCGACTACGGCTCGCGCGACTTCACCGTCCGCGATCCGGAGGGGAACCTGTCGGCGTTCGGGACGTACCGCCCCCAGGTTGAAGGGAGCTGAAAGCCGGTCGCGCGTGCATCAGACGGGCTTGCCGGCCTCGATCAGCCACGTCTGAAAGAGCCCGTCGAGGTCCTGGCCCGACTGCGCCTCGGCCAGCGCAATGAACTCGTCGATTGTCGCGTTGCCGTACGCATGCCCGCCGGCCCAGGCGCGCAGCGTCGCGTAGAAGGCCGCGTCGCCGATCCGCTGCCGAAGCGCCTCGAGGGCCATCGCGCCGCGCACGTAGACCGACTCTGAGAAGAGCTTTCCCGGCGACGGGATCACCGCGGGCGGTGGGTTCCAGATCCGGTCGCGGCTCGCGGGCTCGTCGGCGAAGTCGCGGAACTGCTCCGCCGTCGTGGCGCCGCCCGTGGCCTCCGTCCAGCGCCACTCAGACCAGGTCGCAAATCCCTCGTTGAGCCACATCTGCGGCCAGCTCGTGAGGCTGACGCTGTCGCCGAACCACTGGTGCGAGATCTCGTGGGCCAGGGTCACGTCGTCGGTGGCCGCGTGGAAGCTCGGCCGGGTCTGCGTCTCGAGCGCGTAGCCCACGCTCGGCGCATGATCGACGAGTGCGCCCACGGCGTTGAACGGGTACGGGCCGTAGAGCGACCTGAACAGGCGCACGATCCGCGGCAGCCTGTCCAGCGCGCTCTTCGAGTCGCGGCGCTCGCGCCTGTCGACCGCGATCACCGACGCGATCCCGGCCACCCGCCGCCGATCAAGCTTGAAGTTGCCGATGCTCGCGGTCGCGAGGTACGTCGCCATCGGCTGCTCGGCCGCCCAGCTCCAGGTCACGTGCGACCCGCGCCGCTTGCGCGAGATGAGCCTGCCGTTCGACACAGCCTCGACGCCGCGCGGGACCTTGACGCTGACGTCGAAGGTCGCCTTGTCGGTCGGGTAGTCGTTGCACGGGTACCAGGTCGGTGCGCCCTGCGGCTCGCCGACGACGAAGGCGCCGTCGTCGGTCGGGATCCAACCGTCCTTCGAGCCGTCCGGGTCCTTGACATAGCGCGGCCGGCCCTTATAGGTGACGCGGACCGTGAAGTGCGAGCCGGCCGGGATCCCAGCGCTCGGTGTGATCACGAGCTCCTGGCCGTTGCGCTCCGCGCCGGCCCGGGCGCCGTTCACCTTCACCGCCGTGAGCTCCGGACCGCGGTAGTCGAGGTCGAACGCGCTCAGGTCCTGAGTCGTGCTGGCCGTGATCGTCGCTTTGCCCCGGAGGTGGTTGTCGCGCGGCCGGTACCGGAGCGCCAGGTCGTAATGGTCGACGTCGTAGCCGCCGTTGCCTGCCTTCGGAAAGAACGGATCACCGAGGCCGGCCGCGCCGGGCGTGAACTCGGCGCGCGCCTCGGCGGCACCCCCGAGGCAGATCGCGAGCGCGATCGCCAGCACCGCCGCCCGGCGCAAGTCTCCGCCGCGTGTCCCCGCCACCCGCCGGACTGTACCCCGCAAAGGGGTCCGTCAAGCCGCCAGCGCCTGTGGGGCGCCGTTGCTGGCCGTGAGCAGGTCGAGGATGATGCCCTCGCGCAGGCCGCCCTTGCCGATCTGCAGCGGCCGGCCGAGGAGCTCCGAGAGCTGTTCGAGGATGAGCACCCCGGCGGGGAGGATCCGCACTCGCCGGGGGTCGAGCTCGAACTGCTTCGCGACCTCGGCGATCGGTGTGCCCGTCAGGACCCGGACCGCGCGCTCCAGCGTCTCGTACTCGAGCACCGCGCCCACCAGCGTCCGGAGCGAGGTCGCGCTGCCGCCGACGGCGACCGCCTGATCGGGCTGCCCGACCTCGGTTCCGCCGAAGAAGTCGTCGATGTAGTCGCGCAGGGCGCGGATCTCCGAGGCGGACGGCGGGTCGTTGGTCAGGAACTCCTCGGCGACGGCGCCGGAGCCGATCTTGAACGAGCGCACGCTGCTCACCCCCTCGGCCACCGTACCGAGGACGATCTCACAAGAGCCGCCGCCGACGTCGACGACGCCGATCTCTCCCTCGACGGGGTGGCCGAGCGTCTTCGTGGCGCCGAGAAACGCCAGCCGGCCCTCCTCCTGCTCGCTCAGGACCTCGACTGGGGCGCCCGCAGCCGCCGAGATCCGGGAGGCGACCTCGCGTGCGTTCTTCGCCTCGCGGATCGCGGCGGTGGCGACTATCCGGATCGCCTCCGCGCCGAGCTCCTCGGCGAGCCGCACCTGCGTCGCGACAACCTCGCAGAGCTCCTCCACCTTCTCGTCGACGATACGGTCCTTGCGCTTCGAGGACTTCTCGAACCGGGTGTAGGCACGCTGCTCCATCACCTTGCGGAGCTGGCCGTCGCTGGGCTCGGCGACCAGGACTCGCGTCGTGTTCGATCCGATGTCGACCGCCGCGCAGAGCACCGCTTCGATCATGGCAGAGGGGGCGGCCGGGAGCCGCCGTCTGACCGCATGTTTATCGGCGGTTCAGTCGTCGCCGACGCCCCCGTCCGCATCCTCGGAGTCGCCCTCGACCGTCACCAGTCCAAAGCTCTCGTCGAGCCGCACATCGACCGTCTGTCCGTCCGGCCTCGTCACCTCGACCTCCCAGGTCGCGCCGTCCTCGGAGTCGCGCTCGACCGCGTTCGCGGTACCGCCGCCCGTCACCCGCAGCGCCACGGCGGTCGCGCGGTCGGCGGCCGCCCCGGTCACCGTCGCATCCTCGTCGTCGCCGCCGGTCGCAAGCGCTACCGCCGTGCAGCCGGCCGAGATCGCGAGCGCGACCGCGCCGAGGATCAAGTACCTGTGCCTCTTCGTCATCGTCATCCTCCTTGCGGGTCGCGAGGGTTCATGGCGGTTGTACCCGCGGGTGATGAAACGGGCGTGAAAGGTAGCTCGATCCAGGCGTCGAGCCCGGCTGGCTCGCGCGCGGCGGCGCCGGCCGAGCCGCGGTGCGCCTCCGCAATCGCCGCGGCGATCGCGAGCCCCAGCCCCGCGCCGCCCCCTCCGCGAGCGCCGTCGCCGCGGCTGAAGCGATCGAAGGCACGCTCGGCGAACCCCGGCGGGAAGCCGGCGCCCTCATCGGTGACGTGGAGGCGCACGGCGCCGTTTCGGCGCTCCGCCCAGAGGGCCACCGGCCCATCGCCGTGGCGCAGGGCGTTCTCGACGAGATTGGCCAGCGCCTGCTCGATACGCAGGCGATCGGCCTCGAGATCCGGCGTGTCCACCTCCCCGATCTCGAGCGTGCGGCCGGACTCGGCCGCACGAGCGGCGAAGCGCTCCCGCACGGCCTCAAGCGTCGCCCGCAGGTCGAGCCGCTCCGGCCTCAACGCGAGGCGGCCCTTGTCGGAGCGGGCAACGAGGAGCAGGTCCTCGGCGAGCCGAATCAGCCGGTCGACCTCCGCGACCGCCGAGGAGATCGCCGCCCGCAGCTCCTCCGGTTCGTGCGAGTAGCGCAGGGCGAGCTCGAGCTCGGTCTTGTGCAGCGCGAGCGGCGTGCGCAGTTCGTGGCTCGCGTCATCGACGAACGCCCGCTCGCGCTCGATCGCGGCCTCCAGCCGGTCGAGCATCGCGTTCAGCGTCTCGCCGAGGCGCCGAAGCTCGTCGTCGGCCGGGGAAACCGGCAGCCGCTCGTCCGGCACGTCGGCGGAGATCGCCGCGGCGCGGCGGCGCATCGCTTCGACCGGGCGCAGCGCGAGACCGGCTGCCAGGTAGCCGACGAGCGCCGCGACGAGGAGCGCGACCGGGCCGCCGACGAGCAGAACCGCGCGCAGGTTGTCGAGCGCGTCGGCGCGGTCGTCGAGCGCCGCGCCGACCACCAGGATCGTTTCCCGTCCGCCGATCGAGATCGGCGACGCGAGCAGCCGCGCCGGCCCGTTGTCGACCGCCGGCTCGAACTCGAGGTCGACGAACACGGCGCCGTCCGACGCGCTCGCGAGCGCCTCGATGGGAAGCACCCTCCGGTCTGCGAGCTGCGGCGTTGCGTCGATCACCCGGCCGTCGGGCGCGAGCAGCTCGGCGAAGCTGTCGTCGGACTCCGAGAGCGCGGATCCGGCGACGTCGCGAAGGCCCGAGCCGCCCCGGTCCGCGAGCGCCTCGATCTCCCCGGCTCGCGAGCGCAGGCCCTGGTCAATCGTCTCGTCGAGCTGGGAGGCGAACCGCAGGTTGACGAAGACGCCGAGGCCGGCCAGCAGCACCGCCATCGCCGCCGTGAAGGCGAGCGTGACCCGCAGCCGGACCGGCAGCCGGCTCACGCGCCGCCGTCCTCGCGCAGGCGGTATCCGGCGCCGCGCACCGTCTCGATCGAGCGCACACCGAACGGCCGGTCGATCTTCCGGCGCAGGAACCGAACGTAGGAGTCGACCACGTTGGACCGGTTCTCGTAGTCGTAGTCCCAGGCGTGCTCCAGGAGCGCGAACCGCGAGAGCACCTCGCCCGGGCGGGTCATGAAGATCTGGAGGATCGAGAACTCCTTCGGTGAGAGCTCGACCTCCTCGTCCCCGCGCCATACTCGTCGCCTCGCCGGGTCGAGCCTGAGGCTCCCGACGCAGAGCTCCGCCGGGCGCTCGACCGGGCCGCGCCTGACAAGCGCCCGGAGACGCGCCAGGAGCTCCGCGTAGGAGAACGGCTTCACGAGGTAGTCGTCGGCCCCGCCGTCCAGCCCGGCGACCCGGTCGCGGACCGAGTCGCGCGCGGTCAGCATCAGGATCGGCGACCAGACGCCCTCCGCGCGAAGCCGCCGGCAGACCTCGAGGCCGTCGATGCCGGGAAGCATCACGTCGAGGACGATCGCGTCGTAGTCGGTTGCCTCGGCCATCCAGAGTGCGTCCTCGCCGCGGATCGCGACGTCGGCGGCAATCCCCTCGTTGCGCAGTCCACGGCGCACGAGCGACGCCATCTTCACCTCGTCCTCGACGATCAGCACTCTCATTGCGCCGGCTCCGGATCAGCGTCGCCGCCTTGAATGAAAGCGCGATGAAAGCCGCCATGCCAGGCGGCCTGCGCGAGTCAGGTTGGGATCGGCTCGCCCGGGTGCGAGGCGTCCTGGAACTCCCGGAAGAGCCCGGTGACGATGAAGGCCACCTGCTCGCCGATGTCGACGGTGTTGTCACCGGTCCGCTCGATCGCCCGCGCGACGAGGATCATGGTCATCGCCCACTCACGTCGGTCGTGGTCGTCGCCGATCTCGAGCGCGATGCGGAAGATCTCGCGGTTGAGGTTGTCCACCAGGTCGTCCTGGCGCACGAGGTCACGCGCCATCTCGACGTCGCGCTCGGCGAAAGCGCGCTTCGCCTGGGCGATCTGCGTCTTCACCTGCCTGGCCATCGTCAGGAGGTCCTTGAGGATGCGCTCGTCGGCCGGCGGCTCGTGACCCGCGATCGGGATCACCTTGGCGATGTTCACGCACTGGTCGCCCATGCGCTCGATCGCCTTCATCAGGTGGAGCAGCGCGGAGATCAGCCGCAGGTCGGTGGCCACGGGCGCCTGGGTCGCGAGGAGGGTGAGGATCGACTGGTGGATCTCCAGGTACCGGCCGTCGATGACGTCGTCGTTGGCCGTCACGAGACTGGCGAGCTCCGTGTCCTGGTGCTCGACCGCCTCGATCGCCTTGTCGAGCTGCGCGCCGACCATGTCGAGGCCCTCGAGCGCGCGCGCCTCGAGGTTCTGGAGCTCCTCCTGGTAGTGCACTCGAACGCTGTCCGGCATCTCAGCCGACCTTCCCGGTCACGTAGTCCTCGGTCCGCTGATCCGACGGGTTGGTGAAGATCGTCTCCGTCGCGTCGTACTCGACGAGCCGTCCCTGCCGATGCCGCTCTTCGGCGTCGAGCTTCACGATCAGAAACGCGGTCAGGTCGGAAACGCGGGCGGCCTGCTGCATGTTGTGGGTGACGATGACGATCGAGTAGCCCTCCTTCAACTCGAGCATCAGGTCCTCGATCTTCCCGGTGGAGATCGGGTCGAGCGCCGAGCACGGCTCGTCCATGAGGATCACATCCGGATTCACGGCGAGGGCGCGCGCGATGCAGAGCCGCTGCTGCTGGCCGCCGGACATCCCGAAGGCGTTCGCGTCGAGCCGATCCTTGACCTCATCCCAGAGCGCGGCCCCATGGAGCGCGTTCTCGACGATCTCGTCCATGTTCCCGTCCATGCCGAGGATCCGC
Source organism: Solirubrobacterales bacterium (assembly GCA_035296705.1). Taxonomy (GTDB): domain Bacteria; phylum Actinomycetota; class Thermoleophilia; order Solirubrobacterales; family 70-9; genus WHSW01. The sequence continues at coordinate 70,938 of DATHAL010000041.1, forward strand.
GGGCCGAACGCGATGTTGTCGTAGATCGACTTCGGGAACGGGTTCGGCTTCTGAAAGACCATTCCGATCCGCTTGCGGACCTCGACGGGATCGACCTGCTCGTCGTAGATGTCCTGTTCGTGGTAGAGCACCCGGCCGTCGACGGTCGCGGACGGGATCAGGTCGTTCATCCGGTTGAGGCAGCGGATCAGGGTCGACTTCCCGCACCCGGACGGGCCGATGATCGCCGTGATCGCGTTGCGGTAGATGTCCATCGAGACCTCGGCCACCGCCGGCTTGCCGCCGTAGGAGACGGTGACGTCCTCGAGCTTGAACACGGCCTCCCGGCTCGTCACCGTCCGGGCGCCGGCGGGGTGCGTCTCCGCGACGGTCTCGCCGAGGTCGATCCCCGGGACCGCGCGCTCGTGCTCTTGTGCTCTCTCTGGGTCCGTCACCGCTCTGCCATTCAACCTAATCACCTACCACTTCCTCTCGTATCTGTTGCGGAGCCAGATCGCGACCGCGTTCATCGCCAGCAGGATCACCATCAGGACGATGATGCCGGCGGCCGCGAGCGACTTGAACTCGGGCTGCGGATCCGAGATCCAGGAGAAGATCTGGATCGGCAGCGCGGTGACGTCGTCGAAGATGCCGGTGGGCGAGGAGGTCGCGAAGGCGGCGGCGCCGATCACGATCAAGGGCGCGGTCTCGCCGATCGCCCGCGAGAGCGAGAGGATCGCGCCCGTCGCGATCCCCGGCAGCGAGGCCGGCAGCACCTGCTTCCAGACCGTCTGCCACCTGGTCGCCCCGAGCGCCATCGAGCCCTCTCGTATCGAGGGGGGCACCGCACGGATCGCCTCGCGCCCGGCGACGATCAGCACCGGGAGCACGAGGAGGCCCAGGGTGAGGCCGCCGGCGAGCAGCACGTGGCCCATCGACAGCGGCCCGCGGACGAGGAAGGCGAGGCCGAGGACGCCGTAGACGATCGACGGCACCGCCGCGAGGTTCTGAATGTTCACCTCGATCACGCGGTTGAACCAGCGATCGGAGTCCGCGTACTCCTCGAGGTACACCGCGGTCGCGACGCCCACCGGGATGATGAAGACGGTGCAGACGAGCATCAGCCAGAGCGTCCCCGTGAGCGCGGGACCGATCCCGGAGCTGGCCGGGTCGATCCGCGAGGGGGTGTCGGTGAGGAAGCCGAGGCTGAGCGAGCCGATGCCGTCATTCACGATCTGCTCGAGCAGGACGACCAGCACGAGCAGCGAGACGAGGATGCACGAGGCGAGGCAGCCTTTGAAGGCGAGCTCCCAGATACGCGTCGAACGGCCGGACTCGAAGCTGGTGCGAACTGCGCCGGCAGCGGCCGCCTCGGCGGCGGAGCTCACTCGTACACCTGCCTGTACTTGCGGACGAAGCGGATCGCGATCATGTTCATCACCAGCGTGAGCACGAAGAGGGTCAGACCGAGCGCGAAGATCGACTGGTAGCCGATCGTCCCCGCCGGGTTGTCGCCCTTCGCCGTCGCCGCCATGAACCCGGTGATGGTCGCGTGCGGGTCGACCGGGTTGAGGCCGTTGCTCGGCGCAAGGCCGGCGGCGATCAGCACGATCATCGTCTCGCCGATCCCGCGCGAGATCCCGAGCACGATCGAGGCGACGATCCCCGAAATCGCGGCCGGGAAGACGACGCGGGTCGAGACCTGGCGCCTCGTAGCCCCCATCCCGTAGGCGCCCTCCCGAAGGCCCTGTGGCACCGCCGACATCGCGTCCTCGGAGATCGAGGCGATCGTCGGCACGATCATGAATCCCATGATCAGCCCGGCCGACAGCGCGTTGAAGACCTGGACGTCTAGGTGGAGCAGGTCCTGGAGGATCGTCGGCGTGATGAAGGTGAGCGCGAAGAACCCGAAAACGATCGTCGGGACCCCGACGAGGACCTCGAGGATCGGCTTCACGATCCGGCGCGTACGCGGGCTCGCGTACTCGGACAGGTAGATCGCCGAGCCGAGCCCGACCGGCACGGCGACGAGCACCGCGATCCCGGTGACCAGCAGTGTTCCGATCACGAGGGGCCGGACGCCGAACTCGGGGTCGTTGAAGAGCGGCGACCACTCGTCGCCGGTGAAGAACGCGCCGCCGACCTCGCGGAAGAACGGCACCGACTCCTTGACCAGCGCGACGACGATCAGGACCGTCGTCAGCACCGAGATCGCCGCGGCCAGGAGCAGGGCCGCCTTGATCGCGCCCTCGCCCCAGCGACGGCGGCGGGCGCCGAGGACATGCGTCCCCGGCGCCGCTGCCACCTGAGTGCCGGCTTCCACCGTGTGCTCTGAGTGTCGGCCGGCGGCCCCTCGAGGGGTCTTCAGCCGACCGCCTTCCCGACGGCAGCCTGCGCCTCGGAGCCCTGCTGGTCGTCCATGGGCACCACGAGCGCGGACTCCGCGATCTGGTCGTAGTTGTCGGCGACGAACTGGACGAAGGCCTTCACCTCGGGCTTCTGGACCGCGTCCTCGGACGGGTACATGAAGATCGGCCGGGAGAGCGGCGCGTAGGAGCCGTCCTGGATCGTGTCGGCGCTCGGCGCGACGCAGCCCTTGCCGTCATCGACCGAGACCAGGTTGAGCGCATCCTGGTTCTGCTCGTAGTAGCTAAAGCCGAAGTAGCCGAGCGCGTCCTGGTCGCCCTCGACGCCCTGGACGAGCACGTTGTCGTCCTCCGATGGCGTGTAGTCCTTGCGGCTGACGCCCTCCTCGCCGTTGATCACGTCGGTGAAGTAGTCGAACGTGCCGGAGTCGGTCCCCGGGCCGTACAGGCTGACCGAGGCGTCCGGGAGCGCGTCCCCGGTGTCGGCGTCGGTTCCGAGCTGGCTGTAGCTCGTCACCTTGTCGTCCGCCCACAGCTGCCTGAGCTGATCCGTCGTCAGGCAGCTGATGTCGAGCGAGGGGTTAGTGACGATGGAGATGCCGTCGTTGGCGACCTGGAAGTCGAAGTAGGAGACCCCACCCTTCTTGCAGGCGTCGACCTCCTCCGGCTCGATTGGCCGCGAGGCGTCGGAGATGTCCGTCTCGCCGGCGCAGAACTTCTCGAAGCCGCCGCTCGTGCCGGCGGCGCCGACGGTGATGTTCACATCGGGGTTGGCATCGTTGAAGAGCTCGGCGGCCGCCTCGGCGAACGGCTGCACCGTGCTCGATCCGTCGATCGTGATCGATCCGGAGAGGCCCGAGGCGCCGTCGTCGCCACTCGATGCCTCGCTTGAGTCGTCGTCTCCGCATGCCGCGACGCCGAGCGCTAGAACCGCGCCGGCGCAGGCGGCGGACAGCCACTGCTTAGAGATCACTTGCTTTAGGTCTCCTTCTGAGTTCGTAATGAGTGAGGGCGGCAGGCACACGTCGGCCTTCCCTCGGGTGCGAAGAGCAACGTCGCACTCCTTGGTTCGCAGCTTGCTACTGAGAATGGGCGCCGATGTGAAAAGGCTGTGACCGCAGGTGAGCGCGGGCTCAGTCGAGCGCCCGAGTGAGGATCTGCTCCGCTTGGCTCGCAGTCTCGTCCGAGAGCGGGGCGGTCCCGGAGGCCTCGGCTAGCGGGGCATGCTCGTCGAGTACGAACCGTAGGAACGCCGCAATCTGCGACCGGCGCAGCGCATCCCGCGACACGTAGACGTAGAGCGAGTGCGTGAGGGTGTACTCGCCGCCCGGGATCGACTCGAGGGTCGGTGCAACGCAGCCGTCGCCGTCGTCGATCCGGAGCAGCCGCAGCGACGGATCGATGGCGCGGTAGGCGGAGAACCGCAGGTATCCGAGGCCGGCGGGGTCTGCGGCGATCGCATGGACAAGCGCGCGGCCATCGTCGACGACCGTGTAGTCGCTCCGAATGACGTCGAGGTCATCGTCGAACGCCTGCGTGAACTGGTCGTACGCGGCCGACCCGCGACCCGGTCCGTAGAGTCGCACCGGCTCATCGGGGAGGCGGGCGCCGGTGGCGGGATCGTCACCGAGGTCCCGGTAGCGGCGAGGACCGTCGCGTGCCCAGAGCTGCGCAAGCTGGTCCGTGGTCAGGCACCTGATCGGCAGGTCCGGATGCGCGAGGATCGCGATCGCGTCCGCGGCGACGGGCAGGTCGAAGAAGACGACGCCGCGGCGCCGGCACGCCTCGACCTCCCGCTGTCCGATCGGCCTCGAGACGGCAGCGATCCCCACCTCGCCCGCGCAGAGGCGCGCGAAGGCGCCGTGGGTCGTGCCGCGGCGCACGGCGGCGCGCACCGAGGCATGGCGGCGCTCGAACCGCGCAGCGGCGGCCCCGGCGAACGGCGCGAGCGCCTCGGACGCGTCGATCGCGATCGGCCCGGAGAGCCGCTCGGGCTCGCCGCCGGAGTCATCGCCGCAGCCAACGGCGCCGAGCAGCATGGCGCCCACGAGGAGCACGAGCCAACGCTTTCTCACCGGCATCAACGCCCCCGGCACGCTAGCCGGGGCCGGGCTTACGCGGCCGTCGTCCTCGCGGGCTCCTCCGGCTCGACCCGCTCGGGTTCGGTCGGGCCCGGGAGGTCACCATCGGCTCCCTCGGGTGCCAACGGCTCGAACCGGTAGCCGACTCCGAAATGGGTGTGGATGTACTCCCACTCCGGCGAGAGGCGCTGGAGCTTCGCGCGCAGCTTCCGCACGAAGACGTCCACGGAGCGATCGCCGTGCGCCATCGCGTAGCCCCACACCCGCTGGTAGATCTCCTCACGCTCGATCACGCGGCCACTCGCCTCCGCGAGCACTTGCAGGAGCTCGAACTCGCGCCTCGTCAGCTCGAGGCTCTGCCCGGAGACGAAGGCCTGGAACTGGTCGGCGCGGATCTCGAGCTCGCCGGCGACGACCGGCCCCTCGTCGGCCTTCGGCCGGCTGCGCCGCCGCCGGCGGACGACGGCCTCGATCCGGGCCATCACCTCCTCGGGATGAGAGGGCTTGACGATCCAGTCGTCAGCCCCGAGCCGGAGCCCGCGCACCCGCTGGGCCACCGTCGAGCCGTGGGTGCAGACGATCACGCCGAGGTCGGGCAGCATCCCGCAGATCCGCTCCAGGAACTCCCAACCGAGCGGCCCGAGCACCGAGAGGTCGACCAAGAGCGCGTTCAGCTTCGCGCCGACGAGCTGAGCCTCGGGAACGCTGCTCGAGTGGACGCGATACTCCCACCCGGCGGCCTCGAAGCGTCGCGTGACGACGCGGAGGAAGGCGGTGTCCGTGTCGATCACGGCTAGACGGACTGTCCCAGGCTTCAAGCTTGATCCATCGTAGTGGCGTCCGCGCCCCGCGCAGCCGTCGTTCACAGGACTTTCACACGCTATTTCTCGGTTTTTTCACTTCTCGGCGGCATCGAGTGCGGAAACTGAGGCTCACGAGATCCTCTCTCGTGCAGCGCGCGGCCCTCACTCCCTGCCCCGGGGCGCCGCGCGCTTTTTATTCCGCCCATGCTCAGAAGGTCGCCTCCCGGACGCCGGCGGCGATCACGGCGAGCACGATGACGCCGACGATCACGCGGTAGACGACGAAGACGTCGTAGCTGTGCGTGCGGACGAAGCGCAGGAGCCCCCAGATCGCCAGATAGCCGGAGATCGCTGATGCGGCGATTCCCGCGGCCATCGGCCCGGCGACGCCGTCCGGCAGCCCCTCGCTGACGGCGTCATAGCCCTTGTAGATGACGGCGCCGAGCGTCGCCGGCACCAGCATCAGGAACGAGATCCGCGCCGCGGCGTCGCGGCTGAAGCCGAGGAAGCGCCCCGCCGTGATCGTGATCCCGGAGCGAGAGGTCCCGGGGGCCAGGGCCAGCGCCTGGGCGACGCCGATGATCGCTCCGTCGCGCACGGTCACCGCCTCTGTCTCGTGGCGCTGCGGGAGCCGGTCGGCGAGCCAGAGCAGCAGCCCGAAGACGATCAGCTGGATGCCGATCATCCACGGCTCGCCAAGGTGCTCGTCGATCCAGTCGGCTCCGAGGCCGCCGACGATCACCGCCGGGATGGTGCCGACGATCACCACCCAGGCGAGGCGGCCGTCGGGGTCGTCGATCGAGCGCGCCGCGACCGTGCGGAGGAACCCGAGGACCATCGCCCAGAGCTCGGCGCGGAAGTAGACGACGACGCCGAGCAGCGTCCCGAGGTGGAGCGCGACGTCGAAGGTCTTGTTGAACTGGTCGTGATGCTCGAGGAACGTGTAGTCCTGAAGCCACGGGACGAGGATCAGGTGCCCGGAGGAGGAGATCGGCAGGAACTCCGTGAGCCCCTGCACGATCCCCAGGAGGATGGCCTCGAGGATCGACACGGCGGCGCAGCTTACGCGGCCTCGTTAAGGCCAGAGCCCCGCCCGCGGCGATAGAGTTCGACGCGTGAGACGCCTCGTCAGCCTCGTCGGCGCCGCCTTGATCGCGCTGCTCGTGCTCGCGCCGGGCGCCCTCGCCGCCGACGGCGTCGGCCTCTACGGGCGCACCGACGACAAGGTCGTCACCTACTTCGCGTTCGCCGTCATGGCCTTCTTCGTCGTCTTCGTGATCACCGCCTCGCTGATCCAGATGCGGCTCGAGAGCCGCAGGGAGCGCGCCGAGGAGGAGCTCGAGCGCCTCCGGCGCCCCTAGCCCAACCCGGGCGCGGGATGCCGAACGTCTCCTACGAGCGCCGCGGCGCAGCGGCGCTGCTCGAGATCACGCGCCGCGAGCGCAGAAACGCGGTCGACGAGCAGACGGCGGCGGAGCTCCTTGCCGCCTACCGCGAGTTCGAGTCCGACGAGGGGGCGCGGGCGCTCGTCCTCGCCGGCGAGGGTCCGGAGGCCTTCTGCGCCGGGGCGGACCTGAAGGCGTTCGCCGAGCGGGCCGCGAGCTTCAGCGGCGACGACCCGGAGGAGGAGATCGGCAGATGGCTCGACGAGCGACCGGACGGGCCGCTCGGGTTCACCCGGCTTCAGGCCTCGAAGCCGACGATCGCCGCGATCTCGGGCTGGTGCCTCGCGGGCGGGCTCGAGCTCGCGCTCTGGTGCGATCTTCGGATCGCGACCTCCCACGCCCGCCTCGGCTTCACCGAGCGGCGCTTCGGCGTGCCGCTGATCGACGGCGGCACGCAGCGGCTGCCGCGGATCGTCGGCACCGGCCGGGCGCTCGAGATGATTCTCACCGGGCGCATCGTCGGGGCGACCGACGCGCTCGCCTGGGGCCTGGTCAACGAGGTCGTCGCCGAGGGCGCCCACGTCGAGCGCGCGCTCGAGATCGCGGAGGGGTTGGCGGGCTTCCCGCAGCGGACGATGCTCTCGGACCGGCGCGCTGCGCTCGAGGGACTGGGGCGCCCGCTCCCCGACGGCCTCGAGCTCGAGGCGCGCCTCGGCCGCGCGTCGGCGATCACCGGCGCGGCCGGTGCGGCCCGGTTCGCGGCGGGCGAGGGGCGTGGCGCGGAGGGCGCCGGCGTCTGATCCTCAGCCGATCCGGAACTCGGTCAGGAGCCGCTTCTCGGACTCGCCTGCGACCGAGGCGACCACCTCGACCTGGCCGTCGAGCGGCGTCCCGCGAAGCTTCGTCGCGAGAAGGTCGTCGACCTGGAAGATGCCGGCCGAGTTGTTCATCGCGATCTCGATCCGGACCGCTCGCTCCTCGCCCGCCGAGATCTCGATCCGATCGATAGCGGCGGCGGAGATTGAGTGGATCCCCACCTGTCCCGCCTCGACGGGGATGCGTGAGCGCCCGTGCGCCATGTCGAGGGCATCCGCGACACGCACGACGCCGGCCTCGACCGTATACGGCTCGCCTCGACGGCGGTGGCCGATGATCGCGTGGAGCGCCTCTGAGATCACCGCCGTGCGCTCAGCCTGGTCGCGGTAGACGTCGGCGAGCAGCTCGCGGAGCTTGCGCTCGGTGAGGAAGAGGCTGTAGGCCTCGTGATCGACGCGGTGGATCGACATGCCGACGTCGTGCAGGAGCGCCCCGGCCGCGACCACGACCTCCGCGTCGCGGTCCCGGAGCCCGTGGTCGGAGACCATCGCGGGGCTGAGGCCGCCCCTGACCAGCAGGCGAAGCAGGCGCAGCGCGATGTTGAGGACGACCTGGACGTGGACCCACGAGTGATCGGACATCCCGAGGCGCTCGGATTGCACCTGGGCCATGTGCCACCACGTACGCACCTCGGCGTCGGCGTTGATCCCCTCGAGCAGCGCCTCGAGCCTGCGGTTACCGCGGCTCGGGGCGCTCACGTGCGCGGCCTCGATCGCCTCCGCCGGCCGGCGCCCGATCTCGCCGGGACCCGTGGAGGTCTCGCCTCCGGGCAGCGGCGTTTCGTTCTCCGGCGCCATCCGGCCGCGACTCTACCCTGGGCTCGTGGCTGGTGAGGGACCGCGCAGCCCCAGGTGTCCGGAGACCGGCGTCGCGATCCCAGAGTGCAGCTGCGAGCGCTGCCTGATCGCGATGCTGAGCGAGTTCTCGCCGCACCTTCTCAACGGCGAGATCCGCGTGCGGCGGCTTCGCCCGCGCAGGGGACCGCCGCGCCGGCGCGAGGCGGCCTGAGCGCTTGACCTGAGATTGCGATCGGCGATTGCGGACGTAGAATCGCCGCCTGATGGCCGGCATGCTCTCAATCGACCGGGTCGGGGAGGTTGCGGTGGTGACGCTGCGCCGGCCCGACAAGCGAAACGCGCTCTCGATCGAGCTGCGGGTCGAGCTCGCCGATGCGTTCGGCGCCCTGTCGGAGGATCGCGGTGTCGGCTGCGTCGTCCTCACCGGCGCCGGGAGCGCCTTCTGCTCGGGCATGGACACGAGCCAGTTCGGCGGCGATCGCGCTCATCGCGAGCGGCTCGTGGAGACGAGCACGCTCGCGTTCCAGGCGGTCGGCAACTGTCTGCGACCGGTGGTGGCCGCCGTCAACGGCCCCGCGCTCGCCGGCGGCTTTGCGCTCGCGCTCCTCTGCGACCTGCGCGTGGCCTCCTCCGACGCCACCTTCGGCTATCCGGAGCTGCCACGCGGAATCCCGCCGAGCTACGCGGCGGCGCGGGCGGTGCTGCCGGCGACCGTGGCTCAGGAGCTCTGCCTGACCGGGCGGACGGTTTCCGCCACGGAGGCACAGAGGATGGGGATCGTCCGAGAGGTGGTCTCCGGCGAGGTGCTTTCCCGGGCGCTCGAGCTCGCACAGCGGGTGGCGGCGCTGCCACGCCAGGCGATCCTCGAGACGAAGCGGCGGACGCTGCTCGAGCGCAGCCACCTGTGGGGCTTTCTCTTCGAGGACGAGGAGCGGGTCTTCCGCCGGGCGCTACTCGGGGACACCGAGGACGAGCGCGGCGCCGCCTGACCGCCGGCCTCGGCCGCGAGACCGCCGGCTACGGGCCGCAGACCGGCCAGGGGCTCGAGCCCGCCTGGCTGTAGAGGAGAGACGCCCGGTAGTCCTGCTCGGCTTCCGACGCCTCCGCCGGGCTGCCGGAGCCGCCCACCGAGGCCCAGGTTCCTGTGTCGAACTGGTACTTGCCGAAGTAGGTACCGGTCGCGTCGACCGCGGTTGGATCGCCGCCCGACTCACAAGCGGCGATCGCGTCGAGGCTCGCCTGCGAAACGCCGGACGCAAGGGCGAAGTCCGGCTGCGGATCGCGCTGCTTGGGGCCGGCGCGGTCGGCCGGGCGTGCGAGCTCGTCGACGCCAGCGCGCAGTTCCTGCGCGGAGACGTCGCGCTGAGCAAGCAGATCGCGGTGGGCGACGATCTCGAACTTCTGCGCGATCTCGGGCTCGGCGGCTCGGGCGGCCGTCGCTGTGCCTAGCGTGACGACGCACGCAGCGACGATCAGCGGGGGCTTCAGTTGCACGGACAGTTCACCTCCGTTCAGGGCGCCCGGTCGGCGTGGATCGCCTCGATCTGTTCGGGGTGTCGGGGGCCGGGCGGCCTTCGCGCCCCGCGGCCGGCGCTACGCTCAAAAGGCGCCGAGCAGGCTGCCTCGGCGGCGGCCGCGGGGGATCCGTATAGCGGCGGAGGTTTCCAGTGCCCTCACCGTTTATGTGTGATCACGGTCACATTTGCAAGAAAACGCTCACAATTCCGCCAAGCCCAGCCTGCGCCTGATCAGGCGCGGTTTTCCCGACCGCCCCGCCTACGGGACGGGCGTCTCCGAGGCGATCCTGCGCCGCGTTGCCACCGGCGAGCTCCCGGACACGATCCGCATCCATCGCCCCGCCCGCGAGCTCGCGTTCTCCAAGCAGGACCGCGCCGCGGCCGGCTTCGAGGCGGCCGTGGCCGCCGCCCGCCGCTCCGGGTTCGAGCCGGTCGTGCGGCTTGCGGGAGGTCGCGCCGCCGCCTTCCACGAGGGGACGCTCGCGATCGCCTGGTCGAGCGCCCACGAGCGGCCGGTCGCCGGCACGCACCAGCGCTTCGAGCAGCTGGCGGAGATCGTCCGCGGCGCGCTCGCGCAGCTGGGCGTCGACGCCCGCGTCGGCGAGGTTGCGGGCGAGTACTGCCCCGGCGCCTGGAGCGTCAACGCCAGCGGGCGCAAGAAGCTCTCCGGCATCGGGCAGCGGATGATCCGCGGCGGCGCCCACCTCGGATCGGTCGTCGTCGTCACCGACTCGCGGCTGCTGCGCGCCGCGCTCGAGCCCGTATACGCAGCACTGGAGCTCGATTGGGACCCGGAGACGACGGGAAGCATCGAGGACGAGGTGGCGGGCATCGAACTCGACCAGGTGGAAGCGGCGCTCGTCGCCCGGCTCTCGGAGTCGTTCGAGCTCATCGAGGCGGAGCTCGAGCCGGAGACGCTCGCCCTCGCAGAGGAGCTCGAGCCCGGACACACGCCGGCGCGATGACCGTTGGGGCCAGGCGGCCGAGCCCGAGCACCACGTCGAGGTCGAGCGCCCTTACCATCGACTGATGCGGATTCTCGCCTTCTCGGACCTCCATCGCGACCTCGACCGCGCCGGCCGGCTCGTCGGGGAGAGCTCCGATGCCGATGTCGTGATCGGCGCCGGCGACTTCGCCTCGATCCACGAGGGACTGGCCGAGACGCTCGGCGCTCTCGCGACGATCGAGACGCCGACGCTGCTCGTGCCCGGCAACAACGAGACCGACTCGGCGCTCCGTGAGGTCGCGGCGAAGTGGCCCGCGGCGACGGTGCTCCACGGCGAGGCGGCCGAGCTCGACGGCGTCAACTTCTTCGGCCTCGGCGCGGGGGTCCCGATCACACCGTGGGATTGGAGCTTCGACCTCTCCGACGACGAGGCCGCCGAGCTGCTCGCCCCCTGCCCGGATGGCGGCGTGCTGATCGTTCACTCGCCGCCGCAGGGCCACGCCGACACCTCCGGCTCCGGCGACCATCTCGGCAGCGTCGCGATCCGAGAGGCGATTGAGGCGAAGGAGCCGCGACTGGCCGTCTGCGGCCACATCCACGAGAGCTGGGGCGCGCGCTCCACGCTCGGCGCCACCGAGATCGCGAACCTCGGCCCCGACGGGGCCTGGTTCGAAATCTAGGCATGGCCCCGTCCTACCCTCGGACCTTGGTCAGGCGCGTGGCCGGCCCCCTGGGTCCTTCCGTCGCTCGCGGGGACGAACTGCTAGAGCCCGGGCGCCCCGCGAAGCGCCGCGAGGACGTCACCGCGCCAACTCTCACGCGGGGCGCAGAGCACCCCCCAAGTTCGGTGACGTCCTCGCCTGTCTCATCCGCGGGGACGAGGGGTAGCCCGACCGCACTCAATGTCCCAGCCGGCCCGCGCGCACGCAACGGCGGCCGGCCGCAAAAACGATGCGGGGAACTACGGTTGCTCTATGCGAGCGCGGTGCGGTAGCCGCGCGCCCGACCGATCAGTCCCAGCGCGTCACGTCAGCACTTCTCGACCTGCCGCGCGATCGCGCGCGCCCGGGCCTGGTAGCCGGTCGCGTTCACGTGCACGCCATCTGCGGCGAGCCAACCTCGGTTGCGGGCGACGAGCCCCACCCAGTCGACGATCCGCAGGTTTCGGTTGTGCTTCGCGAGGTCGGCGAGCACGTTGTTGTAGCCGGCGTAGCTCGCGCCCCCGACCGGCGGCCGCAGGATATTCGGGATCACCACGCACCTCGTCTTGCCGGCGATCCGCAGGGCCTCGCTGATCGAGTTGCGAAAGCCGCTCACGTTGTGCGGGTCGTCATTCGTGCCAAGCGCGAACACGATCGCGCCCGGGAGCGAGCCGCGGCGGCGCAGGATCGAGACGCCCTCGGGCACGAACCGCGAGATGTCCACCGTCTGGCTCACCTTCCAGCCGCGCAGCGCGCCGGGGAGGTACGGCCTCGTACCCTCGCCGAGCGAATCGCCGATCGCGAACACGGCGCGCTCGCGCACCACCAGCTTCGCGCGGTCGACGGCCTTGCCGTCGACGAACCAGGAGAGCTTGTACTTGCCGGACCCGTCGAGGTCGAAGCTCGTCCGCGAGCGCTGGCCGGGATGGTGCGTGCGGCGGTCGCGGCAGTGCTGGCGATCGCCGCGCTTGCGAAAGCAGAACCGGTATCGCACCTCGCTACGCCCGAAGGCGCGCAGAACGCCGACCGGGTGATCGCCCTCGAAGCAGAAGCGGTCGGCGTGCTTGCCCTTGGCGCCGCAGGATGGATAGGCGCGGAAGGGCTTAGCCGCGTGCGGCGTCGCGGGCGATGCGCCCACCGCCGCGGTCGCCGCCACCGCCAAGGCTCCCACCGCGAGTCTCTTCATCGGCGGGAACCCTACGTCAGCTTCCCGACGGTGGTCGCGCCGCGGGCGCCGGCTCGGGCGCGGGGCGCCGGAGCGCGCGGCGCAGCGCCGGGGCCGAGAACGCGGCCAGCGTGAGGACGAAGAGAGCCGCGACCACGGCGTAGGCAAGCGCGTCGCTCGAGGCGTCGGCGACACCGCTGAAGCCGGAGCCGCCGAGCACCTGGCCACCCGCCCAGGCGAAGCTGACCAGCGCCGCCGCGAAACCGAGGTCGAGCCCTGCCCCCTCGGCCTCGTCGGACAAGAGCGCCATGGCCGGCGTCCAGATCAGACTCATCGCGAGCACGGCGACGACCAGCACCAGCGCGACAAGGAACGCCGTCGCCGGGAGGGGAAGCACGATCGCGGCCAGCGCGGAGGCGGCGAGCCCGGCGCGGATCGGCGCGGCCCGGCCGCGGCGGTCGGAGAGGCGGCCGATCATCGGGCTGAGGCCGGCCTCGATCCCGGCGGCGGCGAAGAACGCGACGCCGACCGCGACCCCGGTCGCGCCGAGCTCGTCCATTCGCAGCGGCACCAGGACATCGAACGTGCCGGAAAAGACCGACGGCAGCACGACGAGCCAGAACGCGCCCATGACCGGCGCCGAGACGATCGCGCGCGCCACCTCACGCGCGCGCGGTACGCGCCGCGCGGGCGCTCCCGGGTTCGAGAAGACCCAGGCACCCAGCGCGATCGAAACGACGCCGACGGCGCTGAACACGGGCTCGGGGCCGATCACGGTGGCGACGCCGCCGATCACCGGGCCGAGCAGAATCCCGACGATCGCTGCGGCGAGCGCGGAGCCGATCATCTCGCCGCGGCGCTCGGTGGGCGCCGTGGCCATCAGCCAGCCGAGCCCGCCGGTCCAGGCGCAGGCGCCGCCGACCCCCTCCGCGAACCGCGCGGCGTCGAGCACCACGACCGACTGCGCGAACGCGAATGCAAAGCTCGAGGCGCCCACCAACCCCAGCCCGACGAGCATCGCCGAGCGGAAGCCGATCCGCGCCGCCAGCCAGCCCGAGGGAAGCGCCGCGATCAGCGTCCCAGCGGCGTAGGAGGCGCTCAGTACTCCCGCCGCGGTCTTCGAGAGCTCGAGGTCGTCGGCGTACTCCGGCAGGAGCGGAGTGATCGCCGCGTAAAACGACGTGTCGAGGAGGATGACCGCCGCGACCAGCGGGAACAACCGGCGCATCCGAGTGACGGTACCGGCGCCCGGACCAGGGATGGGTACGGCTAACCGGCCCCGAAGATCGCCAGGTGCAGCAGCCCGGCGCCGAAGCCGAGAACGGCGCCGTGCAGGAGCAGGAGCCATTCGTCCTCGCGCATCGCGGAGCGCAGCATCTCCGCGAAGTCGGCCGAGGGCAGCTCGCGCATCCGAGCCGCGATCAGCTTGCGCACGCGGGCGCTCTGCTGGCGGTTGAACTCCGGGTCGGAGAGCGGCGTCACCGTGTACTCGACGGCTTCGGAGGCGACGGCGTCGCGAAGTGCTATGAAGCGCCGGGTGCCGAGGGTGGCGAGCACCGCCGGGCGAGCGACGCCGACGCTGCGGTCGACCGCGGGGCGCAGCCTGCTCTCGATCATCCGTCGCGTGCGATCCGACTGCGGGCCGTTGAGGAGCTCGTCGCCCATGTTCTCGAGCGTGACGATGTCGTCGGCGATGATGCGGGCGTAGACGTCTGCAACCTCCCGCTGGCGGCGCAGGAAGAGGCCGTGCAGCTTGAGCGGCCCGACCGTCCGCGCCTCGACCGGCTCGAAGATCATCCACAGCGCGACCCAGTTGGTGACGTAGCCGATCACGACGCCGCCGAACGGAAGCACCCACCAGAACGGGAAGGCCTCGGTGATGTAGACCATCGGAAAGCCGAGCGCGGCGCCGAAGAAGAAACCGAAGTTGATGATGAAGCGGAGCTCCTTGCGGCCGACCTCGAGGAAGATCCGGTTGGCGAGCTCGGGGCGCTCCTCGATCCGCCGGATCACCATCAGCTTCACGTCCATGAGGTGCTCGATGTTGCTGCCGATGTCGCCGGTGACCTCGCGGACGATCTCGGGCAGCTCGCGCTGCACGCGCGCGTGGACGCGCTCGCGCAGGCGCGGCGGGAGCTCCGCCCAAAGCCGCGGGTGCTCGCGCTCGAGGATCCGCTCGGTGACCTCGCGGATGTCCTCGCGTGCCGTCGCCAGTATGTGCTCGGCGATCCGGTCGGGCTCGAGCTGGTCGTAGAACTCACTCGGGCTCCCGAGCTTCGCGATCCCCTTGTCGACCGCGATCGACCCCATCTTCGCCGCCCGCGAGGGGATGATCCCCTGCCAGCCGATTCCCCCGTGGGCGATCCCGGGGACCTGCTGGAGGCGTCGCGGCAGGACCCCCACGAGCGCCTTCAGCCCAGGGATACGGGCGCCGCGGAAGCGCACCGGCTGAAACAGCATGATCACGCCGGTCCAGTTCGTCAGGTAGCCGATCGCCCCCGTGAACAGCGGGATCGAGATCAGGTTGACCATGTGGTGGCTCACGGCCGGGCGAGCGTAGTGCCGAGCCGCGTCTGCCCGCGCCGCCGCAACGTCCCGATCACGAGGCGCCGTCAGCGAGCACGTCCATGGCGGCGATGCGCCCGTTGAGCGCGATCACCGAGCCGCCGGGATGGGTCGCCGCCCCGCACAGGTAGAGGCCGGCGACCGGCGTCCGGGCCGCGAGCCGCCGGTCCCACATCTGCTCGGGAAGCGCCTCGCCCTGGAAGATGTGACCGCCGCTCAATCCGATCCGGTCCTCGATGTCGGGCGGACCGAGGACCTGGGTCTCGAGGATGCAGTCGCGGACGTTCGGCGCGTAGTCGGCGATCAGGTCGATCGCGAGCTCGACGATCTCCTTGCGGCGCGAATCCCAGTCGCCGGCGGCGAGCTCGTACGGCGCGTACTGCGCGAACACGCTCATGACGTGGCCGTCCGGCGGCACCACGCTGCGGTCATAGGCCGACTGGAAGTAGAGCTCGCAGAATCCGATCGCCGGCTCGCCGCGGCGCGCCGCCTCGCATGCGTCCTGGACGCCGTCGACGCCGCGGGAGACGCAGACCATCGACCGGTACGGGTCGAGCTCGCCGGCCGCGGTGAAGGTGGGCACGGCGCGCAGCGCCACGTTCAGCTTCACCGCTGTCGACTGCACATCCCAGCGCTCGAGCCGCTCCCTGTAGGCGTCGGGCACGGCGTCGGAGCCGTCGAGCATCGTCGCGAGTCGCTTCGGATCGGCGTTGCAGACGACGACCGGGGCCGCCAGGATCTCGCCGCTCGCGAGCTCCACCCCCTCCCGGGGGTGGATCCGCGCCACCGGCACGCCAGCCGCGATCTCGGCGCCCGCCTCGGTCGCGGCCTCGGCGATCGCGAACGAGATCATGCCCATGCCACCGTCGACGTAGCCCCAGACCGGTCCGAGCCCGTTCAGGTCGCCCTGGTGGTGCATGAGGTGGACCGAGGCCGTGCCGGGATCGCGGGGGCCGGCGAAGGTGCCGATCAGGCCCTCCGGGGCCAGCGCGTCGACCAGCCGCTCGTCGTCGACGTAGCGCTCGAGCGTCTCGGCGATCGGCTCCTCGAAGGCGATCGAAGCGAGCTCCGAATCGTGCCCGAGCATCGCCTCGAGCTCGGCGCGCTTCGGCGAGTCCGCCTGCCAGGTGTCGCCGGACGGTCCAGCGCGGAGGCGGCGCCGGATGCGGTCGAAGACGTCGTCGTAGGCCCTGATCCCGGCGATGTCGCGCTCGCGGAAGCCCTGCGAGCGCAGGTGCTCGGCGCTCCGCACCGGATCGATGAAGCCGGCGTAGCTCGTGCCGTCGGGGAGCGGGCACCAGAGGTTCGGGTCGACCGGCCGGACGCGAAAGCCGCGACGCGCGAGCTGGAGCTCCTCGATCACCACGCGGTCCAGGAGGCCGACGACGTAGGCGCAGGGGCTGACCACAAAACGCTCGTCGGCGAAGGGCCGCTCGAGCGTGCACGCGCCGCCGATCCTCTCGCTTCGCTCGAGCACGAGCACCCGGCGGCCGGCGCGGGCGAGATAGGCCGCAGCGGCGAGGCCGTTGTGGCCCGCGCCGACGACGATCGCGTCCCAGCGGCGACGGGCAAGCTCGGCGATCGGCGCGGGAAGCCCGATCCTGCCGAGCGATTCGAGGATTGGTCTCGGCTCAGGAGGGGGCATCGCGGGCGCCACCGTACCCCGCATCCGCGTAGGATTGCGCGGTCCCGCACCCCAGCCCGAGGTCGATCGCCCGTGTCCAAGCTCCGCATCGCGCTCATCCCCCTGGCCCTGCTCGCGCTCGCGGCCTTCGCGGGCTGTGGCAGCGACGACGACTCCGGCGACGACTCGGCCTCGACCGGCGCCGTGTCGCTCTCGGACTGCACCCCGGACCAGCTGCAGACGGAGGCTTCCGGCAAGCTCACGGTCGCTACCGACAAGCCCGCGTATCCGCCGTACTTCGAGGACAACGACCCCACGAACGGCCAGGGCTTCGAGAGCGCCGTCGCCTACGCGATCGCCGATCAGCTCGGCTACGCGAGCGATGACGTGACCTGGACGGTGGAGCCGTTCAACGCCTCCTATGCTCCGGGTCCGAAGGACTTCGACTTCGACGTCAACCAGATCTCGATCACGCCGAAGCGCGCCGAGCAGGTCGACTTCTCGAGCCCGTATTACGAGGCAGACCAGGCCGTCGTCGCGCTCAAGGATTCTCCGGCCGCCGACGCGGCGTCGCTCGCCGACCTGCAGGAAGCGACCATCGGCGTCCAGATCGGGACCACGAGCCTCGACGCCGTCAACGAGCAGATTCAGCCGAGCGAGGACCCGCAGGTCTTCGACACCTCCAACGACGTGGTCAGTGCGCTCAAGAACGGGCAGGTCGAGGCGATCGTCACCGACGTGCCCACCGCCTTTTACCTGACGGCCGCGCAGGTGCCGGAGGCGACCGTCGTCGGCCAGTTCTCCGCCCCCGGCGGCGATACCTGGGGCGCCCTGCTCGAGAAGGACTCGCCGCTGACCGCCTGTGTCTCGGCCGCGATCGACGAGCTCGAGTCGTCGGGTGAGCTCGCCACGATCGAGAAGAAGTGGATGAGCGACGCGACCGGCGCGCCCGTCCTCCAGTAGCACGACCTCGGACGTCGACACGGCCCCAGCACCGGACCGCCGCGCCGAGCGGGCCGCGGCCCGCCGCCGCAAGAACCGCCGCGGCTTCGCGATCGCGGCGATCTCCACCGTCGTCGTCCTCGGCGGCCTCGTGGCGCTGATCCTCACGAGCCCCGGGTGGCCCGAGGTGCGAGAGAAGTTCTTCGACGTCGACGAGTTCAGGGACACCTTCCCGGACATCGCGAGGGCCTTCTGGCTCGACATCA
This sequence comes from Solirubrobacterales bacterium, assembly GCA_035296705.1. GTDB lineage: Bacteria > Actinomycetota > Thermoleophilia > Solirubrobacterales > 70-9 > WHSW01. Next base: position 88,951 of record DATHAL010000041.1, read on the forward strand.
GGGTCTTCTGCATCGTCGAGGTCGCGGTTCTGGTGCTCGGCCTCGTCGTGGCCCTCGTGCGCACGATCGAGGCGCCCGCACTCTTCCCGCTGCGGCTGCTCGCGATTGTCTACACCGACCTGTTCCGCGGCATCCCGGTGATCCTGCTCGTCTACCTGGTGGGCTTCGGGATCCCGGCCCTCGACCTCAGCGGCCTGCCCACCGAGCCGGTCGTGCTCGGCGGGATCGCCCTCGCGCTCTCCTACACCGCCTACGTGAGCGAGGTCTACCGCGCCGGGCTGCGGTCGGTGCACCGGGGCCAGCGCGACGCGGCGCTTGCGATCGGGCTCACCGAGCGCCAGGCAATGCGCCACGTGATCCTCCCTCAGGCGGTGCGACGGGTGGGGCCGCCGCTCCTCAACGACTTCATCGCGCTCCAGAAGGACGTCGCCCTGATCGCGATCATCGGGGTCGCCGGCGAGGCCTTCCGGGTCGCGCAGATCGATGCCGCGGCGGATTTCAACTACACGCCGCTGATCGGTGCCGCCCTTCTCTACCTCGCGGTGACGATCCCCCTCGCGCGCCTGCTCGAGCGCTGGGCGCCCGGCTACAGCGGCCGGACGGTGGCCTGATGGCTGCTCCGGTTCTCGAGATCCGCGGCGTGACGAAGGCATTCGGCGACCTCGACGTGCTGCGCGGGATCGACCTCGAGATCGCGGAGCACGAAGCCGTCGCCGTGATCGGCGCCTCCGGATCCGGCAAGTCCACCCTGCTTCGCTGCATCGACTTGCTCGAGCAGATCGACGATGGCGACATCTTCCTCGACGGCGAGGTGATCACCGACCCGTCGGTCGACGCTCCGGACGTCCGCCGCCGGCTCGCCCTGGTGTTCCAGGCCTACAACCTGTTCCCCCACCTCTCCGTGCTCGACAACGTGACGCTCGGGATCGTCAGGGCCCAGGGCGTCGAGCGCGCGGCGGCGCAGGAGACCGCGCGCTCGCTTCTGGCGCGCTTCGGCCTGGCCGGACGCGAGGGCGATGATCCCGACCGGCTCTCGGGCGGACAGCAGCAACGAGTCGCGCTCGCGCGCGCGTTCGCCGCCCACCCGCGGGCGATGCTCCTCGACGAGGTGACGAGCGCCCTCGACCCGGAGCTCGTCGGCGAGGTGCTGGCCGCCGTTCGCGACCTCAAGGAGGCGGGGGTGACGATGCTGATCGCCACGCACGAGATGGGCTTCGCGCGCGAGGTCGCCGACCGGGTCGGGTTCCTGCACGAGGGCCGCCTCGTCGAGCTCGGCCCGCCCGAGCAGGTGCTCGAGGCCCCGGAGCGGCCGGAGACGCAGCGCTTCCTGCGCCGGCTGCTCGAGGCCGGGCGCGCCTAGAACCCGACCTGGCGCTTTATGCCCGTATAGCGGGAAGAAGGCGCCAATCGCGGACTCACCCGGCAAGGACCTCGCGCAGCTTCGCCGCGAACGCGTCCGGCTCGCCTGCCCAGCCGAACTCGCCGCCCAAGAACCCGCCGTGGTGGCTGGGGAAGATGACCGGCTCGGTTCCGAGGCGCTCCGCGACCGCGAGCGCGCCGCGGTGGGCCATCTCGCTCTCGGACTCGGCCCCGGCCCCGATCACGATGCGGGTCGGTGCAGCGCGCAGCGCGTCGAAGTCGTGCTGGTAGTGCGTGGTCGCGATGATGCTCCGGCCGAGCATCGGATCGTCGCGAGTACCGTCATCCTCGGTTGGAAGTCCCAGCGCGGCCGCGTCCACGGGCTGGTCTGCGAACCCCGCCGGGATCGGGCCCTTGAGGCTCGTGAGGGCCAGGAACTTCGCCATTCCCGGTCCGAACCCATCGCGCATGTACGTCTCGTGGATGTCGACGATCGCCGGCAGCGCCTGCCCGCGATCCGGCAGCAGCGCGGCGGCCGGCGGCTCGTGCGCCACGAGCGTGCGCACCTGCTCCGGGTGCTTGGCGACCAGCGCGAGCGCGTTGACCGCGCCGCCACTGCTGGCGAAGATCTCCACGGGCTCGTCGCCCAGTTCCGAGACCAGCTCGTGTAGGTCTGCGGCGCGATCGTCCGGCGTCGAATCGCCGCCAGGGGTCTCCGATTCGCTGCGGTCGACCCCGCGGGGGTCGTAGGTCACGACTGTCCGATCACCGAAGTGCCCGGCCAGGCTGGTGAAGCCGCTAGCCGCCATCGGATAACCAATCATCAACAGCACCGGCTCGTCGCTCTGGGTCTCGGCCTCGCGCATGTCGTAGCGCAGGCTGGCGCCGGGCAGGTCCAGCGTCCGGGTCTTCGGCTCGGGCATCGGCGGTCCTTTCTGGTTGGTGCTCCTACCGACCTGCGGAGGCACCGAAACTCATCGCTGCTTGCCGCCCCCGCTCAGCGCGCGAAGGGACAAGTCCCGGGCTACGGCGACAGCCCGGCGGCCTCGAAGGCCTCCGCCGGGTCTGAGTACATGCGAGCCTGGACGATCTTCCCGGCGCGCACGATCGCGACGACACCGATGGCGAGGTCGAGCTCCGCTCCGCTTACGCGACCGCGGCCTCGGAAGTGGGCGCGTCCGACCACGAGATCGCCTCGATCGCGAATCTCATCCAACGAGAACTGGACGCCGTCCCAATCGTTGATCAGCTCAGGCACGAAAGCGCGCAGCCCGGCGTGGCCTCGGTAAGGGCGGCCCTCAAGCTGCGCGCGCAGCGGCCAGAACTCGCAGTCGCTGTCGAACGCCTCGATCCAGGCCTCGTAATCCCCGCGGTTCCATGCGTCGAAGGCCGCGACGCTGACATCGATGTTCTCCTGTGACAACAGGCCTGAGTATCCCGCAGGTGCCTGTGTTGGCCTGCGTGCCGATGAAGTTAGCCGGGTCCGCGGCGCCGATCATCAGATAAGTCCGAGGGCAGCCGCCGTGACCGCGAGCGCGATCTCCGCCCGCGGCAAGAGGGACTCCGCGAGCACGAACTCGTCCGGGTGGTGGGCGTGCCCCCCTCGCGGGCCCAGCCCGTCGACAGTGAGGGCGATGTGCGGCGCCATGTGGCTCGCGTCGCTGGCCCCGCCGCGCTCGCCGGCGAGGATCGGCCTACCGAGGATCGCGACCGCGGGGGCGAGGAGCCGGTCGGCGACCCGCTCGCGCGTGTCCATCCCGGGCCAGTGGCGGACGAGCTCGGCCTCCAGCGCCACTCCGTCGACGTCGGCGGGAACCGCCTCGACCACCGGTGCGAAGGCGTCCAGGCTGTCGGCGCGCAGATCGCAGGTGAGCTCGCCGTGCGCGGGGACGACGTTGAACGCCTCCCCCGCCTCGATCACCGTCGGCACGGCCGTCAGCCGGTTCGGGCCCGCGGGTGCGCTGAGCGACACAACCCGCCGCGCCGCCTCACCGAGCGCGAGGAGCGCATTGCGGCCGCGCTCGGGCGCCGAGCCGGAGTGGGCGGCGACGCCGCGCGCCACGACGCGGAGCGTCGACGCGGCCTTTCGCCGGGCGATGACCGCCTCCTCGCCGCCCGGCCCGAGCTGCGCGGCCTCGAAGCAGAGGCAGGCGTCGAAGCCGGCGAAGCGGGACGTGTGCCCGAAGCCGCCGGCTCGCCATTCCTCGTCGACGACCGCGAGCAGTGCGAACTCGGCGAAGGCGTCCCGGACGGCCGCGACGGCCCGCATGACACCGAGGGCGAGGGCGATCCCGCCCTTCATATCGATGGAGCCGGAACCGACGAGCCGACCGTCCTCGGCCCGCAGGTGCTGGTGATCGCGGTGGGCGATCACCGTATCGACGTGTCCGAGCAGAAGGACCCGCCGCTCGCCCGTCCCGGTGAGCGTCGCGAGGAAGTCGTGTCCGAATCCGGGCGTCGAGCACTCGAGCCGCTCGATCCGTGCCTCCGCGGGAACCAGCGCCGCGAGCAGCGAGCAGATCTCCTCGGCCGCCTCGACATCGCCGGAGGGCGAGGAGATCGCGACCAGGGCCTCGAGCTCGCGCTCGGCGTGATGGGCGATCTCGGCGCCGGCTCGCGAGAGCCATTCGGCGGACACTGCCGTCACCGAGCCACCTCGGGGATGTGTCGCTCGAGGTGCTCGGTGATCGTCCGGCGCACCCATGCCTGGGTCGCCGAGTCCGCCATCCGGTAGCGGCCGAGGAGCATCTTTTGGTCGTCGAGGGGCAGCCCGCCGATCTCCCACCGGACGGCGAGGCGCTCGAACAGCATCTCGGTGCGGCGGCGCCACTCGTCGTCGGTCGACGCGGCGGCGCCACCCTGTCGCCGGCGCAGCTTGCGGATCGTCCCCGCGGTTAGCGACCCGCGCAAGGTGAGCACGTTCCCGTCAGGGTCGGTGTAGTCGAACGTCGGGACGGGCTCGCGCTCTGCGCGGCGCTTTCCTCGCTTTGCCATCGCGGGCTAAAATCTAGGCATCCGGGGGCGAACCAGATTCGACGTGGATTCTTTCGTCCCGGTGTTGCGAGTCGAGGATCTCGGGTTGGCCTCGTTAAAAACTCCCGGGAAAACCATAATTGCGGACTCCAATCACGAGTTCGCCCTCGCCGCTTAAGTAGGTGAGGGAGTCGCCCCGGGAAGCCCGCGTCCCGGTCCAGCGGCTTCAGCTAGCGGGCTCACCCCGAAGGTAGGACCTTCGACCCGAGGGGGACATTTCTAAGGAAGGTATGGCGCCGGGGACGTGCCCCGCGGATCGACCGAACCGGACGCCGAGATGAGACTCCGACGGGAACGCTCGTAGACGCACCGGAACAGGTTCCGCGGACGCCGGGGCAGTGCCGGCCGCCTCCATTCATAGGGTCGCCTTAAGGGGCGACCCCTATTCTCTTTTAAATGGACGATCCCGGCGCACCGACACGCTGGCCGGCGCCAGAGCCGGCCACCTTCCCGCGGGCGCCCGAGCCAATCCACCCCGGCTCCGGCCGCGGCGACTGGCGCGAGCGGCTGAAGCGGTTCCTCGGCCCGATCGGCGCTGCGCTGATCCTCCTGGCGACGAAGCTGAAGGCGCTGCTGCTGCTGCTGCCGAAGCTCAAGTTCCTGACCACGTCCGCCTCGATGCTCGTCTCGATCGCGGCCTACGCGCTGCTCTGGGGCTGGAAGTTCGGGGTTGGCTTCGTGCTGCTCCTGCTCGTCCATGAGATGGGGCATGTATTCCAGCTCCGGCGGGAGGGGATCCAGGCATCGGCGCCGATGTTCATCCCCTTCCTCGGGGCCGTCATCGCGGCGAAATCGCTCGGCGACGACGCCGCGGCCGAGGCGCGGGTCGGGCTCGCCGGGCCGGTGCTCGGCGCGCTCGGCACGCTGGTGCCGCTCGGGATCTGGCTCGCCACCGGCGAGGAGTTCTGGCACGCGCTCGCATATGTCGGGTTCTTCATCAACCTCTTGAACCTGCTGCCGGTGCTGCCGCTCGACGGCGGCCGGGCGATGGCAGCGCTCTCGCCGTGGGTCTGGGTCGCCGGCTACCTCGGACTGATCGCGCTGACGATCTTCTTCACCAGCCCGATCCTCCTGCTCATCCTGATCCTCGGCGGGTTCGAGACGTGGCGGCGCTGGAAGGCTCGCAAGACGCCGGAGGGGCGCGCGTACCACGCGGTCCCGGCGCGCACGCGTGTGCTGGTCGCGGCCGTCTACCTCGGGCTGATCGCGCTGCTTTCGATCGGCCTCGTCGAGACGTTCCTCTCCAAGAGCCTCGGCGACGTCTGAGGGCGGCTACGCCGGCGGGACGGTGTGCCCG
>DATHAL010000042.1:0-16649 GCA_035296705.1 Solirubrobacterales bacterium
CGAGGTGCTGGAGCGAAACGCGCAGTTCGCTTACGTGACCGCCTGGGCGCGCTACATCGACGAACGTGGCGAGTCGTGGCGCGGCTCGCAGGGCGAGTACCGCCCCCTCGGAAACTGGACCGGGCTCGTCCACCGCCGCAACGTCGCGGGCGACGCGGCCGCCGTCTTTCGCCGCAGCGTCTTCGACCGCCTTGCCTACAGCGACGAGTTGACCTCGTTCGAGGACTGGGCGCTTTACCGAGAGATGCACGATCGCGGCCTGATCGGCACAGTTATCCCGGAGCGACTGCTGGAGTACCGCGTGAGGGCGACGTCGATGTTGCGCGAGATCGGGGCGCCGAACCAGGCACGGATCGAGGATGAGATCCGCGCCCGGATCCGCGAGGAGGAGGTGGAATGGCTGGCGCCGACCGAGTGAGAGGGCCCGCGGATCCGGACGCCGACCGCGTCGCCGAGCTCGAGCGGCGGGTGAGGGAGCTCGAGGAGGCAAACCGCAGCCTCCTGCGCACCAATCGACGGCTCGCCAGCGAGCGATTGATGGCGCTCGACTCCGCGGCGGCGAGCGTGACGCCGAAGCTCGTCGCCGCCGAGCGAGAGCTCGAGCGCACGCGCAGCTCGCTGAGCTGGCGGCTGACGGCGCCGTTCCGCGCGCCGGCGATCCTCCTGCGGGCGCTGCTCAGGCGGATGCGCCCGACGCTGCGCGCGATCGCGCACCGCTTGATGCGCTGAGGCGCGCGGCCCGCCTCAGAAGTCGCACCAGCGCTCGTAGCCGCCGGCCGTTTGACGCTCGACCAGGACGCTCGTCGTCACCGGCTCCCCTGTGAGCAGCCCGGCGCCCTCGTCGATGTGGCCGCACGGCTCCGGGAACCCCCTGCGGCCCACGTACTCGGCGTCGTCGGTCCAGATCGTCACGTGGAGCTCCGCCGCCGGCCACGGACGAGGTGCGTTGACGGTCACCTCGCGGACGCCGTACGGGACGCCGAACACGTCCAGGCCCTTGTAGTCGACGCCCCAGAACAGCGGCTGCTGGCGGGTGTAGAGCCGCAGCGTGTCGAGCCCGTCTCGGTCCGCGGCCTCGAACAGGTCCCGCCACAGGGGGTTCGTCTCCGGCGGACCGACCCAGTAGCCGGTGTCGTCCAGGATCGTGAAGCTGCCCGGATCGATCCCGAACTCGAAGTTCGTCCCCGGCGTCTCGGGGCGGACGACGGGGATCTTTCCCGTGATCGAGACCGCGACGTTCGCGGCGACGGCGATCCCGAGGACGGCGAGACCGATCCGCCGGAACGCGGTTCGGGCGGTGGTCGTGATCCAGCCGGTGGCGATCACGGCGACGAACGCGACCAGCGGCAGGGTGTAGCGCGGGTCGCGCAGCGAGAGCACGACCGGCAGCGCGAGGTAGGTGATCACGATCCCGGCGAGCAGCTCTGGTACGCCGGCGCGCCTGCGCATCTCCCGGAACGCCGCCACGAATCCGACCGCGAACAGCGCGAGCAGCGGCACGAAGTACTGGTCGTTGATCGCGGCCCAGGCGTACCAGGTGAGATTGTCGAAGGAGATCCGTGCGTCGCGGTCGAACGCGGTTCCGGTTGCGCCGATCTCGCCTCCCACCGTCGACGCCTCGCCCACGTCGACGACCTCGTTCAGGTGGGCGAGGTAGTACGGACCGGCCACGATGAGGAATGCGGCGGCGGCCAAGGCGAGGTTGCGCCACTGTCGCCACCCGCCGGCGACGAGCATTACGAGCACCGGACCCGCCAGGTAGAGCGGCGCGATCGTCTTCACCAGCATCGCGAGCCCGACGAGCGCGCCCGCGATCACGCTCGCGCGCCGAGCGGTGAAGCGCTCGGAGGCCAGCAGCGCGGCGAGCGCGATCGCCACCGTTGCTGCGAGCGGCGCGTCGAGCAGGAAGACGTGGAAGAGGCTGAGCACCATCGGGGTGCCGAGCGCGAAGATCGCCGCCAGCAGCCCGGCGGTCGGTCCGTACACGCGTCTCCCGACGAGGTAGGTGCCCGCGGCGAGCATCGGCGCGAAGACGAGGTTGACGGCGAGCTCACCCCAGTCCTGAATCGGCTCCAGGTGGAGCGCCGGCGCGATCCCGCCGATGAGCTGGACGAGCGGCGGGTAGAAGCGGTCGGTGTCCGGGTCGAAGCCGACGTCGAAGATCCCGCCGAGGTCGCCGGCTCGCAGGAGGTCGCCGATCCGCAGGGCCGTCGTCAGGTGGTCGGCGGGATCGCCGCCGCCCGGCGTTCGCTTGTCGACGGCGAGCCACCACGCCGAGAGCGCGATGAACGCGACGGTCGCAGCCGCGGCGCCGGCGGCCGGGCGTGACATCCGCAGCCGCCCGACGCGGAATTCGCCCGCGCTCACCGCGCCACCGCGCAGAAGGCGAGCCGCCCGATCGCGATCGCCGACGACACCTCCGGACGCTTCCGGATCTCCCTGTACGCGGACCGCACGGGCTTCCAATTCGCGTCGTCGAACACGACGAGCGCGCCCGGAGCGAGGTGCGGCGAGACCGTCGCGAAGTGGTCGATCGTCGGCTGACGCTGGTGCTCGGCGTCGATGAACACGAGATCGAGGGGGGCGCGTTCGGCGGCGGCCACCGGAAGCGTCTGTGCGAGCGGACCGACCTCGACGCCGACGCGGCCGAGGTTGAGCCGGGATAGCCCGTCCTCGGCGCGCGTGGCCCAGTCCTCGAGACCCTCGAGCGTGCGCAGTTGACCGGCGCCGTTCAATTCCAGCGCGGCACCGATGTAGGAGCTCGAGATCCCGAACCCGGTGCCCAGCTCGAGGCAGGAGCCGGGGCGGCTCTCGCGCACCAGGCGCATGAGGAGCAGGGCCCACTCCGGCGCCAGGCTCATGAACGTGGACGCGCCGCCCACGGTCGCCGCCGACTCTGCGACGTCAAACTGCGCCGGTCCGTCCCCCTTGCCCCCGCCTGAGACCATCGGCAGGTCGGTCCGCGCGTGGTTGGCGGCCAGTTCCCGCCGTCGCCCCTCGATCCGCTCGATCCAACGACGCTCCTCCGGGCGCGCAGTTCCGCGCGCCGCGTCGGCCAGCGCCGCGCGAAGCGGACGCATCGCCGAGTCGCGGTCCAGCACGAGTCGCGGCAGCGCCGCGGCCATCCGGGCGCGCGCGAGGCGCGGCGATCCGGCGATTCGGTGGATCAGTGCCACGGCCGGAGCCTTTCAGAGGTCTCGATTCGGCGGCCGGAACGCGCGTCTAGCGGCGGAGCAGGCGTTTGCGGGGACGCGCCGCCGGATGGAATTCGAGGACAGCGTCGCCGACCTCGATCCGTGGCGCCTCGATACCGACGAGCAGGACGCCGAACCCTCCCGATGGCTGGTCGGCGAAGACGCCGCCCTTGGTCATCCGGCCGGGAACGAAGTCGAGGTCCGCGTGGGTCACCTTCTCGTGGCCGGCAGCCGCCTCGATCCCGGCGCGCACGGGGGGATGGAAGGAGTCGTGGGCGAGGATGACGGCGCGCTGTACACGCGGCGAGTCGAGCAGCGAACCGAGATCCGCGGCCACCGCCGCCTCCGTGTGCTCGCCGTCGACGAGGGCGAAGTCGACGTTGCGGTCGAGCTCAGCGAGCGCAGCCGGCAGCGTGCCCCGGCTGTCGCCGCGATGGAACGCCGCATTCGGCGGCAGCTCCGGCGGGCGTTCGAGGTCGAAGGTGTGGACCGTCTCGCTGTGGGCGGCCATCCGCGCGAGGCTTCCGCCCCGCGCCGTCCCCACCTCGATCGACAGCCCGGGACTCAACGCGCACAGGACGCCCTCCAACGCCGCCCGATCTCCCGGCGACATCTGCCAATCTCGCCGCGCGAAGATGTCGATCCGCGCGAGTCTAGAGCCGTCGACCGTGATGTGTGGCACGGCGCGGACTAGACTTTCGACCCTTGCACCTGGGGCGGGTCGACACGAGAGAGAGTCTTGGTGCTGCCGTGATCGGCGCCGGCCCGGCCGGGCTGACGTCCGCGTGGATGCTCGCGCGAGCCGGCAGGAGGGCGACCGTGCTCGAGGCCGACGGCACCGTCGGTGGGATCTCGAAGACGGTGGAGTTCGGCGACTATCGCTTCGACCTCGGGGGGCATCGCTTCTATACGAAGCTGCTCCCGGTCCGGCGCCTATGGGACGAGATGCTCGGCGAGCAGTTCCTGACCCGCCCGCGCATGTCCCGGATCTACTACCGGGACCGCTTCTTCAACTATCCGCTGCGCGCACAGGACGTGTTCCAGGGCCTGGGGGTCGTCGAGTCCGGCCTCGCGGCGGGCTCGTACCTCTACTGGCGCTGGAAGCTCCGCAACACGCGGCCGAAGACGTTCGAGGACTGGGTGGTTGGCCGTTTCGGCCGGCGCCTCTACGACGCCTTTTTCCGCTCCTACACCGAGAAGGTCTGGGGTATTCCCGGCTCTGAGATCCAGGCCGAGTGGGCCGCGCAGCGAATCCAGGAGTTCAGCTTCACGCATGCGGTTCTCGGCGTCCTCGGCCTGCAGCGGGGGGAGCCGCGCACGCTGATCGAGAAGTTCCACTACCCCAGGCGCGGGCCGGGGCAGATGTGGGAGGCGTTCGCCGACGCCGTCGAGACGCGGGGCATCCCGGTGCGCCTCAACCACCGCTGCCTGGCGATCAGCCACGACGCCGGTCGGGTGGAGAGCGTGGTCGTCGGAACGAACGGGCATCGGAGCGAGCACGCGGTGGACGCGGTGCTCTCGAGCATGCCGCTCGCGGAGCTGATCGAGTGCCTCGACCCTCCAGCCCCGGATCACGTCCGCGCCGCGGCCCGGATGCTCAAGTACCGGAACCTCTGCCTGGTGGCGCTGATGACTGACGAGCCGGAGCCGTTCCCCGACAATTGGATCTACCTCCACGACGCGCGCACGCAGGCGGGTCGCGTGCAGAACTTCGGCGCCTGGAGTCCCGACATGGTGCGCGCGGGGACGACCTGCCTCGGCGTTGAGTACTTCTGCTTCGACGACGACGACATCTGGCGGATGCCGGACGCGGAGGCGGTGGAGCTGGCGAAGGGCGATCTCGCGCGGATCGGAGTGCTCGACCCCGCGACCGTCTTCGACGGAGTCAAGGTCCACGTCCCGAAGGCGTATCCGATGTACGACTCGCGGTATCGCGAGGCCGTCGCCGAGATCCGTGGCTACCTCGAGCACTTCGAGAACCTGAGCACCTTCGGCCGCAACGGCCTGCATCGCTACAACAACCAGGACCACTCGATGTGGACGGCGATGCTCGCGACGATGAACTGGACCCAGGGGACCTCGCACGACGTGTGGTCGGTGAACACCAAGGCGGAGTACCTCGAGGAGGGACCGCTGGCCGAAGGCCTCGCGGAGCTCGACCTCGTCGCGTAGAGCGCGCGGGACCCTGTCCGGCGCGGCTCAGCCGGGAGCGCCGCACACGACGACCCCCACCCTCCGCAGCGGGAGCGAGAAAACCACCCGCGGGCGCGACGAGACGACCGCCCACGCGAGCCTCATCTCCCTCGTCTGGGTGATGTCGTCGAGCACGACCACCGCCCCGTCCGCGAGGTGCGGAAGCAGCAGGTCGAAGTGGCGCACGGTCGCCGACAGCGAGTGCTCGGCATCCAGGAAGGCGAAGTCGACCGGGCCGACCGCCGCCAGGAGGTCCGGCAGCGTCTCATCGATGAGGCCGAACCGCAGCTCGATCCAGTCCGAGAGCCCGAGCTCCGCGAAGCCGCGCTCGGCGACGCGCGAGGCCTCGTGGACGTCGAGCGTGACGAGCTTGCCGGCGCCGTTCAGCTTCAGGGCGCTCGCCTGATACGCGCCCGAGAGCCCGAGCCCGGTCCCGAGCTCGAGTGCCGATCGAGGCTCGAGGGTGCGCACGAGCAGGGCGAGGAACCGCCCCCAGACCGGCGAGATGCTCGTCCAGCGGCAGATCTCCCACGTCTGAGCGAGGCGCGCCGCGTACGCCGTGGATTCGTCCGCGGACGCCGCGCCCGCCTCCGCCGCCTCGCTCACGTCGCCGGGAACGATCCCGAGCTCGAGGCCCGCATCCACGACCTCGAACGGGATCTCCGCGCGTCGCACCTCGACGCGGGCGAGGGCGTCGCGCTCCGCGGCGGTCAGGCGTCCGACGGCCGCGGCGGCGAGCGCGCGCCGTAGCGCCTGCACCCGGGGCTCGGCGCGGCTGGCGAGCCGCGCGAGTCCCCATGCGAGGACGAACCGGTGAGCCGCCATCGCCGGCGGCGAGTTCGGCGCCAGGTGGGCGCTGAGCGCGCTCATTCGCCCGCGGCGGCCGGCTCGGCGATCGCGACGATGCCGAGCCTCCGCACGGTGACGGCGGTGGCGACCCGCTCGCGGCGGCGCACAACCCGCCATGCCTCGCGCATCTCCTCGGTCCAGTTGACGTCGTCGAGGACGACGACGGCGCCGTCGGCCAGTGCGGGCAGAAGCGCGTCGAAGGCCGCGAGCGTGCCGCTCCCGGTGTGATCGTGGTCGAGCAGCGCGAACTCCACCGGGTTCGCGTCGGTGATCGCGGCATCGAGGGTGTCCTCGATTCGGCCGGCTCGCAGTGAGACGCGGTCTTCGAGCCCGAGGCCGGCGAGGAACGGCCGGGCGATCGCGGTCATGCCCTCGACGTCGAGGCTGACGAGTCGGCCGCGGCCGTTGAGCTCGAGCGCAGCCGCCTGGTAGGCGGCGGAGACGCCGAAGCCGGTGCCGAGCTCGACGCACGCGGACGGCCGCAGCTCACGCACGAGCCGGATCACGAGCCTGCCGGCGATCGGCGGCAGGCTCATCCACCTGTTCGCCCGCGAGGCCTCCGCGAGCCAGGTCTCGCGCTCGAGCCCGCGGGTGTCGAGGGCGTGCTCGACGGTGGTGGCGGGCAGCAGGTGCCGGTGCGCCTCGATGCGGTCGAGCCACGCCCGCTCCTCCGCGGGCAGCCTTCCGGCCCCGGCGTCCAGGAGCGCGGCGGTGACCGCTGCCGCGCCGCGGCCGCCGTGCGGACGAGGTCGCGCCCCGGCGCCCAGCATCAGCAGGCGGTAGGCGGCGTCGCCGGCGGGCGAGCCGGGTGCCAGGCGCTCCTTCAGACCCATAGAGCCGGGCAGCTTTCCAGACTCCCGGCCGGTGCGGCCCGGCCGACCGTGACTAGACTGCCCTGCGCGTTGATTGCCGGCAGTTCCACGGGCGCGGCGGAGACGCCCGGCAGCGCGCGGCGGAGCGTCGACGTGGTCGCGGCCCTCGTGCGCTCGGACCTGCGGATTCGCTACGGCCGGGGCAAGGTCCGGGTGCTCAAGTGGCTCCTCGACCCGGTCGCGGCGCTCGGCATCTACCTCGTGCTGGTCGCCGTGGTGCTGGACCGCAGCGGCACGGCCGCGGGTCTCAGCCTCGCCTGCGCGATCGTCCCGTTCCAGCTCCTGATCACGAGCGTGCTCAACGCGCTGCAGGCCGTCATCCTGCGCAGCTCGATCATCGTCAACATGGGTTTTCGGAGGACGCTGATCCCGCTCTCGTCCGTGGCGACCGAGTCGGTGGCCGTCCTCGCCAGCTTCACGATGCTGCCGCTGATGATGCTCGTCTACGGCGTCGCGCCCACCGCCGCGGTGCTCTGGGTGCCGGTCGCCTTCGCGGTCACCGTCGCGCTCGCGGCAGCGCTCGCCTACCCGGCGGCGCTGATCGGCGTCTGGTATCCGGAGATGGTCCCGTTCAGCGTCTCGCTACTGCGAGCGCTGTTCTTCATCGCGCCGGGGATCATCGCCCTGGACGCGATCACGGGGACCGCGCGGGACCTGCTGCCGATCAACCCGTTCACCGGGATCTTCGAGCTCTTCCGCCACGCGCTTCTCTACGGCGATTCCCCTCCCGCCTGGCAGGTGCTGGTGCCGCTCGGCTTCGCCGCCGCGATTCTCGCGCTCTGCCTCCCCCTCTACCGCCGCGAGCAGGGCGAGCTCGCGAAGCTGGTCGGATGAGCGCCGTGGTCGCGGAGCACGGCGTTCGCTCCGGCGCGGGCGAGGTCCGGCTGCGCGGCGTCGGGGTGCGATTCGACTTCGACGGCCAGGGTCGGGTGCTCACGCCGGTCCTGTCCCACCTGCGCCGCCGTCGCGGCAGCGCGTGGGGTCTCAGCGACGTCGACCTCCACCTCGAGCCGGGGTCCGCGCTGGCGCTGGTCGGCGCGACCGGCTCCGGGAAGACGACGCTTCTGCGGGTGCTCGCCCGCGTCCTGCCCCCGGACGCCGGCGAGGCCGAGATCGAGGGCCGCGTCGGATCGCTTCTCGCCGCCGACGCCGGGCTCCAGCTCCTGCTCACAGGGCGCGAGAACTCCGAGCTGCTCGGCGTCCTGGCCGGCCAATCGGTTCGCGAGGCGCGCGCCGGGCTCGAGGCCGTCGCCGAGCGCTCCCGGCTCGGCGACGCCTTCGATCGCCCCGTCCACACCTACTCGGCCGGGATGCGAGCCCGGCTCGGCCTCGCCGTGATCCAGTCGATCTCGCCGAGGGTGCTGCTGCTCGACGAGGTCTTCGAGGCCCTCGACCACGAGTTCCGCGGCATCGTCGAGCGCTTCGCCCGCGGCCTTCGGGAGCGGGGCGGGATCGTCGTCGCCGCGGGGCACGACCACGACGCCCTCTCGCGGATCTGCCCGCAGGCGGCCTGGCTCGAGGGGGGCCGCGTCCGGATGCAGGGGCCGTTCGCGGAGGTGATCGCCGCCTACCGCGCGGCGTAGGCCTCGATCACCTCGGCCGCGCGACGGGCGCCGTCGTTCGCGGCCGCCCAGGCCGCGAGCTCGCCGGCGCGGGCGGCGAACCGCTCCTCCTCGAGCAGCCGCCCGAGGGCGGCGCGCAGCGACGCGGGCGCCGCGAGGCGCCGCGGCACCATGAGGCCTGCCCCGGCCCAGGTCACGCGGGCGCCGTTCTCGGCCGTCTCGGCGCCCGCGGGCACGACGAGCGGGGGCACGCCGGCGCACAGGGCCCGGGCGACGGTCCCGTGGCCGCCGCTCGTGACCACGGCCGCCGCGAGCGGCAGCACCTGCGAGTAGGAGAGCCAGTCCACGACCGCGGCGTTGGGCGGCACCGGTCCCGGCCACGTCGTTCCGCGCCGGTTCACGGTCGCGACCACCCGAACCGGCTCAGCCGCGAGGCCGCGGAGCGTCGCGCGGACGAGCTCCTCGCCCGCGTGCACGGTGCTCGCCGCGACGACGATCAGCGGGCCGTCGCCCGGCGGCAGCTCCACGTCGGGGTGCGGGACCTCGAACGCGAGGGGCCCGGTGACGTGGACGTGAGCAGGCCATCGGCGCGGATACTCGAGTTGCGGAAATGTGGCCACGAGCGCGAGCTCCTCGCTGAGCGGCCCGTAGGTGGTCACCGCGCGGTCGGCCGCGAGCGGCGGCAGGCCGAGCTCCGCGCGCGTGGAGTCGACGAGGCGCGGCACGCGCCGCAGCCAGCGGCCCGAGCGCCGCCACCGGCGCGTCGCGGGTTCGAGCGCCGACCAGACGGTGTAAGTGAGCCGCGTCCGGGGCGCGACGAAGCCCTGCTCGAACGGGGGCAGGCCGCGCCCCTGGACCGGATAGACGAGCGGGATCAGGCTCGCCCAGGACACCCGCGTGAGCTCCGCGGCGAGGCCCGGAGCGGGCGCGACCATGTCGGCGACCACGAGGTCAGGGGAAAAGCGCTCGAGCACGGGCCGAAGCCCCTCGACGGTCTCGATCACGGTCGCCTGGCCCGCGTCCGCGGGCGCGGCGGCGGGGAAGGCGACGTAGTCGACCGCCGGGGTGAACTCCATCCCGAGCCCGGTCACTGTCTCCCGCCAGCGCTCGGAGAGCTCGACCAGGACCCGGTGGCCGCGGGCACCGAGCTCTCGGGCAAGCGCCAGGGCCGGGAAGGCGTGGCCCTCGCCGAACCCGGCTGAGACCATCACGCGCAAGCGTGCTCCTCGACCAGGGCGGCCGCGCGCTCGGCGCCGTCATGCTCGCGCGCCCAGCCGGCGATCTGCCGCGCCCGCTCCACGTACTCACGGCCGGCGAGCAGCCGGCGGGCCGCGGCTCGCAGGCTCGCGGCGCCGAGCAGGCGTCCCGGCACCATCGCGCCCGCGCCCGCCCAGGCGACGCGGGCGCCGTGCTCGGCGTCGTCGGGCATCGCCGGGCTCACCAGCACCGGCACGCCCTCCGATAGCGCGCGGACGACCGTCCCGTGGTTGCCGTGGCAGACGACGAGCGACGCCGCCGGGATCGCGAGCGAGAAGTCGACCCAGTCGACGACCGTGCAGTTGGGCGGCGTCGCCAGATCGTCGAGGTCGCGGCGGCCGCTGAGCGTCACCAGGATCCTCACCGGCTCGTCGGCCAGCGCCGCGATCGAGGTTCGCACGAGGCGCCCGTCCGGGTCCTTGGCGGTGCTGGGGGCGACGAGGACGAGCGGCTCGTTCCCCGGCGGGAGCTTCACCGCCGGCGCCGGCGGATCGAGGATCAGGGGCCCGGTCACCTGCACGTTCGCGGGCCAGACACGCGGATACTCGAGGTGGGGCAGCGTCGCGACCAGGTGGAGCTCGTCCGCTCGTGGGCGGTCGAAGCTCTCGAGCGGCGCGAGACCGAGCGCTCGGCGCTCGGCGTTGAGGCTGGTACGCGAGGCGCGCAGCCACGCGGTCGAGGGCAGCCGGGTGCGCGCGAGCGGCGCCGCGAGGCGCCAGGTCGCCGCGCCGAGGCGCGTCCGCGGCGGGAGCAGCCCGAGGGAGAAGGGCGGCAGCTCCCGCTCGGTGACGTACGGGTAGACCTCCGGGAACAGGATCGCGCGCCGGATCCCGGCCGCCTCGGCCGCGAGCGCCGGGGTGAGCGTGAGCGCATCGCTCACGACCACGTCCGCGCCGAATCGCTCGGCGCTCGCGGCGAGTGCCCGAATGACCGCAACGCGCCCATCGGCGGCCGAGGCATCGCTCACGATCTCATCCGTGCCGCCGTCGAAGCGAAGCCCCAGGCGGTCGACCATGGGCCGCCAGCGCTCGATCGCGTGCACGAGGACCTCGTGGCCTCGAGCCGCGAGCGAGCGCGCGAGGGCGAGCGCCGGGAGCGCGTGGCCCGCGAGGTCCTCGACGCCGATGATCACGCGCACGCGGCCGTTCACGGCGCCAGCCCCTCGACCAGGGCCGCCCCGGCCGCCGCGCCATCGTTCTCGCGCGCCCATGCGCCGATCTCCCGCGCGCGGCCCGCGAAGCGGTCCTCGCCCAGGAGCCGCCTCACCACGGCCCGCAGGCTCGACGGGGCGAGCAGCCTGTTGGGCAGCATCAGCCCGGCGCCCGCCCACGTAACGCGGGCGCCGTTCTCGGCCATGTCGCCGGCCGGGGGCACGATCAGCACCGGGACGCCGGCGGCCAGCGCCCGGGCGACCGTGCCGTGGCCGCCGTGGCAGACGACGAGGGCGGCATCGGGCAGCACCTGGGAGTAGGAGACCCACTCGTGCACCCGAGCGTTCGCCGGCGCCTCCGGCACGAGCGCGCCCGCGCGATTCGCGCTCGCGATCACCCGAACGGGCTCCTCGGCGAGCGCCTCGAGCGCCGTCGAGATCAGGCGCATGTCCGGGTCGCGCTCGGTGCTGGCGGCGACGACTACGAGCGGCCCGCCCGCTGCCGGCAGCTCGACCGGTTGGTGATCGAGCTCGAACGGCATCGGCCCGGTGACGTGGACGTGCGCCGGCCAGTGGCGCGGGTACTCGAGCTGCGGGAACGTCGCGACCAGCGCCAGGCGCTCGCTGATCTGCCCGTCATAGCCGCCCAGCGGCGGCAGGCCGAGGTCCGCGCGCACGGCATCGAGCTCGGCGCGGACCCGCCCCAGCCGCGTCGCCGGCAGGCGCGTCCCCGCAGCGCTCCACGCAACCCGCCACCCAAGCGCGCCCGCCGCGCTTCGGGGTGGCAGCAGACCGAGCGGATAGAGCGGAAGACCCGGCTCGCGGACCGGGTACGGATGCGGGATCAGCGTCGCGCGAGGGACGCCCGCCACGTCGGCGGCGAGCGCGGGCGCGAGCGTGAACATGTCGGCGACCACCGCGTCGGCCCCAATGTCGCCCAGTACCGGGCCGAGCTCGCGGGCGGCCGCCGCGAGCCCTGGCGCGTCGCCGCCGGCGTCCGCGGATGCGAAGCCGATCCGCTCGCGAGCGGGCAGGAAGCCAAGCCCCAGCTCCTCGATCACTCCCCGCCACCGCTCGAACGTCTCGACCCAGACGCCGTGGCCGCGGCCACGCAGCGCCCGGGCGAGCGAGATCGCGGGGAAGGCGTGGCCGGTCCAGCCGACCGCGGCGATCACGACCCTCATCGCGGGCTCATGCCGATCTCGAGCGCGGCCAGGCGGCCACCGGCGCCGGGCGGCCGCGGATCCGGCGCGCGAGGCCCGGGGCGATCAGGACGATGTCGGTGAGCGCGCGGTCGAGGCGGGCCGCCGCCCCCGAGCGCAGCCGCAACGGCAGCTCGTCCGAGTCGAGCCTCAGGGTCACGTCCGGAGCGAGCAGGAGCCGCGTGAGAAGCCGCGAGTAGACGTTGGTCCTCATCCTCACCAGCCAGGGCTTGTGCGAGGCGTGGTGAAGGAGGAACGGCTCGACTCCATCGCGGTAGGCGCAGCGCAGCGCGCCGGCGTCGAGGAGCCGGATCCCGGCAAACGGCGGGATCGGCGCGAGGCGCGCGGGCAGAGCCTCCACCTCCCTCGGCGCGAGCAGCGAGCGGGCGACCGCGTTGAAGACGTCCTGGTCGAGGAAGAAGAGGGCGTCGCCCGGATCGCCGTCGGCGACCCAGGTGCCCGCGCGATCGACCCGCGGCAGCCGCTCGCCCATCGCCTCCAGCAGCCTGCGGCCCGGCTCGCCGCCGGCGAGGATCGCGCTCGAGCTCAGGTAGCGGTCGCGTCGCACCTCCGGCAGGTCGAGGAGCTCCGACCAACTCGCGAAGTGGCGGTCGACGTCGTTTTCAAACGCGACGACCCGGCCGGCGGCGGCCGCACGGATCGGCCCCGCGAGGGACCCGGTGACGATCACGTCGGCGTCCAGCAGAACCATGACCTCCGCCGGCTGCAGGCCCGGCGCGACGAGCTTCAGCGTGCTCGGCGGCTCCTCGCTCGGCGCCTCGACGATGGTCGCGTGCCGCCCGAGCACGGCGCGCTGGCCCGGGGTCATGCCGCAGTCGAGGACGACGAACGGCTCGGAGTGACCGGCGAGCCGGAGGGAGTTGAACAGGGCCACCGCGCCACAGAAGAAGTCGCGGCCGGTGACGCAGTAAAAGGCGGTCGCCGTCATCGGCGCAGCACGTAGCGGTTGACGACGTCGATCAGGTCGACGCGCGCGCGCTCCGCGCGCGCCAGCGGCCCGCCGCGGAGGCGCAGCGGCACCATCTCCGGCGGCACAGTCACGGCGATGTCCTCGCCGAGCAAGAGGCGCGCGAGCAGCCGCGAGTAGAGCCCGTGGTAGATCGGGTCGATCCACGGCTTGCGGTGGAAGTGATGGAGCACATAGGGTCGGGTCCCGTCGTCGTACGCGACTCGCAGCGATTCGGCGTCGATCAGCTCGAGGCCCGGGAACGGCGGGTTCGGAGCGAGCCGGTTCGTGAGGCGCTCCACCGTCGTGTCCTCGATGACCGTGCAGAGGATCGCGTTGAGCACGTCCTGCTCCGGATACAGGAACGGGTAGTCCTCGTCGGCGTCGCCGAAGAGCGTCCGCGAGATCTCCACCCGACCCTGGCGGTCGTCGAGCAGCTCGAGCACCCGGAGCCCGACCTCGCCGCCGAGCACGACGAGCCCCGAGCTCACGTACGGCCGCCGGCGCGCGGTGCCGAGGTCGAGGAGCTCCCCCCACTCGGGACGAAACCGCGGCCGATCGTTCAAGAACGCGACGACCTGCCCGGGCGCGGCCAGCTCGAGCAGATCGGCGAGCGGGCGCGTCACGATCATGTCGACGTCGATCAGGACCATCACCGAGGTCGGGTGAAGCCGCGGCGCGAGCGTCTTGGAGAGCCACGGCGGCTGGTCCGGATCGCCGTCGACGATCGTCGCCTCGGCCGCGAGCAGCTCCCGCTGCTCTGCCTCGAGCCCGAGGTCGAGCACGAAGACCGGCTCGGATTGGCGCTGGAGGCGAAGCGAGTTGACCAGCGCCACCGTGCCCAGGAAGTACTTCGCGTCGGCGACGCAGTAAAAGGCGGCGGGCCTCACCGCGTTGCACCCGCGCGCCGCCGCCTGCCCTCGATCCAGTCGGGGATCACGTCTCTGACGTACCAGCGGGCGAGATCGAACGCATCCACCCGGCGCCGCTCGAGCCGCGCGATGAGCCCGGTCCGCATCCGCAGGGGGATCTCCTCAGGCGGGTAGCGAAGCGGCGCGCTCGGGGAGAGCCAGGCGCGGCGCAGGAGCTCGGAGTAGATGCCGTGGTACATCGGCTCGAGCCAGGGCTTGCGCACGAACTGATGGATGACGTACGGCTCGTTACCCGCCGCGTCGACGCACCGCAGGCCCTCGCGGCCGAGCGGCCGGATGCGGCGAAAAGGCGGCACCGGCGCCAGCGCCGGATCGAGCGTCGTCACCCGGTCCGGCTCGACGGCGGTGCAGAGGATCGCGTTGAGCACGTCCTGGTCGATGTACCGAAACGGGTAGTCGCGCTCGTCGCGCTCGAAGAACGAGGCGTCGTAGTCGACGCGCCGCTGGCGGTCGTCCCAGAGCTCCAGCACGCGCCGTCCGGTCGGGCCGCCGAGCACGACGAGCCCCGAGGAGACGTACGGGCGGGGCCGCGCCGTGCCGAGGTCGAGGAGCTCCCCCCATTCGGGCACGAACCTGTCGATGTTGTCCTTGACCGCGATCACGCCGTCCGCGGCTCCGTCGATCAGCGGCCGCAGCGAGCGGGCGACGACCATGTCGACGTCGATCAGCACCATCACCTCGCTTGGATGGCGAAGCGGCGCCACGGTCTTCAGCAGGTACGGCGGTGTGGCGTCGGGGGCCGGGATCACGTTCACCTCGCGCTCCAGCAGCCGCCGGTGGGTTTCCGTGAGCCCGCAGTCGAGCACGTGGATCGCTTCTGTATGACCGGACATTCGCACTGAGTTGACGAGACCGACCGCCCCCGGGAAGTAGAGCTCGCTCGAGATGCAGTAGAAGGCGACGTCGCTCATCGCCACGCCTCGCGGCGGTGCCGGCGGTCCTCGAGTCGGATCGCGATCGGTCGCGGGAGCCGGTCCCCGAAGTGCCAGCGCAAGAAATCGCGCGCGTTGATCCGGGCTCGCTCCACGCGCCCCGCGCGATTCGCGAGCAGCCGCTCCGGGAGCCACTCGTCCGGCACGCGGATGGCCACGTCGTCGCCGGTCAGAAGCCGCCGCAGAAGCTGCGAGTAGACGCCGTCGAAGGTGGGCTCGAGCCACGGCTTCCGCAGGTACTGGTGCACCGCGTACGGCTCCGCGCCATCGCGGTAGCTGCACTCGAGCGACCTCGGGTCGACGACGCGCAGGCCGCGGAACGGCGGCGTCGCCGCGAGGCGCTGTTCGAGCGAGTCGACGCGCTCGGGGTCGATCCGGGTTGCGAGGATCGCGTTCAGCAGGTCCTGGTCGGCGTAGAGGAACGGGTAGTGGCGGACGTTCCTGCGCCACAGCGTGAGCTCGAAGTCGACCCGCGACCGAAGCTTGTCGAGCAGGTCGAGCGTGCGCTGCCCGGGCTCGCCCGCGGCGATGACGAGCGAGGAGGAGACATAGGGCCGGCGGATCGCTCGGCCGGCGCCGGTGAGCTCGCCCCACTCTTCGAAGAAACGCTGCTGGCGGTCGCGGAAGGCCACGATCCGCCCCTCGGCGGCGCGCTCGAGCAGCGGCGTCAGCGATCGCGTCACGACGATGTCGGAGTCGACGAGCACGCTGACCGCCGGCCCCCGCGAGAGCGGGATCACGGCCTTGAGGAGCCACGGGGGCACGTCCGCCGGCGCCGGCGTGATCGTCGCCTCGGCGGCGAGCGCCTCGCGCTGCGCGGGCCGCAGCCCGCAGTCGAGGAGCAGGACCGGCTCGCCGTGCCCGACCAGCCGGAGCGAGTTGACGAGCCCGACGGCGCCGAGGAAGTAGCGCTCGTCGGCGACGCAGCAGAAGGCGATGTCGCCGTACACGGTCATCCGCGTGCGAGCGCGCGGCGGGCTCGCCGGCCGATGCGCTTACCGGCGTCGATCCGCTTGCGGGCGGCGTACCCGCGCAGCCCGCGGCGCAGGCGCAGCGGCACGAGGCGCTCGGGCACCCTGACCGGGAGGTCGTCGGCGTCGAGCAGCCGGCGCAAGAGCCGCGAGTAGATCCCGTCCTCGGTTGGCTCGAGCCACGGCTTGGTCAGCCAGTGGTGGATCACGTAGGGCTCGGCGCCGTCGTCGTAGGCGCAGGCGAGCGTCGCCTCGTCGACGATCTCGAGGCCGGCGAACGGCGGGCTCGCCGACAGGCGCGGGTCGAAGACGCGGATCTCCCGATCGGCGGCGCGGGCCGCGAGCACGGCGTTGATCAGGTCCTGGTCGGCGTGAAGGAGCGGATAACCGGGGACGTTTCGCCGCCAGAAGGTGAGCTCGAAGTCGACCGCGTCGCGGCGCTCGTCGACGAGCTCGACGAGCTCCCGGCCGAGCCGCCCGCCGCAGAAGACGAGCCCGGTGGACACGTACGCCACCGGCCGCACGTCGCCGAGGTCGAGAAGCTCGCCCCACTCCGGGCAGAAGCGCT
>DATHAL010000043.1:0-51453 GCA_035296705.1 Solirubrobacterales bacterium
CGGGCACCCAGAAGGAATGGATCACGTCGAGCGCGTCGACCGTGAAGTCGATCTGCCGGTCGACCGGGACGTGCAGCGCGTGCGTGGTCACGTACTGTTGCTCGCCGTTTGACTCGCCGATCTGCGCCTCCGGATACTCGAACGTCCACTCGAACTGCTGCGCGGTGACGCGGAGCGGCATCGAATCCGGTTCCTTTGCCTCGATGTCGTCGAGGACGACCCAGCTGTAGCCGGCGCCGAACAGGACGATCACCGTCGGGATCACCGTCCATGCGATCTCGAGCCTCGTGTTGCCGTGGATCGGCTCTCCGTCGGACTCATCGCCCGGCTTCGCCCGGTAGCGCCAGAGCGCGTAGACGAGCATCACCATGACGATCGAGAACACCAGGCACGAGAGCACGATCATCACGTCGAAGAGCGTGTCGATCGGTCCGCGCTGCTCCGAGGCAGCCGGACCGAACCAGTCGAACTGGACGAGGATTACCGAGGTCACGGCCGCGATCACGAGCATCGCGGCGATCAACCGAACTAGGGTCGCGCGGGTCACCGGGCGGCGATTCTATTGATCCGGGCGACGGCGTCGGCAGCCAAACGACGGCGTTAGTCGCAGCCGTCTCAAGCCCCCTACGGGCGCCTCAGCCCGGCGAGTTCGCCCGCGGAGGCCGCGAGGACGGTGTCGGCCACGCTGCGCCAGCTCCAGAGGCGCTCGACGCTGTCGCGCAGGCTCGCTCCGATCCGCTCGCGCTCGGGACGATCGAGGCCGAACCAGCCCTCCAGGCGCGTGGCGATCGCATCGACCGCGTCGGAGTCGAGCTCGAAGGAGAGGAGGGCCCGGGCCTGATCCGGCAGCTCCGCGGCGAGTGCACGGCTCACCTCCGCGGCGCCCGAGTGCGCGGCCGAGATCGGCAGCACTCCCGCCGCGGCCGCCTCTGCGGCGACCATTCCGAACGCCTCGGGGAACGTGCTCGGGAACACGAGTGAGTCCGATGCCGCCACCGGGGCCGCCACCTCCTCGTGCTCGAGCCGGCCCGCGAAGCGCACCGACTCCGATGCGGCGCGCGCCGCCTCGACGTAGCCGTCGGGGACCGCATCGAGGAAGGCGGCGAGCATCGGCAGCGACCCCTCCTCGCCGCCCTCCAGTGCCCGACCCCGCTCCGCGAGCTCGCGTAGCGGCGCCACATCGCCGGCCTCGAGCGCCTCCCAGACGCGCCGGAGCACCGGTTCCGCGGCGCCGAACCCGACAAGGAGGAGCCGAGCGCCGGGATGCGCGCGGTGCACCAGCGGCCATGCCGCGAGGAGCAGATCGATTCCCTTGGCGACGATCAGCTTGCCGACGAAGATCGCTCGTGCGCCGGGCGCCTCGGCGAACCAGGTCAGCGCGTCGGCGGCGCTCGCGACATCTCGATCCCAGACGCTGCCCGCCGCCGGAGCGTCCCCGCCCGCGGCCCGCAGCTCCCGCGCCGCGGCGTGCAGGCGCTCCGCCCGATCCTCGGGCCGGATCGGGGCGAAGAGGTCGGTGTCGACGCCCGGGGGCCCGAGGCGGACCTTGGCGTTGATCGCCGGCTCGTCGACGGCCTCGCGCAGCCGCTCGAGGATGTGGCCCGAACCGACGAGGATGCCGTTGGCGCCGGCGACGCCCTCCCGCACGTAGGGCACGAACCGGCCGGGCTCCGGCAGGACGGTGTAGGAGAGGTCCGAGCCGTGGACCTTGATCGCGAAGCGAAGGCCCGCGCGCGCGAGGATGACCGGGGCCATGACCAGGTGGTTGGCGAGCGCGGCATCGAAGCCGCCGAGCCCGTCGACGAGCCCGCGCACGGCGCGCACGTTGAGCT
The DNA here is from genome assembly GCA_035296705.1 of Solirubrobacterales bacterium. Classification (GTDB taxonomy): domain Bacteria; phylum Actinomycetota; class Thermoleophilia; order Solirubrobacterales; family 70-9; genus WHSW01. Next base: position 1,833 of record DATHAL010000043.1, read on the forward strand.
CGATGTAGCGCTTGAGCTCCGCCGCGGTCAGCTCGCCGAAGGTCTTCACCTCGAACCCCTCGTAGGTGTCGCGCACGAACACCGGCAGAAGGCCGCCGATGTCGGGATTGTGAATGCGCACAGGGCCGAGATCCGGCGGCCGGCGATCCTGGCAGACGAGGTGGACCTCGTGGCCGAACTCGGCCAGCGCGCGCGCGAGGCTCGCGTTGTAGACGTTCGAGCCCGTCCCGCGCAGGAGCCAGCCGTGGAAGATCAGGACGCGCACGGCCGCCACCCTAGCCCGACCCTCGCCACGCCAGATAAGCTCCCGCGCGATGCAGAACCCGCAGCAGATCTACCGGCTGCGCGCCCGCGCCTCGGGCCGCGAGGCGCTCGCCAGGGCGACGCCGGAGGGCGTATACATCGATCGCGAGACCGGCGAGGAAATGGAGCCGGTCACGCGCACTCTGCCGCTCGCGCCATCCGATTCCGCGCTCCTGCGCACACCGGACAACCTCCGCGTCTGCCGGCGCTGCAACCAGCTGATCGGGCTCGACGTCAGCGATTGCCCGTACTGCGGGCTTCGCCAGCCGGCGCTCGACGGCGCCTCCTAGCGCCGCGGCGCGAGGTACGCCCAGTAGAGGATCCGGGCGCCGTCGTAGTCGCAGGCGTACGTGCGGATCCCGCCGACCTTCTGCTGCGGCCGGCTGCGCTTGAGCAGGTCCTCAGCGTTCAGGCACTGCCCGTCCTCACGGCTCGCACGCCAGGAATCCGAGCCGCTGGCGCCGGCATCGGCGAGGTTCGACACCCAGGTCGTCGTGGTCAGGGCGACGAACATGCCCTTCTTCACCTTGAGCGGGTCGGTGAGCGTGAAGATCGGCTTCGATCCGAGCTCGGACTTGAGCCGAACGATCGGGCTCTGGCGGATCAGCTTGTAGCGGCCGTCGGACTTGGGCTTGATGATCGAGATCCGGGCGCTCGGCCGGCCGCTCTTGGAGATCTCGCTCTCGAAGAAGTGCTGCTCGGACTTGCTCGGCTTGGAGAGGCTGATCCCCCAGCCGACGATGAATCCGGGCTTGCGGACCTTGAAGGGGTTGTGGCGGCCATCGGCCTCGGTCTGAAAGCCGGTCACCCGCGCCATCGCCTGGCATGCCTTGTCGGCGGGAGGGTTCTCGCTCGCCGGCGGCGTCGGGCAGTTCGGCCGCGGCGTGTGGGCGGTCGATCCGAGCTGCATCGCGCGCGACTTCTCGGCCTCGTCGGCGCTGCCGCGTGAAGTGACCAGGAGCGCGAGCCCCAGGGTCGCACCGAGGAGCGCCGTGGCGACGGCGGCCTTGCGCTGGCGTGTCCGGATAGCGGCCATCAAAGAGCTGAGAACACCCGCGCAAACGGCGGGTTTCGGTTCTCGTGGCGGCATAGCTTAGGCGCGCGGGGGCCGCCGGTACCCTCCCCCATCGTGCCTGCAATCGAGGTAACAGCGCTCGAGCGCGAGTTCGAGGGCGGGATCCGGGCGGTACAGGGAGTCGACCTCGAGGTCTCCGAGGGCGAGATCTACGCCTTCCTCGGGCCCAACGGCGCGGGCAAGACGACGACCGTGCGGATGCTGACCACGCTGCTGCGGCCCACCGGCGGCTCGGCGCGCGTCGCCGACCACGACGTGGTCGCCGACGCGGCCGCGGTGCGGCGGGCGATCGGCGTCGCGCTCCAGGAGGCAGCGCTCGATCCGCTGATGACCGGTCGCGAGCTGATCCGGCTTCAGGCAACGCTCCACGGCCTCTCGCCCGCGGAGGGGAAGCGCCGCAGCGACGCGCTTCTTAACCGCGTCGGCCTCAGCCAGGCCGCCGACCGCCGCGTCGGCACGTACTCCGGCGGCATGCGAAGGCGCCTCGACCTCGCCTCGGCGCTCGTCCACGAGCCGCGGGTCCTCTTCCTCGACGAGCCCACCACCGGCCTCGACCCGGTGAGCCGGAAGGCGATCTGGGAGGAGGTCGTGGCCCTCAACCGCGAGGGGACGACCGTCTTTCTCACCACGCAGTACCTGGAGGAGGCCGACCGCCTCGCGAACCACGTCGGGATCATCAACGGCGGCAGGATCGTCGCCCGCGGCACCCCCGCGTCGCTCAAGGCCGAGGTCGGACGCCCGCACCTGGAGATCGGCCTCCTCGACGGCGCCGCGGAGAGGGCCCAGCGGATCTGCGCCGCCTTCGGTCGCCCGCTGCCCGAGAAGGACGGCAAGGTCCTGGTCGAGCTGGAGGACGGCGCGGCCGGCGTGGCGCGCATCGTCCGGGCGCTCGACGAGGCCGGGCTCGCGGTCGAGTCGCTCGATCTGGTCGAGCCGACGCTCGACGACGTCTTCGTCGCCAAGACCGGCGAGCACCTGGAGGGCTCGGAGGTCGAGGTCGCGGAGGCCACCTAGCGGTGGCTCGGCCGACCGAGAACCTGCGCGTGATCGCGGCGCTGGGGGGGCGCGCCGTGAAGCAGACCTTCCGCCGCCCACAGCTCGCGTCGCCAATCCTCGTCTTCCCCACCCTCCTCCTCGCGATCCAGACGGGCGGCGCGGGCGGCGCGGTGAACCTCCCGGGCTTCCCGGAGGTCGACAATTTCCTCAGCTTCATGCTCGCGGGAGCGATGATGCAGTCCTGCCTGCTCGCGGGCAATACGGGCGGGATCGCGCTCGCCGTCGACCTCGAGATGGGCTTCACGGACCGGCTCTTCGCCGCGCCGGTCCCGCGCTACGCGATCGTCCTCGGGCGGCTCGCGGGCGTGGCGGTGCTGGGTGTCGTGACCGCGATCTGGTTCATCGCGATCGGGCTCGTCTTCGGCGCCTCCTTCGAGGAGGGGATACCCGGGATCCTCGTGATGATCGTCCTCGTCGCGCTCGCGGCGACGGCATTCGGCGGGATCAGCGCCGCGATCGCCCTCTACACCGGGCACGCGTCGGTCGTCCAGGGCCTCTTCCCGCTGATCTTCGTGATCCTCTTCCTCTCGAGCGCCTTCTTTCCGGCGAACCTCCTGCTGGAGCCCGCGCGCTCGGTGGCCGACTACAACCCGCTCTCGTTCATCGTCGAGGGCATCCGCGAGCCGGTGATCTCCTCGCTCACGCTGAAATCGGTTGCCGAGGCGCTCGGTGCGATCGCTCTCGTGGGCGCGATCTCGGCGGGGCTCAGCATGCTGGCGCTGCGCCGGCGCCTGCGGAGGGGTGGCTAACTGCTCATGGGCATCGCCGCCGAGCTCGCGACGGTGGGTGCGCTGATCCGCCGTGCCGCAAACGAGCTTCTGCGCGTGCCCGGCGCGGCGATCCCGGGCGTGCTGGCGCCGACGATCTTCTTCCTCGGGCTGTCGGCCGTGTTCGGAAAGCTGACGCTCCTGCCCGGCTTCGACACCTCCAGCTACCAGAGCTTCATCATCCCGATCAGCCTCCTCCAGGGAGCGGGGTTCACCGGCGCCGCGACCGGCGTCAACCTCGCCCGCGACATCGAGCAAGGCTGGTTCGACCGGCTGCTGGTCTCGCCCGCGGCCCGCCCTGCCCTGCTCGCCGGCCTTGTCGTCTCGGCGAGCCTGCGCGCGCTGATCCCCGCGGTCGTGCTGCTCGCGGTCGGATTTGCGATCGGCGTCGAGTGGCCGGGCGTCGGCGGCCTCGCGCTCGCCATCTTCTGCGTGATGGGGACCGGCACGGCCGCGGCCTGCTGGGGCGTCGTGCTGGCGCTCCGCTACCGGAGCCAGAGCGCGGCGCCGCTGATGCAGTCGGGGATGTTCGTGCTCGTGCTCACGACGACCGCCTACGCCCCGCTGGATCTGCTTCAGGGCTGGCTTCAGGACATCGCCCGGATCAACCCGCTCACACAGGTCGTCGAGGCGGCGCGCCAGGGCTTCATCGGCGACCCGGTCACCTGGGCAGGGACCTGGCCGGGCCTCGTCGCCCTCGCCGGGCTCGTCGGCGTCCTCGGCGCCCTGGCGCTCCGCGGCATGGACCGCACCGGGTATTGACGGAGCTCGCGGAGCTCTGCCGGCGGGTACTCGCCGCCTCGCACGCCGAGGGAGAGCGACGTGGCGTCCGCTACTCCTACACGCGGCCGAGCCCCTCGCGGTACCCGTGGCAGTGGTACTGGGACTCGTGCTTCGCGGCGATCGTCTGGCGGCGCTTCGAGCCGCGGCGCTCGCGCGAGGAGCTCGAGACCCTGCTCGCCGCGATGCGGGAGGACGGCTTCATCGGCCACGTCGTCTTCTGGGACCGGCCGCTCACGCTGCAGCGGCTCCTCTACTACAACGTCGCCTCGCGCACCGCCGAGATGACGGGGACGATCCAGCCGCCGCTCCTCGCCTGGGCGTGGCGGATCGCGATCGGCGACCCGGCCGCCGAGCCGCGGATCGCCCGCCATCACGAATGGCTGCGCGCGAACCGCGACCTCGAGGGCGATGGCCTTCTGTGGCTCGTCCAGCCCGACGAATCGGGCCTCGACTCCTCGCCGAAGTTCGACCGGGTCTGGGGACGGCTTCGCCACGCCAGCTACGGCTTCCCGCTGCTCGTCGCGCGGAACCGGCGGCTCGCCTGGGACGCACGGCGGATCCGCGACCGCGGCTGGCCCGTCCTCTGCGAGGTGATGACGAACGTGCTCTGGTGCCTCGCCCGCCGTGCGGCCGGCGAGCCGTCGATCACACCGGCGATCGTCGAACGGCTGTGGGACGAGCCCCGCGGCCTCTTCCTCGACGAGGTCCAGCCCGGGGGCGAGCGGCCCGACGTCTCGACCTGGGCCGCGCTTTCGCCCCTTGCCCTGCCCGACCTGCCCGAGGACATCGGCAGGCGACTGGTGGAGGAGCACCTCCTCGACCCGAGGCGCTACTGGCTTCCGCTGCCGCCCTCCTCGGTCTCAGCCGAGGAGCCGACCTTCGAGCCCAACCTCGGGCGCGGATGGAAGCGCCGCTACTGGCGCGGCCCGACCTGGGTGAACGCCGCCTGGATGCTCTGGCTCGGGCTGCGGCGCCTCGGCTACGCGGCCGAGGCGGAGCGGCTGGCATCGCGGATCGCCGAGGCCGTCGTCCGCCAGGGGCTTCGTGAGTACTACGACCCCCTGACCGGCGAGGGCCTCGGTGCCATCGACTTCGCGTGGACGAGCCTCGCGCTCGAGATGGCCGAGCCGGAGGGCTACTTGTAGCGGTAGGTGATCCGACCGCGATCGAGGTCGTACGGCGAGAGCTCGATCTTGACGCGGTCGCCGGGGAGGATGCGGATGTAGTGGCGGCGCATCTTGCCCGAGATGTGCCCGAGGACCTCGTGATCGTTGTCGAGCTTCACCTTGAACATCGTGTTGGGCAGGGCCTCGGTGACCTCGCCCTCCATCTCGATCTTCTCTTCCTTTGACATGCGAGCGGTGAGGGTAGCGCCTCCGCGGTGTTAAAAACGGCGCTCTAGCGCCCCTCGAACGTAGCCTTGCCGGGGCCCTCGTCGAGGAACGAACGCACGGCGCCGCGCAGGTCCTCGCTCGCGAACAGGCCCGCGAACTGCCCCGGCGTGACCTCGTCCGCCCGCTCGATGCCGCCCTCGAGGTAGGCGCGGACGATCCGCTTCGTCGCGCCGTGGGCGACCGTGGGCCCGGAGGCGAGCCGATGCGCGAACCGCATGCCCTTCTCGTGCACGGTGCCGTCCTCGACGATGCGGTTGACGACGCCCCAGCGCTCGAGGGTGGCGGCGTCGTAGAGGCCTCCGGTCATCACGAACTCGCGCGCGCGGCCCGGACCGGCGCGCTCCGCGATCCGCTGCGTCCCGCCGGCGCCCGGTGTGAGCCCGACCACCTGCTCGACCAGCCCGAACCCGGAGGACTCCTCGGCCCAGATCAGGTCGCAGCCGAGCGAGACCTCCAGTCCCGCGGTGAGGCACACCCCGTGGACGAGCGCGAGCGTCGGGATCGAGAGGGCCTCCAGCCTGCGAACGCCGGCGATCAGCGGCGCGGCCATCGCCGAGGCCGCGGCGGGGCCTGCCTCGACGACCCGCTGAAAGTGCTTCACGTCGACGCCACCGCTGAAGATGTCCCCCTCGGCGCGCCAGACGAGCGCCCGCGCACCCGAACCCTCGATCTCGTCGAGGCAGGCCATCAGCTCGTCGAACGAGGTGTCGGCGAACAGGTTGAGCGGCGGGTTCGAGAGCGTCACCACCGCGACGTCGCCGTCCCGGTCGAGGGCGATCGTCGCCTCAGCCATCCCCGTCACCCCGGATCTTCTTCGCGACCGCGGCGATCTCCTCCATGTCCGCTCCGCGAGGGATCCACGGCAGCTTCAGCGGATCGTCCTCGTAGCGCGGGATCACGTGAAGGTGGAAGTGGAAAACCGTCTGCCAGGCGGCAGGCCGGCACGCGTTGAGGACGTTGAAGCCGTCCGGCGCGAGCGTCCGCTCCATCCTCGCGACCAGGCGCTGCGCCGCGATGGCCGTCCGTGAGAGGTCCTCCGGTGAGATCTCCGTGATGTCGGCGGAGTGCGCCCGCGGGATCACGAGCGCGTGGCCGCGGGTCGCGGGGTTGATGTCCATGAACGCCACCGTGTGCTCGTCGGAGTCGACGACCTGAGCCGGAGCCTCGCCGGCGACGATCCCGCAGAACAGGCAGTCGTTCATCGGTCGCGGAGACTATTGAGCGTGCCCTTCGCGACGCGGATGGCGTCGTCGCGACTCCGGACCTCGCCGGTGAAGACGCCCGCCTCGACCTCGGCGAGGAGCCGCCCGAGCTCCGGCCCCGGCTCGATTCCCACCGCGCGCGCAAGCTCGTCGCCCGCGATCGGGGTGCGCGGCGGTCCGTTCGCGTGCCACTCGAGCGCGGCCGGCAGCACCTCCCTGGCGAGCTCCAGATGCGCCTCGACCATCTCGGTGCTCGCGGTCGGGCCCGTGCCGCGGGCGGCGAGGCGATCGGCGACCGTGAGCAGGGTGACATCCGCGGCCACCGGGTCGCACGTGCGCAGATACTCGTAGAGCTGCCGCCGCGAGAGCGGCCGCTCATGGGTCATGAACCCCAGGTGGAGGTGGTGGAGCGTCAGCGCCTCGAGGTGCCGGGCGAGGGCGCGGCTCGTCTTCAGCCGCGCACACGCAGACCGAACGAGCGCCGCGCCCTTGCGGTCGTGGCCGACGAAGGAGACGAGGCCTCCGTCGTGCTGCCGGCGCGTCGTCGGTTTGCCGATGTCGTGCAGGACGGCCCCGAAGCGAAGCGCGCCACCCCGGGTGAGCTCGTCGGCGAGCGGCTCGGCGAGCAGCCTCTCCACGCCGGGGGCCATCGCGCCGGTGTAGCGCGCCAGGTCGCGCTCGACCTCGACGAGCTGCGCGAGCACCTCGAGCGTGTGGCCATGGACGTCGAGGTGATGGTTTGGGTTCTGGCGCACGCCGCGAAGCGCCTCGAGCTCGGGAAGCGCGAAGCGGGTCCCGCCGAGCTCGTCGAGCAGCGCGAGGCCCCGCAGCGGATCGGGGCCGGCGATGAGCGACCTGAGCTCGCCGAACTGCCGCTCGCCCGCCACCTCCGCGAGGCCGGGCGCGGCCTCGCTGGCGAGGCGAGCGGTCGCGGGGTCGAGCTCGAACTCGAGCTCCGACGCTAGCCGCGCCGCGCGAAGGGCCCGGAGCGGATCTTCGGTGAAGGCCCGCTCGGACACCGCGCGCAACGCGCGGTGCTCGAGGTCCAGGGCGCCGCCATACGGATCGATTGGCGCGGCCGCGAGCTCGGCAAGTGGGATCGCGATCGCGTTGACGGTGAAGTCGCGCCCGGCGAGGTCGGACTCGATGCCCTCTCCGCGCATTCGCGTCACGTCCACGTGCCAGGCGCGTTCGGCCGGCATGGCGCGCCACGTGCCGAACTCGGCCGAGAGCTCGAACGCCGGCCCGCCGGCCACCCGGGCGATCCTGCTCGCGATCGCACGCTGGTCGCCGCCGACCGCGACGTCGAGGTCGGTGACCGCCCGGTCGAGCAGCGCGTCGCGGACGGCTCCGCCGACGATCCACACGTCGCGCTCGCTCGCCAAAGCCTCCCGCGCCAACCTCACCGCCGCCGAGCTGCCGAGGCGCTTGGCGAGGAGCTCGCTCACCGGACGTACTCCCGCGGCACTCGCGCCGAGAGCCCGCACGTGATCTCGTAGTTGATCGTCCCGAGCCGCCGCGCCAGCTCCTCGGCGAGGATCCGCTCGTCCCCGAGAGCGCCGATCAGCACCGCCCCGGCTCCCGGCGTCACGATCGGGTCGCGCCCGAGGTCGATCGTGAGGTTGTCCATCGAGATCGTGCCGACGATCGGGTAGCGGGCGCCGTCGACGAGGACGTCGGCGTCGTTCGAGAGCGCCCGGCGCACGCCGTCGCCATAGCCGATCGGCAGCACGCCCACGTGTGTCGCCTCCCGCGCGCGCCAGCTCCGCCCGTAACCGGCGCTCTCGCCGGCCTCTAAGCCCTTCACGTCCGCCACGTAGGAGTGAAGCGCGAGCGCCGGCTCGAGCCCATGCGCCGCGGGGTCCTCCTGGAAGGGATCGAGTCCGTAGATCGCGATCCCGCAGCGCACCATGTCGAAATGCGAGGCCCGCGCGATGAGCGTCGCGGCGCTGTTCGCGGCATGGAGGACGAGGCCGGGGTGCTCCTCGCGAAGCCGCGGGGCGACGCTCGCGAACCGCGCGAGCTGCTCCGCGAAGAACTCCGATCCCGGCTCGTCGGCGGTGGCGAAGTGAGTCCAGAAGCCGGTCAACTCGACGTCGCCGGCCGCGGACACCGCCGCCAGGAGCTCCAGGGCGCGTCCGGCCTCGCGCTCGCCGAGCCTGCCCATGCCGGTGTCCCATTTGACGTGAAGGCGCGGCGGCGCGGGCGCGGCGCCGGCGCGCTCGCGGACGAGGTCATAAAACGCCTGTCGCCAGACCGCGATGTCGGCGTCCGCCTGGAGCGCCACGTCGAGCTCTTCCGGCGTCAGCGCGCCCATCACGAAGAGGCGCGCGTCGGGCAGCGCAGCGCGAAGATCGGCGGCCTCGGCGGCGGTCGCGACCGCGAGCCAGCTCGCCCCGCCCGCGAGCGCCGCGCGAGCGCATTCCACGGCGCCGTGGCCGTAGCCGTCCGCCTTGACCACGGCGCAGAGCCTCGCCCCGCCCTCGAGCGCCGATGCGAGACGGGCACAGTTTCGCTCGACGGCGCCGAGATCGACGACCGCGACCGCCCTCCGACCGCTCATCCCTCGCTCCGCGACCCCGGCGCGAGGCCGCTCGGCAGGGCGTCGATGACGTCGCTCGCGATCACCGACTCGGTCGCGCCGAGCCGCTCGGCGGCGATCCGCCCCGCCCGCGCGTGGGCATGCACCGCGACGCAGGTGGCCGCGAAGGGATCGCTGCAGCGCGCGAGCAGCGCCGCCGTGACACCGGTCAGGACGTCGCCCGTGCCGGCGGTGGCGAGCCCCGGGCTGGAGACGCCGTTGACCGCGAGCTCGCCGCCCGGCCCGGCCACGATCGTGTCGTCCCCCTTCAGCACGACGATCGAGCCCGAGCGGCCAGCCGCCTCGCGCGCGCTCTCGAGCCGCTGCGCGCCGATCGCAGCCGACTCCGTGTCGAGGAGCCGCGCGAGCTCGCCGGCGTGCGGGGTGAGCACCGTTGGGGCGCTCCGCTTGCGGAGCAGCTCGATGCGGCCGATCAGCGCGTTCAGCCCGTCGGCGTCGATCACGAGCGGTGCCTCGACGCCGCCCGCGACCTCCGAGACCAGCTCAGGTGCGCCATCGAAGCGTCCGAGCCCCGGACCCAGCGCGACGGCCGCCGCCCGGCGCGTAGCCTCGAGGACCGCGGCCGCGGCGCCGGCGTCGAGGTGCCCGGCGTCGTCGGGACAGCCGCGCGACATCACCTCGGTGAGCTTCGCCTCGAAGATCGGCTCGAGCGCGGCGGGAACGGCGACGGTCGCGTAGCCGGCCCCGGCGCGGATCGCTGCACCCGCCGCAAGGCAGACCGAGCCCGTGAGCCCGCGAGAGCCGCCGGCGATCACCACCTGCCCCGAGGTGAACTTGGTCGAGCCAGCCACGCGCCGGGGCGGCAGCTCGAGCACCGCGTCGTCGATCAGCCCGCCCGGCGCCGCGGCCGGCGCGCCATCCGGGATGCCGATCGGCGCGACCCGCAGCTCGCCGCGGTGCGCCTTCCCGGGGGCGACCCAGTGCCCGAACTTCGCGGCGTGGAAGCTGACGGTCACCGCGGCCTCGACCGCGGCTCCCTCGACCGCCCCCGTCGCGGCATCGACGCCCGACGCGATGTCCGCCGCGACCACGGCGGCGGGGGTCGCGTTGACCGCCTCGATCGTCCCCGCCGCCGGCTCGCGCGGCGCGCCGGTGAATCCGGTGCCGAAGATCGCGTCGATGATCACCCCGCTGCCCTCGAGCCGCGCGGACGCCTCACCCTCGGCGAGCTCGACCACGCGCCCGTCGAAGCGCTCGAGGTTCGCCTTCGCGTCGGCGGAGAGCTCGCTCGCCGGCCACAGGAGGAGCGCCTCGACCTCGACCCCGGCGCGCGCGAGGTGCCTCGCCGCCACCAGCCCGTCGCCGCCGTTGTTGCCCTTGCCGCAGACGACCCGCGCCGGTCCGTCGTGCGCCACCTCCAGCGCGGCCTCGGCCACGGCGCGTCCGGCCGCCTCCATCAGCTCGAGCGAGGGAACCGCACGCTGGGAGATCGCCCAGCCGTCGGTGGCGCGCATGCTCGCGGCGTCGTGCAGGGGGATCAGCCACCGCTCCACGCGGCGCAGCGTACCCGCGGCGCTCGATGTGTCTACGGCGCGAGCGAGAGCGTCGCGCGCGCGATCAGGAGCCCGTCGTCCGTGCGGCTGCCGACGAGCAGCGTGTCGAACTTCGCCGCGTAAGGCGCGAACCGGGCGAAATCCGGATCCCGGTCGGCGCCGCCCTGGGCGGCGATCCGGAGAAACGAGGGCAGATGCAGGTAGATCAGCGGCGCCAGGTCCGCGCCGAGGATGTCGCGCGCCGCCGCGAAGCGCGGATCGTCGCCGAGCGTGTTGTCCGGGTCGAGGGCCTGCCCGAGCGTCGTGCCGATGACAGCGGCCAGCGTCCGGCCAGCCACCCCGGCCTCGGCACCGGCGCCCAGGCCCGGCACACCGATCGTAAAACCGGCGTCGGCGCCGTCCGGCGGGCCGGAGGAGCGCAGTCCCGAATCGCGCTCGGCGAGCCGTTCGACCGCCGCGAGGAGCGGCCGCGGGGCCGCCGGATCGCTGGTCTGGGCGATCAACCCTGCGGAGAACCCGGGGACGCCGGTTCCCTGGACGAAGAAGGCGGCGTCGCCGAGCCAGTCCAGCACGTCATGCCCGAGGTCGAGGCCCGTGGTCTCGCGGATGCGCCGGCCCAGCATGCGCGCGCCGGGCAGGCCGCTGCTCGTGAGCCGGTCGAAGCTCCCGACCAGCGTCGGCCCGAGGTCGGGCAGCGCGGCACCGAGCCAGGAGTCGGCCGGCAGGCTGTCGAGGAGCGGCGACTCCTCCCCCGCCCCCGGCGCCTCGGCGGCCGCGTCCATGTCGAGGCTCGCGCTGTCCGCCGTCGCGCTCACGCCGAGCGCGACCGGGTCGGAGAGCGAGCCGGCGAACAGCGACTTGATTGCGCCGGCCTCCGAGCGCGGCAGGTTCTCGTTTGCGAGCGCGGCCTGGACGACGGTGTCCGGGTCGACCCAGGCGCTTGCGAGCGGCTCGTCGGGCAGGGCATCGATGCCGCGGTCGTACTCGGAGCTCGCCGCCAGTGACTCCCCCTCCGCGGCGTCGACCGCCACCTTGAATGCCATCTCGGTGCCGAGGACGAGCGCGCTCGAGTCGACGACCCCGACGGCGAACCCGCCCGAGTCCTTCGCGTACAGGTAGTCCGTGCCGTGATAGCTGCGCTTCACCTCCGGCTCCGGGTCCTCCTCCGCCACGCGGTCGACGAGGTCGCCGGCCGCGTCCGCGTCGGTGACCTCGAGCAAGACGGCGAAGTCGCCCTCGGGCCTCACCGCGGAGCGCTCGAACGACCGCACGAAGATCGCGGCGTGGTCGCCGAGCCAGGGCTCGACGTCCTCCTCGTAGCTGACGCCCGGGGCGTCGGCGCGAAGCTCCTTGTCGAGCGCGGACACGATTTGCGCCCCTGGGTCCTCGACGCCGGCAACGCGGTCGGTCAACGACTCGATCGCGTCGAGCTGGTCGCCGCCCGGTCGGACCAGCGCTTCGGCATAGAGCGGCGCGTCCGGCGGGACGAGCGACGCCAGCTCGTCGCCGTCGTCGTTCCCGCACCCGCCGAGCGTTCCGACGGCGAGGACGAGCGCTCCCGCGCTCTGCACGAGTCGGCCAGGCAAGCGCAGGATGGTATCGGCGGCCGCCGGCGCGCCGGGAGCGGACGGCTACTCGACGGTGACGGTCTTCGCCAGGTTCCGCGGCTGGTCGACGTTGAGCCCGTTCTGACGCGCGATGTCGTAGGCGAGGAGCTGCAGCGGCAGGATCGCGAGGATCGGCTGGAGGATCCAGTCGGTCGGCGGCACGAACAGCGTCTGGTCGGAGACCGAGGCGACCTCCTCGGAGCCCTCGGTGGCGACCGAGATCACGTCTGCGCCCCGCGCCGAGACCTCGGCGATGTTCGAGAGGACCTTCTCGAGCACCGGGCTCTCGGTGGCCACGGCCACCACCGGCGTCGACTCGTCGAGAAGCGCGATCGGTCCGTGCTTCATCTCCCCCGCGGCGTAGGCGTCGGTCGGGATGTAGGAGATCTCCTTCAGCTTCAGCGCCCCCTCGAGGCAGACGGGCAGCCCGATGTTGCGCCCCATGTAGAGGAAGAAGCCGCGGTGAGCGTGGCTGCGGGCGATCGCGCGCACCGGCTGCTCGGAGGAGACGATCGTCTCCTGGATCAGGTGCGGGAGCGCCTTCAGCTCCGCGATCAGCTCGGCGAGCCGAGCGCCGGCAATCGTGCCGCGCTCCTGCGCGAGCCACAGGGCGAAGAGGTACATGACCGCGACCTGGCTGACGAACGTCTTCGTCGCGGCGACCCCGACCTCGATTCCCGCCCGCGTGAAGAGGATGCTGTCGGCGTCGCGGGTCGCCTGGCTGCCCATCACGTTGGTGACGGTGAGGACGTGGGCGCCGCCTTCGCGCGCGAGCCGCATCGCCGCGAGCGTGTCCGCTGTCTCGCCCGATTGGGTGATACCAATCACGAGGTCGTCCGGGGTGATCACCGGATCGCGATATCGGTACTCCGAGGCGATGTCCATCTCGACCGGGACCCGGGCCCACTGCTCGATCGCGTAGCGGCCGACGAGCCCCGCGTGGTAGCTCGTTCCGCAGGCGACGATCACGATGCGGCGCACGCGCCCGACGAGGTCGTCCGGAAGCTCGAGCTCGGAGAGATCGACGGCGTCCGTGGTCGGTAGGCGGTCGGTGATCGTCTCGGCGACCGCGTCCGCTTGCTCGTAGATCTCCTTGAGCATGAACGTCTCGTAGCCGCCCTTCTCGGCGGCCTCCTCGTCCCAGGTGACCTCGATCACGTCGCGCTCGACCGGTCGCCCGTCGATGTCGATGATCCGCGCGCCGTCGGAGTCCACCGTGACCAGCTCCCCGTTCTTGAGCCCGAGCGCGGTACGGGTCTCGGCGAGGAATGCCGGAATCGCGGAGGCGACGAAGCTCTCCTCCTCGCCCAGGCCCACGATCAGCGGGCACTCCTGGCGCGCGGCGACGAGCGCGTCGGGGTGTGCGGAGTGCATCGCGACGAAGGCGTAGTGGCCGCGGAGCTCGCGGAACGCCAGGCGGACCGCCTCAGTGAGATCGCCGTCGTAGTGCCTCTCGATCAGGTGCGCGACGATCTCGGCGTCGGTCTCCGAGCTGAAGGCATGGCCCTCGGCGACAAGCTGCCGGCGAAGCTCGGAGTGGTTCTCGACGATCCCGTTGAGGACGATTCGGAGGCTGTCCGAGCAATCGCCGTGGGGGTGGGCGTTCTGCTCGGTCACTCGCCCGTGGGTCGCCCAGCGGGTGTGGCCGAGGCCGATCGTCGCCGGGGGTGCGGCGACCGCGACGGCACCATTGTCGCCCTGGGTCACCGGGCGGTCCGCGGCGAGGCCCACCGCGGCGCGAAGGTTGGCGAGGTTGCCGACGGCGCGCACGGTGTCGATCTCGCCGTGCTCGAGCAGCGAGATCCCCGCCGAGTCGTAGCCGCGGTACTCGAGCTTCTCGAGGCCCGCGATCAGCAGGTCACGGCAGGGGCGCTTGCCGACGTATCCGACGATGCCGCACATGGGAAGGGGATCAGGGTACCGGCGCCTTCCTCCGCCGAACAGCGGGACGAAGGATCGCGTGCGGACGCTGCGTCAGGCGAGCTCGCGGCGGACGACGTGGGCGAGGCGCTCGCAGACCGCCTCCGCCTCCTTGCGGTCGGGTGCCTCGACCATCACCCGCACCACCGCCTCCGTGCCCGAGGGCCGCACGAGCACCCGGCCGCGGCCGGCGAGCGCCTCGCTCTCGGCTTCGACCGCGTCCCAGAGTCCCCGCGCATCCTCGATCGCGGTGCGCTCGGCGGTCTCGACGTTCACGAGCACCTGCGGCAGCCGCCGCATCGGCACTGCCTCGGCGAGCGGGCGGCCGGCGAGCGCCCGCAGCACGAGGAGCGCCGCCGCTATTCCGTCGCCGGTGGGGGCGAATTCGGTCCAGATCACGTGCCCGGACTGCTCGCCGCCGAGGGTCCAGCCCCGCCGCTCGAGCTCCGCCGCCACGTGGCGGTCGCCGACGTTCGTGGTCGCGACCTCGATCGCGGCCTCCCGCATCGCCTCATGGAATCCGTAGTTGCTCATCACCGTGACCGCTACGCCGCCCGGTAACTCGCCGACGTCGCGCAGGTGGAGCGCGATCAGGGCGATCAGGTCGTCGCCGTCGCGGGCGTCGCCGGCGGCGTCCACCGCGAGCACCCTGTCGCCGTCGCCGTCGAAGGCAAAGCCGAGGTCCGCCCCACTCCCGACCACGCGCTCGCGCAGCGGCTCGAGATGGGTCGATCCGCAGCCCTCGTTGATGTTGCGGCCGTCCGGCTCGTCACCGATCAACTCGACCTCGAGGCCGAGGCGCTGGAAGGCGAGCGGCGCGGCGCGATGGGTGGCGCCGTTCGCGCAGTCGAGGACGATCAGCATCCCGTCGAGCTCGAGTCCGAAGCCGCGCTCGAGCTCGCGCAGATAGTCGTCGAGCCCGCCCTCGAGTCGGCGCACGCGGCCCGTCGCCGCGGCGGGCGTCGCCGCCGCCAGGCGCCGCTCGATCGCCGCCTGGCGCTCGTCGGGCACCTTCCTGCCGTCGGCGCCGAAGAGCTTGATGCCGTTGTCGCGCCACGGGTTGTGTGAGGCCGAGATGACGGCCGCCAGGTCGAGGCCGAGGCGCCGGACGAGGACGGACGCGGCGGGCGTCGGTAGCACGCCGGCAAGCAGCGCGTCGCCGCCGCCCTCGGCGATTCCGGCCGCGAGCGCGGCCTCGAGCATCGGTCCCGACTCGCGCGTGTCCCGCACGATCAGGACCTGCGGCCGCGCCGCGGGGCACTCGGCCGCCGCGGCTCGTCCGAGCTCCAGCGCGAGATCGGCCGTCAGCTCCTCGCCGACGACGCCGCGAACGCCGTCGGTCCCGAAGAGCCGCCGGCCCAATCGATCTACCGCTTGCTGAACTGCGGCCGCTTGCGGGCCTTCTTGAGCCCGGCCTTGCGGCGCTCCTTCTTGCGCGCGTCGCGCGTCAGCAGCCCGCGTCGCTTGAGCTCCGGCCGCAGCTCGGGATCGACCTCACAAAGCGCGCGCGCGATCCCGTGGCGGATCGCCCCGGCCTGGCCGGAGATGCCGCCGCCGTGCACGCGCACGCGGACGTCGACGGTCTTCTCATAACCGGCAGTGAGCAGCGGCTGGCGGGCGACGCTGCGCAGGTTCTGGCGCGGGAAGTACTCCTCCAGCGGGCGGTCGTTGACCTCTATCGAGCCGTTTCCGGGACGCAGGATGACCCGCGCGATCGAGCTCTTGCGCTTGCCCGTCGCCCGGACCTGCTCGCCGGCCGGGATCTCGACCTGCGGGCCGCTACGGGCTACAGGCGCGTCGCCCGCGTCCCGCTCGGCCTCGATCCGCGCGCGCTCCTCCTCCTCGGCCTCGAGCCGCGCGCGCTCCTCGGCGTCGAGCTCGCGCTCGGGCTCGAGCGCGATCGGCTCGAGCTCCGCTCCGGGCGGCTGGTCCTTGGCCTTCGGCTGCTCGGCGGGAGCCTCCGCGGCCGGCTCCGCGGCCTGCTCCTCTGCGGGCTCGGGCGCCGGCTCCTCGGGAGGCTCGGCCGCCGGCTCCTCGGACTCCGCCTCGGCCTCGGACTGGGGCGCCTCGTCGGCGACGGGTTCCTCGGCGGGCACGGGCTCCTGCACCGGGCCATCGGTGGCCTCGGGCTCGTCGGCGCTCGGCTCGTCGCCCGGCGTCTGGTCTGGCTCTTCGATCATCAAGTGTCAATCTCCATCGGCTTCGGCTTCTGCGCGGCGTGCGGATGCTCCGGCCCCGCGTAGACCTTCAGCTTGCGGAGCTGCTGGCGGGCGAGGCGGTTGCGGGGGAGCATCCCCCGGACCGCGGTGCGGATCACGTCCTCCGGGCGCCGGTCGAGCATCTCGGCGAGGGTGCGGGAGCGGATCCCGCCGGGATAGCCGCTGTGGCGCCAGTAGATCTTGTCGGAGCGCTTGTTCCCCGTCACCGCCACCTTCTCGGCGTTGATGACGACCACGAAGTCGCCGGTGTCGCAGTGCGGCGTGTACTCCGGCTTGCGCTTGCCACGCAGGGCGTCCGCGATCTGGGTCGCCAGGCGACCGAGGGTCTTGCCGTCGGCGTCGACGACGTACCAGTCTCGCTGGCGGTCGGCGGGTGTGGCGACGTACGTCTTCATCTGGTCGTCGGTGCGCGCGTCTCAAGCGCGCGAAAAGCCGCCCCGCGGAGATACCTCCGGGCGCGGCCGCATGATGATAGTCGAGCGGACTCAAAACCGGCCATGGACACCCATACACTGCCGCCGATCTGGACCTGCCGATCCTGCCCGGCGCGGTCGGACGGGAGCGGTTCGCTGCCGTCCGTGGGCCGGATGCTCAAGCCGTGGGACGCCCGGAGCTAGCGCTGCGCCGCGCGCTGGCGATCGCGGCGGCGCTCGTCGCCTGCTCCGCGACCCCCTCGGCCGCGAAGCCGACCGGCGCCGGGTTCGAGCTCGGGCGCGCGCACGTCGGTCCCGGCGTCGTCTACTTCGACGGCGAGCGCCAGGCCTCAGTCCGCTTCAGCTTCGATGCCGAGCGCCGCGTCGACCTCGTGATCCGCGTCGTGCGCACCGCGAACGAGCGCGTCGTACGCCGCTACGAGCGCGGCGGGCTCGCTCCCGGAAAGCTCCACCGCATGCGCTGGGACGGCCGCCGCGGCGATCGCGGGGTCCCCGGCGACGGCCGCTATGCGTTCCTGATTGGGCCGCGGGGCCACCGCGGCGCCAGGGCCGGAGGCTTTGCGTTCCACGACCACCGCTTCCCGGTCGCCGGCCCGCACACCTACGGCGACCGGTTCGGCGAGCCGCGCTCAGGCGGGCGCGTCCACGAGGGCCAGGACCTGCCTGCAGCATGCGGGACGAAGCTGGTCGCGGCGCGCGGCGGCAGGGTCGCGGCGACCGGGTACAGCGACGCCCTCTATGGCTACTACGTCGTCATCGACGGACTGGCGACCGAGCGCGACTACTTCTACGCGCACCTCCAGGCGCCTACGCCGCTCACCCGCGGCGACGCGGTGCGCACCGGCCAGCGGATCGGCGAGGTCGGCAAGACGGGAAACGCCCGCTCGGAGTTCTGCCAGCTCCACTTCGAGCTCTGGCCGGATGGCTATCACCACGCCGGGCCCATCGATCCCATCGGGGCGCTGCGGGAGTGGGACTCCTTCTCTTGAGCCGGCTGTAGCTTGCGCGGCGTGAGCGAGGGGAGCGCCGCAGCCGAGACGCGCAGGTACGGCCGCTCGGCCGGGCTGCTCACGGTCGCGCTCGGGACCGCTGGGCTGCTCGCTTACGCGTTCATCGCGATCGCCTCGCACACGCTCGACAAGGACGACTACGGGACGGTCGTCGTCCTCTGGTCGATCGTCTTCTTCGGTGCCTCGGCGCTCTTTCGCCCGATCGAGCAGCTGCTCTCACGGACGATCGCCGAGCACGAGGAGATCGGCGAGGGGATCGGGGACGTGCTGCGGACGGCGGCGCTGATCCAGCTCGGGGTGGTCGGCGCGGCCGTCGTCCTCCTGCTTGCCCTCAAGTCGACGATCACCGACGAGCTCCTGGATGGAAGCGACACCCTGTTCTGGGTGCTGGTGGTCGCCCTCGCCGCATTCGGCGGTGCCTTCTACGGGCGCGGGTTCCTCGCGGGGAGGCGTCAGTTCAGCGTCTACGCCGCGCTGCTCGTGCTCGAGGGCTGCTCCCGGGTCCTGTTTGCGATCGCCGTCGCGGTGGGGATCGCCTCGGGCGTCGACGCCGTGGCCCTCGGCATCGCGGTCGCTCCGCTCGCGAGCATGACGGTGATCCCGTTCGCGCTCGCGCGGCGGCGGCCGGCGCCCGCGCGCGCCGCCGCGGACGGGGTCGGTCCCGACGCGGGGCCACACTTCACCGTCTCGGCCGGCGGCGCGTTTGCGGCAGCGGTCCTCCTGATGATGCTCTCCGAGGCCGTCCTGGTGAGCTCGGGGGCGCTCTTCGTCCGCGCCACGGCGGGCGCCGCGGCGGCGGGCTTCATCTTCAACGTGATGATGGTCGCGCGGGCGCCGCTCCTCCTCTTCCAGGCGATCGCCGCCAGCCTCCTCCCCCACCTGACGCGGCTCCGGGCGCGCGGCGACCGGACGGGCGCCGACGCCTTCCGCCTCTCGGTGAACACGACGCTGCTCACGATCGCGGCCTTCGCTACAGCGGTGACGCTCGGGGTGCTCGCGGTCGGCCCGCAGGTGATGCAGATCGCGTTCTCGAGCAAGTTCGAATACGACCGTGCCGGGCTTGCGATCGTCGCCGTCGGAATGGGCTTCTACCTCGCGGGCGCCGCCCTCAACCAGGCGGCGCTGGCGCGCGGCCAGGCGCGCCCGGCGGCGGTCTGCTGGGTCGCCTGCGCGCTCGGCTTCGTCGCCTTCAACCTGATCTCACCGCTCGACCCGTTCCGCACCGTCGAGGTCGGCTTTCTCGCCTGCGCGACGGTGCTCTCGGGCCTCCTGCTCGCCCTCTACATGCGCTCGGTCTCGGTGAGCGCCGAGGCGCTCGAGCCCGGCTCGCCGCGCGAGATCGAGGCGCGGCTCGCGGCCGCCGACGAGATCGGCTGAAGCGCGGCCGCCCCGCGCAATCACAGCCGCGCCACCCGCCCCTACTCCCACTCGATCGTCGCCGGCGGCTTGGAGGAGATGTCGAGGGCGACGCGGTTGACGCCCGCGACCTCGTTGATGATCCGGTTCGAGACCCGCTCGAGCAGGTCGTAGGGAAGCCGGGCCCAGTCGGCGGTCATCGCGTCCTGGGAGGTGACGGCGCGGATCACGATCGGATAGGCGTAGGTGCGCCCGTCGCCCTGCACGCCGACCGAGCGGACCACCGGCAGGACGCAAAACGACTGCCACAGCTCGCGGTAGAGGCCGGCCGCCTTGATCTCCTCCTGGAGGATCGCGTCGGCCTCGCGGAGAATGTCGAGCCGCTCCCTGGTCACCTCGCCGCCGACGATCCGGATCCCGAGGCCGGGGCCTGGGAACGGCTGGCGCCAGACGACCCGTTCGGAGAGACCCAGCTCGGCCGCGACGGCGCGAACCTCGTCCTTGAACAGCATGCGCAGCGGCTCGACGAGCTCGAATCCGAGATCCTCCGGAAGCCCGCCCACGTTGTGGTGGGACTTGATCGTGTCCGCGGCGCGCCCGTCGCCCCCCGACTCGATCACGTCCGAGTAGAGGGTCCCCTGGACCAGGAAGCCGGCGGACTCGACCTTCTCGGCCTCCTCCTCGAACACCCGGATGAACTCCTCGCCGATGATCTTGCGCTTTCGCTCCGGCTCCTCGACTCCCGCGAGCCTCGCCAGGAAGCGCTCCTCGGCGTCGACGTGGACCAGGTTGACGCCGAGCTCCCGCATCGCCGCGACCACCTGCTCGGCCTCGTTCTTGCGCATCAGGCCGTGGTCGACGAGCACGCAGGTGAGCTGTTCGCCCACCGCGCGGTGGACGAGCGCCGCGGCGGTCGCCGAGTCGACGCCGCCCGATAGCCCGCAGAGCACACCGGCGTCGCCGACCTGCGCGCGAATTCGCTCGACTTGCTCCTCGATCACCGAGGCGGGCGTCCACCGCTCCGTCGCGCCGGCGATCTGGCGCAGGAACCGCTCGAGGATCTCCTGGCCGTACGGCGTGTGCACGACCTCGGGGTGAAACTGGATCCCGTAGAGGCGGCGCTCGGTGTCCTCGAGCGCGGCGACCGGCGAGCCAGGGCTTGCGGCGAGCGCCCTGAATCCCTCCGGGCCCTCGAAGACGCAGTCGCGGTGGCTCATCCAGCACTGCTGCTCCGGCGGCAAGCCGGCGAGCAGCGTGCCGCCGTCGCCCGCCATCGTCAGCGCGGTGCGGCCGAACTCGCCCGCCTCGGCGCCCTCGACGCGGCCGCCGAGCTCGAGCACCATCGCCTGCATCCCGTAGCAGATGCCGAGCACCGGGATGCCGAGATCGAGCAGCTCGCGTCGGAGCTGCGGCGCGTCCTGGGAGTAGACCGAGGCGGGGCCTCCCGAGAGGACGAGCGCCTTCGGCGCGCGTTCGCGGATCGTCTCGAGGTCGAGGTCGTGCGGGAGGAGCTCCGCGTACACGCCGAGCTCGCGAATCCGGCGCGCGATGAGCTGCGAGTACTGGCCGCCGAAGTCGAGCACCAGCACCTCCTCGTGCGCGGTCTCGGGAGGCGGGACCTCGGCCGCGCGCTCGACCGCCGGCGCCGCCGGCAGCGCCGGGTCGCCAGTCACCAACGGCCCGCGCGGGCCATCCGCCGGCTGCACCTCATCCTCGGTCCCAGGGGCCGGGGCGACGGTGCGAGCGGCGGCCGTTGTGCCGGATTCGTTGTCTGAGCGAGCGAAAGTCACGAGGACCAAGGACGCGGGAGGTGAAGCGTGGCACCGCCACGCGAGCGAGCGAGGACGCCGGCCGGCGCCGACTTGCAGCCGCTCAGGCGGCGAAGCCGGCGCGACGGCCGCCTAGGCATCCGAGACCGTGACTCCGTTCGAGACGGGGGCGGGCGCGTCGGCGGCGACGGGGACCTTGCCGTTCGCGCCCATGCCGACGGCCTGCGAGCGCTGGAGCTGCTTGCCCTCGGTCTGTAGCGCCGGCGCCACCATCACCTCGGCGCGCTGGAAGTCACGGATGTCCTCGTAGCCACAGGTCGCCATCGACGTCCGCAGAGCGCCGATCAGGTTGAAGGTTCCGTCGTTCTCGTGCGCGGGGCCGAGCACGATCTCCTCAATCGTTCCGTCCTGCCGCGTCGCGACGCGGGTGCCGCGCGGAAGCGAGGGGTGGAAGGTCGCCATGCCCCAGTGATAGCCGCGGCCGGGCGCCTCGGTAGCGCGAGCGAGCGGCGAGCCGACCATGACGGCGTCCGCGCCGCAGGCGATCGCCTTCGAGATGTCGCCGCCGGTGCGCATGCCGCCGTCCGCGATCACGTTGCAGTACTCGCCGGTCTCGAGCATGTGCTGGGCCCGCGCGGCGGCGACGTCGGCGATCGCCGTCGCCTGCGGCACGCCCAGCCCGAGGACGCCGCGAGTCGTGCAGGCGGCGCCGGGTCCGACGCCGACCAGGACGCCGTTGGCGCCGGTCCGCATCAGGTGAAGGCCGGTCGAGTAGGAGGCGCAACCGCCGACCACCGTTGGCACCGGGACATCGGCGATGAACTCCTTCAGGTTGAGCGGCTCGGACTTCGAGGAGACGTGCTCGGCGGAGATCACCGTCCCCTGGACGACGAGAATGTCGAGCCCGGCCTCGAGCGCGATCTCGTAGTACTGCGTCACGCGCTGGGGCGTGAGCGAGCCGGCGGCGACCACGCCGGCGGCCTTGAGCTCCTCGACCCGCTGCGCGATCAGCTCCGGCTTCACGGGCTCCTCGTAGATCCGCTGCATGAGATGGGTCGCCTGGTCGGGCGGCGTGGCGGCGATCTCGGCGAGCTTGGAGTCCGCGTCCTCGTAGCGACTCCAGATCCCCTCGAGGTTGAGCACGCCGAGGCCGCCGAGGCGGCCGAGCTCGGCCGCGGTCGCCGGGCTCACGACCCCGTCCATCGCCGAGGCGAGGAGCGGCAGCTCGAACCGGTAGGGGCCGAGCGTCCAGGAGATGTCGACATCGTCGGGGTCGCGGGTGCGCCGCGAGGGCACGATCGCGATGTCGTCGAACCCGTAAGCCCGCCTGCCCTTCTTCCCGCGTCCGATCTCTACTTCCATTGCGCTCCAAACCTACGGTCGCTCGCGGACGAAAAAAGCCCCTCGGAAGGGGCCGGAAAAGCCGCTGTTTGCGGCCGCGCGGCCCCGCTCTGCGAGGCCCAGGCGATGATAACAGCGGTCAACCGCGCACCCGCATCGAGTCAGCGGGCTCGCTCGGCCCCCGCCGCGCCAACCGTCAGGCGACCTCGGCGGCGACATCGAGCTCGCGGAGGTCGACGCGCGCGACCAGGCGCTCGACCTCGCGGCGGTCGAGCGTCCCCGCGCCAAAGTGCTGGGTGGACTCGGCGCCGCAGGCGACCCCGAATGCGAGGCACTCGTGCGGACGCCCGCCCTGGTGGCGCGCAGCGACGTAGCCGGCCAGGAACGCGTCGCCGGAGCCGACGGTGGTCACCGGATCCAGCTGGTCGATCCGTGCCTCGTAGCGGCGCCGCTCGGCGCCCTCGCCGACGATCGCGACACAGCCAGTCTCCGACGTGATGATGGCCTCCTCCGCTCCCATCTCGACGAGCGAGGAGAGCCCGAGCGCGAGGTCGCCGGGATCGTTGAACTCATGCCCGACGGCGTCCTCGGCCTCGGCGAGGTTCGGCGCCACCACCGCCGGCCCCGCACGCAACGCGGCCCGCATCGGCTCGCCGTCGGTGTCGAGCACCGTGAGCACGTCCAGTGCGCGGAGCTCGCTGACCAGGCGGGCGTAGATGTCCTCGGGGGCACCGGGGGGGACGCTTCCGGCGAGCACGCAAGCCGTCGCGCCGCGCCCGAGGTAGACGAGCTTCTCGACGAGACGCTCGACGTCCGCGGCCCCGATCTCGGGGCCGCGCTCGTTGATCTCCGTCTGCTCGCCCGTCGTGGGATCCACGACCGCGAGGTTCGTTCGTGACTCGCCGCCGATCCGAATGAACGCGGTGAGCACCTGCTCCTCGCGCAACTCCTCGAGCAGCCGCGTGCCGGTTGCGCCCCCGGCCAGACCGGTGGCGATCACGGGGCGTTCGAGCAACCGCAGCGCCCGCGCGACGTTGACCCCCTTGCCGCCGGCCATGGTGCGCGCCTCGAGCGCGCGGTGGCGCTGTCCGAGGCGGAAGTTGGGGACGGCGACAGTGCGGTCGATCGCAGCATTGAGGGTGACTGTGAGGATCACGCTCCGGCCTA
The DNA here is from genome assembly GCA_035296705.1 of Solirubrobacterales bacterium. Classification (GTDB taxonomy): domain Bacteria; phylum Actinomycetota; class Thermoleophilia; order Solirubrobacterales; family 70-9; genus WHSW01. Next base: position 25,331 of record DATHAL010000043.1, read on the forward strand.
AGGCTAACCGCTTCGATGACGGCCCCGCACGAGGGCCACGGCGACGACGAGGACGAGCGCGATCACGCCGACCGCAATCAGCCAGGCGAGCGCCCTCGGGCCTGGGACGGCGGCGTCGTAGCGCTCGAGCACGGTGGCTGGCGGTGCCGACCGGGCCGCCGCGAGCCGGACCCGCGCGACCCGCTCGGAATCGACGAGCACGGTTGCCTCCCCGAGCGGCTCACCGCGATCGATCGGTCCCTCGACCTCGCTCGGCGCGTCGACGCGCGTCGAGACCTCGTCGCCGCGGCGGACCGTGAGCCGCACCTCCCGCGTCGCCTCGAGCGGCAGCTGCTGGTCCTGCCAGCGCAGCTCGGCACTCGCGAGCGCCTCGCCCTTGCGCACCGGGCTGCGCCGGTGGTAGAGCGAGAACCCGTAGTCCAGGAGGTCGACGGTCGCCGCGTCGCGCTCCGATTCGCTCGGCGCGCCGAGGACCGCCGAGACGAGCTCGACGCCCTTGCGCTCCCCGGAGCCCACGAGGACGTTGCCGGCGTCGAGGGTGTAGCCGGTCTTGACGCCATTCACCCACGGGACCGAGAAAAGGAGGGCGTTGCGGTTGACGACGTCCCGCGGATGTGCTCCGCTGGAAAGCACGGTCTCCGGCGTGTCGAAGATCCGCTGGAAGAGGCGGTCGCGCCGCATCAGGATCGCGAGCCGGGTGAGGTCCTTCGCACTCGAGTAGTTCCCCGCCTCGTCGAGCCCGATCGGGTTCGCGTAGGCGCTGTCGTCGAGGCCGAGGCGCTTCGCGGTCCGGTTCATGCGGACGACGAACGCGGGAACCGATCCAGCCGCCGCGGTCGCGAGAGCGACCGCGGCGTCGTTTCCCGAGACGAGGAGCATCCCGTAGAGCAGGTCGCGCACGGTCATCCGTTCGCCGGCCTCGAGCCCGAGCAGCGACTCCGCCGGCAGCGCGTTGTACGGGGGAGCGACCACCTCCTCGTCGAGGCGAAGCGCGCGCCGCGCAACGTAGGCCGTCATCAGCTTCGTCGTCGAGGCGATCGAGTAGGAGGTCGACGCGCGGTGGGCGGCGAGCACGGACCCATCCTCGGCATCGACCAGAACCCATGCCCGCGCCGACGGTTTCGGCGGGGCGGCGGCCGCGCCGGCCGGCGTCGGGGTAGCAAGCGGCCCGAGCGCCAGCAGGGCCAGCGCACAGGCGAGCGCCCGCGCGATCAACCCGCGAGCTTCTTGCAGCCGTCCGGGACGAGGTCGACGCAGTTCTCGACCTGGAGCGCCTGCGGGTCGAGGTTCGGGTTCAGCTCCTCGAGGCGGTTGACGGTCGTGCAGGTCTTCGCCGCGATCCCGCTGAGGCCCGCGGTGTCTTCGGCCTGGACGACGTAATAGCCGTCCTTGAGCACCGCGCGCGCCTCGTCGGAGCAACCGCTCGTCTGCGCCTGGCGAGCGGTCGCGCCGTCGGTCGAGTTCGAGTCGTCGTCGGAACTGAGCGAGTTGCTGATCACGATCACGACGGCCGCGACCACGACGAGCAGGAAGAGGGGCGCGATGATCCGCGCCGTCCAGCTCCTCGGCCCCGGTTCGCGGCCCATCGCATCCATGGCGCCCGGAATCGTAGGCGCTGTGCCGATTCGCGACGGTGCTTCGGGCGCTCACCGGGCGGCGGTTTGCGAAACCGTCCACACGTCGTCGCGGAGCTCCGCCGCCGCGGCCGCCGGTTCCGGCGCGTTGGCGATCGAGCGCGAGGCGGCGACGAGGACCGATGCGGGCTGCGACGAGAACGCGGGGCCGAGCTCCGAGGCGCTGCCGCCTTGGGCTCCGACGCCGGGAACGAGGAAGACCGAGCTCGGCATCAGCTCGCGCAGCCGGCCGAGGTGTTGCGGCTCGGTCGCACCGACGACCGCGCCCATCCCACTCAACCCGCGCTCCCCGGCGAGCCGCGGCGCGAGCGCGGCCACCATTCGCGCGAGCTCCTCGTGGAGCGGCCCCTGCGGGCCGGCAAGGTCGAGCACGTCGGCCGCGCCAGGGTTCGAGGTCCGCACGAGCGCGAACACGCCGGCGGCCCGCTCGGCGGCCGCAGCGACCAGCGGCTCGAGCGCGTCGGCACCGAGCAGGGGGTTGACGGTCGCGGCGTCGGCGGCGAGGCCGTCAACCGCGCCCCAAGGAGTCGGCGTCGAGCCGAACAGCGCCTGCGCGTAGGCGCTCGCGCTCACCGGCACGTCGCCCCGCTTGCCGTCGGCGACGAGGAGCAGCCCGGCTGCGCGCACCAGGTCGGCCACCCGCTCGAGGGCTCGCCACCCGGCCGAGCCCAACCGCTCGAAGCAGGCGAGCTGCGGCTTGGCCGCAACGCATGCCGGCCCGGCTGCGGCGATCAGCGCCCCACAGGAGCTGACCACGGCGTCCGCCGCCGCCTCCGCGGGGCTCGACCCGCCCGCGAGCGGACTCGACTCGAGCCGGCTCGGGTCCGGATCGAGCCCCAGGCAGACCTGGCTGCGGCGCTCCTCGACGAGCGCCGCGAGCCGGTCGGCGAAGGCTGCGCTCAGCCCTTGACCTTCTGCTTCAGGCCGGCGCCCGCCGAGAACTTCGGCACCCGGCCGCCCGCGATCGTGATCCGCTCGCCGGTGCGCGGATTGACCCCCTGCCTCGGACCGCGCTCGGCGACGCTGAACTTGCCGAAGCCGGTGAAGCTGATCTCACCACCGCCCGCGAGGGTGCTGGTGATCCCGTCGAGCACCGCGTCGACGGCGTCGCCCGCCGCCTTCTTGCTCTCGAAGTTGCCGGCGATCTTGTCTACGAACTCACCCTTGGTCATGTTCCTCCTGGATATGTCGTGTCGGGCTTTGCGATCGGCGCGGAATGTAACAGCGCCCCTAGACGGGTTCACTACCCCTTTTGGCTCTGCAGAGCGGCATCGAGGCCGCGGAGGGCGGCTAGGCTCACAGGATGCCGCGCTCGGGCGATCGCTACGTGATGCCGGACGGACTCGGCGAGTACCTCGTCGTGCGGTCCCACGAGGAGACGGGCGGCGAGTACGTCGAGATGGAGTGGTCGCTTCCGGCAACCGCGTTCGCACCACCTCCGCATCGTCACCCCACGCAGGTCGAAAGCTACGAACTCCTCGAGGGATCGCTCGATGTGATGATCGACGGCGTCTGGCAGCGGTTGGCGACGGGGGAGTCCGCCACTGTGCCGGTGGCCGCGAGCCATACGTTCCGGCTTGCGGGCGAGCCGGTCCGCGTGAGGAACTTTCACCGTCCCGGCAGCCGCTTCGACGAGTTCGTCGAGCGCCAGCACCGGTTCGTCACCTCGGCGCGCTATCGCGGGCTCAAGCACCCCTCGACCGCCCTCGCGATGGCGGCCGCGTGGCACGAGCACCGCGACCTGCTCGTGCCCACGAACCCCGCGCTGCGCGCGGCCGTCGCTGCGCTCGCACCGATCGGGCGGATGCGGGGGTACTGAGCGATGCAAGTCGCCGCCGGGGCTTAGACTCGCCGTCCGTGAGCAGCCTCGAGCGAGTCGCCGAGGGCGTCTACCGCCTCGGTACGGACTGGGTGGGTTGGTACCTGTGCCGGAGCGACGGCCAGGTGACCGTCGTCGATTGCGGCTTCCCTGGCTACTTCGACCAGCTTCCGCCGGCGCTCTCGGAGCTCGGCCTGTCGCTCGACGCGGTGGCGGCAGTCGTCCTCACCCACTACCACGGCGATCATGTCGGCTGCGCGGAGCGGATCCGCACCGAGACGGGGGCGCCGGTCTTCGCGCCGGCGGGCGACGCGAACGGCGTCACCGGCGCGGCCAAGGTGCCGACTCCGGGCGGCATGCTCGGAAGCCTCTGGCGGCCACGGATGATGCGCTTCATCGCCCATGCGACCGCCAAGGGCGGGGCGAAGCAGATTCCGGTCGCCGAGGTCCACGGCTACGACGACGGTGAGCAGCTCGAGGTTCCGGGGGCGCTTCGGGCGGTTCATACGCCCGGGCACACCGGCGGACACTGCTCGCTCCTGGCCCCCGACCAGCGCGTGCTGTTCGCGGCGGACGCACTCACGGCCGCGACCTTCCTGACCGGTGAGAGCGGCGTGCGCGTCCACCCGTTCAACGAGGACGCCGAGCGGGCGCGGGCGTCGCTGCAGAAGCTCGAGGCGCTGCCGGCGGACGTGGTCGTGTTCGGCCATGGCGCGCCGTTCGCCGGTTCGCCGGCGCAGGCGGTCGCTCAGGCACGCTCGCGCGGCTGAGCGCGCTGGACCCGCTCGCAGTCGCGAACCCGGTCGCCACGGTTGATCACGACGGCGTCCTCGCCGGGGCCGCAATCGACCCGGTCGCGGCCCGACGCATCGCTCAGCGTTCCCTTCTTCGCGTTGATCACGTCATCGCCGGAGCCGCCGAGGAGAACGTCGCGCCCCGGACCGCCCTCGATGAAGTCGTCCCCGTCGCCACCGCTCACGCGGTCGTCGCCGTAGTCGCCGAACAGGCGATCGGCTCCCGCCCGCCCTCTGATCGAGCCGTCACCGTCACCCTCGCCGAATATCTGATCGTCCGCGTCACCGCTCATGTCGTCTGCCTTCGGCCCGACGAAGGCGGTCTCGACGTCGGCAATGTTGTCGCGCTCTCGGCGGCCGCCGTCGTTGGCACGCCCGTCGACGTCGAGCCTCACCCGGTAGCGCGTGTCGTACTGCGCCGAGTCGTGACCGGCGCCGCCGTCGAAGAAGTCGCCTCCGTCGGGGCGCCTTGCGTCCTGCGCCCAGCTGTCGTTGCCGGCGCCGCCGAGGATGCGGTCAGCGCCGTTCCCCGGAAGCACGTTGTCGGCTCCCGCGCCACCGTGCACGAGGTCTGCGCCACGGCCCGCCTCGACCCGTACGCCGACACCGCTCGCCGGATCGAGCTCGGTCGTGTCGCCGGTGTCCGCCTCGTCCCCAAGCTCCAGCGCGAGGAACACGAACGGAGCCGAGCGCGAGCACGTCACCGGAGCTCCCGCCGCCCCGCCGCCGGTGCATCCCTCGCCGGCCACCGTCGGTGCGCCCGCGTCCACCAGAGTGACCATGGCGCCATCCGCGGTCACGGTGACGTCGTTGCGCTCGCCGGGAGCCGCGGTGTAGCGGAGGTGAACGTCGCCCGTGACCGCGAGCGTTCCCGCAGAGGCGGAGGTCGGCAGCGCGACGAAGGCGAGCGCCGCGGCTACCGTCGCCGCCATTCGGGTCACGGGCCGCCCTGCCCGGCCTGCGCTCGCCTTCATGTCCATAAAACCCGAACGCGACGGGTTCGGAGCGGCGAGTCGGCTTACATCCGCTCCGGCGCCGAGACCCCGAGCAGGCCGAGGGTCGCGGCAATCGTCCGCTTCGCCGCGACGCAGAGGCCCAGCCGCGCCGCCTCGAGCGCGGGCTCGGCGCCGACCACCCGACAGTCGCGGTAAAAGGCATGAAAGTCCGCCGCCGTCGCCATCGCGTACGCGCATAGGCGGTGCGGCGCTCGCCGCCTCGCCGCCGCCTCGATCTCGCCGGTCAGCTCGAGCAGGCGCCTCACGAGCGCGCGCTCGGAGGCCTCAGCGGCGGCCCCCAGCGCCCGCCCGGATCCCGCGGCCTCGACGATCGCCGCCTCGTCGGCCGCCCCGCCCTCGGCGGCCGCCTTACGAAGGATGCTCGCGATCCGCGCGTGCGCGTACTGGACGTAGTAGACGGGGTTGTCCTGGGACTGCGAGCGCGCCAGCTCGAGGTCGATGTCGATCGCGGTGTCGTGGCTTCGCTGCAGCATGAAGAAGCGCGTCGCGTCCACGCCGATGTCGCCGATCAGCTCATCGAGGGTCACGAACTCCCCCGTTCGCTTCGACATCTGCGCCCGCGCGCCGCCCTCGACGATGTTGACCATCTGCATGATCGGCGCCTCGAAGCGCTCCGGATCGATGTCGAGCGCCGCCAGCCCCGCTCGCATCCTCGGCACGTAGCCGTGGTGGTCGGCGCCGAGCACGTTGACGAGCCGGTCGGCGCCGCGCTCGACCTTGTCGAGGTGGTAGGCGATGTCCGGCCCGAAGTAGGTGGGTTCCCCGTCGCTGCGGATCAGGACCCGGTCCTTGTCGTCGCCGAACGCGGTCGTCCGCAGCCACACGGCGCCCTCGCTCTCGTAGACGTGGCCGTGCGCGCGCAGCTCCTCGATCGTGTGCTCCACCTGCCCCGACTCGCGCAGGGCGCGCTCGGAGAACCAGGTGTCATAACGGACGCCGAAGCGCTCGAGCGTCGCCTGGATCCGCACCCGCATCGTCTCCGTCGCCCGGCGCGCGAGCTCGTCGAGGTCGTCCGGGGTGGCCGCGGCCTCGGCGAGCTCCGTCGCGAGGTCCCTCACGTAATCGCCGGCATAGCCCTCCTCCGGCGGCTCAGCGCCGCGCATCCGCGCCGCGATGGACTCCGCGAACAGGCGCACCTGCGTGCCGGCGTCGTTCAGGTAGTACTCGCGCGAGACCGCGAAGCCGCAGCGCTCGAGCAGGCGAGCGAGCGAGTCGCCGAACGCGGCGCCGCGCCCGCTCGCCGCGGTCACCGGCCCGGTCGGGTTGGCGCTCACGAACTCGACCAGCACGCGCTCGGAGCCGTCGTCGAGGCCGGGCGAGCCGATCCGCTCGCCGGCGGCGAGCAGCTCCGCCGTCGCCGCGCGGTGCCATCGGTCCGAGAGGAAGAGGTTGAGGAAGCCGGGACCCGCGACCTCGATCCGCTCGGCGCGGTCGCCGAGCGTCCCGGCGAGCGCGCCGCGCAGCCGCTCGGCGATCTCGCGTGGTGGCCCGCCGAGCGATGGCGCCAGCAGCATCGCGGCGTTCGTCGAGTAGTCGCCCAGCTCCGCCTTCGGCGGGCGCTCGAGGCTGAGCTTCTCCCCGGCGTCGCCGTCGAGGCCGGCCGCGGCCGAGACGACGGCGGCGCGCAGCTCCCCGAGCGGGTCCGTGGGTGCTTCGGCCATGGCCCGAGTCTAGGGACGCCTCCCGGTAGGCTGGCGCGCCGATGAGAGCCCTGGTAACGGGCGGCGCGGGATTCATCGGCTCCCACGTCGTCGACGCGCTCCGCGCACGAGGCGACGACGTCGTCGCGCTCGACGATCTGTCGTCCGGCCGGCGCGAGAACCTCGCCGAGTCCGGGGCCGAGCTCGTGGTCGGCGACATCACGGACCCAGACGCCATCGAGGAGGCGTTTGGCCGCGCCCGCCCCGAGCTCGTCCTCCACCTGGCGGCCCAGATCGACGTCCGCCGCTCGGTCGCGGACCCGGCCTTCGACCTCGACGTCAACGTCGGTGGCACGATCAGGCTGCTCGAGCGGGCGCGAAGCTCCGGGGTCGGCCGCTTCCTGTTCGCGTCCACCGGCGGCGCGATCTACGGGGAGGGAGAGGGACGCAAGCTGCCGCTGACCGAGGACGCCGAGCGGCGCCCCGACGCTCCCTACGGCCAGTCGAAGCTCGCCGCGGAGGGCTACCTCGACCTCTACCGCCGCCTCTACGGGCTCGAGACGAGGGCGCTGCGGCTCGGCAACGTCTACGGCCCCCGCCAGGACCCCCACGGCGAGGCCGGCGTCGTCGCGATCTTTACGAGCGCGCTCCTCGACGGCCGGCGCCCGCGGGTGTTCGGCGACGGCGAGCAGACGCGCGACTACATCTACGTCGCCGACGTCGCCGCCGCCTTCCTCGCCGCGGCCGACGCCGGCGGGCCGGGCGCCTACAACGTCGGCACGGGGATCGAGACCACCGTGCTCGAGCTCGGGCGCCGCATCGCGGAGGCGGTCAGCGTCCAGTTCGACCCGGAGATGGTGCCCGCACGCCTCGGCGAGGTGCAGCGGATCGCGATCGATCCCGGCCGGGCCGTCGCGGAGCTCGGTTGGCGCGCCGAGCGCGACCTCGCGACCGGGCTGGCGCAGACGGTCGAATCGTTCCGCTGACGAGCGCTCACCGCCCCGCCTCGCGCTCGAAGGCGAGCGCGGCGCCGATCCGCTGCACGGTCGTCGGGTGGGTGCCGAAGACGAAGCTGTAGGCGTCGGGCGGGTCGGGGTCCGAGAGGTTCGTCCGGGCGAGCTGGACCTGGAGGTCGACGAGCGCCTGCGGGTCGCCGGTGAGCTCAAGCGCGAACGCGTCGGCCGACGCCTCTACCTTGCGCGAGAGCTGATTTCCGGGGACGTTGAGCACGAACGCCGCCAGCGACAGCGCCAGCAGGTACGCGGGAATGGCGGCCGGGCTCGCGGCGTCGACGCCGGTCCGGCGCGTGAGCGCGAGGGCGAGCTCCCGGGCGAAGACCAGGCCGAGGGGCGCGACGAGGGCGACGAACGCGATCCCGCGCGGGACGTCGTCGTGGGCGACGTGGCCGAGCTCGTGGGCGACCACCGAGCGCAGCTCGGGCCGCTCGGCGCGCCGCAGCAGGTTGTCGTAGAGCACCACGCGCCGGGTCGATCCGATCCCATCGACGTACGCGTTCAGCGTCCGGACACGGCGGCTCGCATCGACCTTGTAGACGTCGTCGACCTCGATCCCCGCGCGCCGCGCCAGCTCGAGCACCTCCGACCGGGCGCGGCTCGACGGCGGCAGGGTCTCGAACCGGTTGAAGATCGGCGAGAGGACGATCGGCGCGACCCACACGAAGAACGCGCCGAGCGCGGTGACGGCGAGGGCCCCGGGCATCCACCAGCGGCGCGGGAAGCGCCGCACGAGCGCCAGCAGCAGGGCGGCCCCCGCCGCGGTGATCGCGATCGTGATCGCCGCCGAGCGGGCGTAGTCCCAGAGCCACGAGGACAGCGATTGGGTCGAGATCCCGGCATCCACGGCGCGCTCGTGTGAAGCGAGGGCCACCGGCAGCAGGGCGAGCTGCGTGAGCGCGGCGACCGAGACGCCGGCGAGCGCCGCGCCGCGCAGCGGGCGCGCCGCCAACGAGCGCAGCGCGCGGCGCACGAAGGCCGGCCGCCCCGCGACCACGGCGACCAGGACGCCGCCCTCGACCGCCAGCCCGAGAAGGAGCAGCCACCGCTGGCCGCCGCGGAAGTCGTCCGCGCGCTCGAGCTGCTGCGGGGTGAAATAGGCGCTCTCCGAGACCGGGTCCGGCTTCGGCCCGGTGTCGTCGGTGCTCAGCAGCCACACGGCGAGCTCCGCCGCGAGGACCATCGCCACCGCCGCGCCGCCCACGCGCGCCGCGGTCGAGCGCGGCAAGCAGCCCGCGAGCCTCATCGCGCTTACGATAGTCCGCCTCAACGGGGGGAGCTCGATGCGTCTCGCACTGCTCAGCGACATCCACTCCAACCTGCCCGCCCTCGAGGCGGTCCTTGCGGACATCGACTCCGTCGGGGTCGACGAGGCCTGGTGTCTGGGCGACGTCGTCGGCTACGGCGCGCAGCCGAACGAGTGCGCGGCTCTCACCCGCGAACGCTGCACGGTCGGCCTCGTCGGAAACCACGACCTCGCGGCGCTCGACGCGCTCGACATCTCGACCTTCTCGCCGGCGGCCGCCGCCGCGATTCGCTGGACCCGCCAGGCCATGGATGAGGCCACGCGCTCCTATCTCACATCGCTCGAGTCCGCCAAGGACGACGCCGAGGTGGCGCTCTACCACGCCTCGCCACGCGACCCGATCTGGGAGTACGTGCTCTGGCCCGACCAGGCGGCGCACTGCATCCGGGTCCAGGCGCGGCGCGTGAGCTTCATCGGCCACTCGCACGTGGCGCTCTTCTTCGCCCTCGCCGAGGAGCGCGAGGACGACGACGATCCCCCCGACGCCCGCGGCGCCCAGGCAGCTGCGGGAACGACGCTCGACCTCAGCCGAGGGCGCTGGCTGATCAACCCCGGCAGCGTCGGCCAGCCCCGCGACGGGGACCCGCGCGCCGCGTGGCTCGAACTCGACACGGAGGCGTGGCGCGCCACATTCCACCGCATCCCCTACGACATCGATCGGGCCGCCGACGCGATCATCTCCGGTGATCTCCCGGAGCACCTGGCGCGGCGGCTCTACGTCGGGCAGTGAACCGGCCGGTGCGACGCAGGGCCTTCTCTAGACTCGCCGCGATGCCAGGGCGAGCCCTTACGGCCCCGCTCGCGTTCGCCCTTGCCGTGCTGATCGCGGGTTGCGGGTCATCGAACGACGGGACGATTCCGGACGGCGACGCCGGCCGGCTGCTGAGCGCGTTGGCGCTCGCGCAGGGCGATCTCGAGGCCGGGACGTGCGACGTGCTGATCAGCCACGTCAACGAGTTCTCGAGCGCGGTCGACGGGCTGCCGAACTCGGTCGACGACTCGGTGCGCGAGGAGCTCCAGAAGGCGTCGCAGAACCTCGAGGAGCTCGCTCAGGAGCCCGATCAGTGCAGCACCGGCGCGAGCGGTGCAGCGGGGCCGACGGAGACCTCGACCACCTCGACCACCTCGACCACCTCGACCACCACCGCGGCCCCGACGACCACCACGACCGAGGAGACGACGACGACCGACGAGGACACCGAGAAGCCCGATCAGTCAGACGGCGAGGGCGGCGGAGGCCAGCCCACGACACCGGAGCCGGAGGAGCCCGAGCAGCCGACGACCACCAACACGACGCCGCCGACCGGCGAGCCGGGTGGCGGTCAGGGCGAGGGCCCGAGCGGGCAGAATGGGGGCACTCACAGCGGTGGGGTCGCGGAGGGCAGGCAGTGAACACCACGATCTCAGACCGCTACGCGCTAGGCGACCGCCTCGGTTCGGGCGGCATGTCGACCGTGTACCGGTCCACGGACCGCGTGCTCGAGCGCACCGTTGCCGTGAAGATCCTCGCCGAGCATCTCTCGGACGACGACAAGTTCGTGGCCCGATTCCGCCGCGAGGCGCTCGCCGTCGCGAAGCTGATCCATCCCAACATCGTGCAGGTCTACGACACCGGCGTCGACCAGGGCCGTCACTACATCGTCATGGAGTACGTCGAGGGCAAGTCCCTCGCCCAGCTCCTGCAGACACGAGGCCGGCTCGGGGCGGACACCGCCGTCGACGTCGGCATGCAGGCCTGCGCCGGGCTCGAGTACGCCCATCGCCAGGGGATCATCCACCGCGACGTCAAGCCCGGGAACCTGATGGTGATCGGCGGGCCCGCGGGCCGCCGGGGCCGCGACGTGTCCGCGCACGAGCCGCCAACCGGCGAGATGACGGTGAAGCTCACCGACTTCGGGATCGCGAGAGCGAGCGCCCAGAGCCGCCTCACGCAGGTGGGCTCGGTTGTCGGCACCGCGGCCTACCTGGCGCCGGAGCAGGCGCGCGGCGAGGAGGCGACGCCCGCCGCCGACGTCTACGCGCTCGGCGTCGTCCTCTACCAGTGCCTCACCGCGCGCCTGCCGTGGGAGGGCTCGACCCTCGCCGAGCTCGCGATCCGCCGCGAGAACGAGCGCCCCCTGCCGCCCAGCTCGTACGACCCGGACGTTCCGGAGACGCTCTCGCGCGCAGTCCTGAGGTCGCTCGAGGGCGATGCCGCCGCCCGCTACGCCTCCGCGCGCGAGCTCTCGCGCGCGCTCGAGGAGGGCCTCGCCGGACGCGAGCCGCCCCAGCCCGAGGACGAGCTGCCGACGAACCTGCTGAGCACGACCGACGCCACCGCCGCGACGCGACGGATGGCCCCCGAGCCGGCGACGCCCGCAGCGCCCGAGCCCGTCGCCGCGCCGCCGCGCCGCCGACCCCCGCCGCGTCCCGCGGCCGCGCCGGCCGAGCCCCGCGGACGCTCGCCGCTCGCCAGCCTCGGGCGCGGGCTCGGGATCCTGCTCTTGATCGGAGTCCTCGCGGCGGTGATCGCGGGCGGCGTCCTCCTGCTCACGGACGCCGGGCAGGACACCGACCTCGGCCAGACCCTGCGGGGACAGCTGGACGATCAGATCCAGGCGATCGAGGACTTCATCAAGGAGAACACTCAGTAGGGCGTTGCCACCGCCCCCCAGGGCGCCGCACCGCCGAGGATCGCCTCCTTGTACGCCGTGTAGCCGCCCGCCCCGATTGCCTCGCGCGCTCCGCTCACGAGGCGCTCGAGGAAGGTCAGGTTGTGGAGCGTGAGGAGGCGGCCCGCGTTCGCAGGCTCGGCGCGGGCGAGGTAGTGGAGGTAGGCCCGGGTGTGTGCGGCGCAGGCCGGGCATGGGCAGCCCTCGACCAGGGGCCGTTCGTCCCTCGCGAGCGCGGCCCGGTCGACGTCGAACCGAAAGCGGGAGTCGGGAAGCGGCGCAAGCGCCATCCCGTGCCGCGCGAGCCGTGTCGGGACCGCGCAGTCGAAGACGTCGATCCCGAGCTCGATCCCGGCCAGGAGGTCGTCGGGCTCGCCGATCCCGAGCAGGTGCTTCGGCGCCTCGCGAGGGAGCATCGGCGCGGTGAGTGCGAGCACGCCGTGCATCTCCGACTTGTCGCGCCCGAGCGTGCCGCCGATCGCGAGCCCGTCCACGGCCGCCGCCGCGACCCACTCCGCCGACTCGCGGCGGAGGTCGTCGTGCACGCCGCCCTGGACGATTCCGAAGACGGCCTGCGACAGGGGGCCGTTCGCCTCGTGCCAAGCGAGGCAGCGGTCGAGCCAGCGGTGCGTTCGCTCGGTCGATCGAGCGGTGTAGTCACGGTCGGCGTGGTACGGCGTGCATTCGTCGAAGACGAGCGCGATGTCCGAGCCGAGCGCGGCCTGCACCGTCATCGACTCCTCTGGGCCCATGAACCGCTTCGAGCCGTCGAGGTATGACCGGAAGGCGACCCCCCGCTCGCCGATCTCGATCACGCCGCCGCCCGACCCCGAGCCGCCGCGCCGCCCCTTGATCTCGTCGGCGACGTTTCCATGCGCGAGCGAGAACACCTGAAACCCACCGGAGTCCGTGACGATCGCGCGCTCCCAACCCATGAAGCCGTGGAGCCCGCCGAGCTCGGCGACGCGCTCCGCGCCCGGCGACAGGAACAGGTGGAACGTGTTGCCGAGGATGAGCTCGAACCCCATGTGCGCGACCTCGCTCGCGGTCAGGGTCCGCACCGCGCCGCGCGTGGCCAGCGGGATGAACGCCGGGGTCGACACGGGACCGTGAGCGGTGTGCAGGAGGCCGGCGCGGGCGCCGCCGTCGACGTTCGTGATCTCGAACCGCAGCCGGCCTGGGTCGTTTCGCACGGCGCGCAGCGTACGGGCTGCGGATCGCCGGGATCCCGCGGAGCGCCGAGCCCGCGCAAAAAGAAGCGGGCCGTCGTTCGGCGACCCGCTCCCGGTCGAGCCGTTGGCTCGTCCCTCGTGTCTTTTTGTTCGCGCCTACTTCTCGGTCGCGGTCCCGTTCATGCCGCCGGCGCCGATCTCGACCCGGTACGGCTTGCGCTCCGCGGGCTTCGGGATCCGAACCTCGAGCACGCCCTTGTCGAAGTCGGCGTCGATCCCCTGCGGGTCGACGCCCTCCGGAAGCGTCAGCGAGCGCGAGAAGCCGCCGAACGCCCGCTCGACCCGGTAGTAGCCCTCCGACTTCTCCTCGTGCTCGGCGCGGCGCTCGCCGGAGACGGTCAGCATCCCGTCCTTGATCTCGATGTCGACGTCGTCGCGATCGAGCCCCGGTAGGTCGGCACGGAGCACAAGGTGGTCATCGGTCTCGACCAGGTCCATGGCGGGCATCCAGCGGCGCGCGCGCGTGCCACCGCTGCCGTTGCCGAAGAAGGCGTCGAACACCCGATTGACCTCCGACTGAAGCGAGTCGACCTCGCGAGCCGGCTCCCAACGTACGAGTGCCATCGTTTTTCCCTCCTTCTCTGAGAAGTACGAAACTGGCTCGGTTCGTAGAAAACCTAAGTCGCTTTATAGCAGATGATCGCAGTCTGTCAAGCCGGCTTGGGCTAGCGCCGGATCAGCGACTTTCCGGTCATCGCCGCGGGCTGCTCGATCGCGAGCAGCTCGAGCGCCGTCGGCGCGATGTCCGCGAGGACGCCGCCCTCGCGTAGCTCGAGGCCGCCGACCGTGACGATCAGGGGCACCGGGTTCATGGAGTGCGCCGTGTTCGGCGAGCCGTCGGGCTCGAGCATCTGCTCGCAGTTGCCGTGGTCGGCGGTCACGATGCAGGCGCCACCGCTGCGGTGCACGGCCTCGACGACCTCGCGGAGGCGCTGGTCGACCTCCTCGACCGCCGCGACGGCGGCGGGGATCGAGCCCGTGTGGCCGACCATGTCGGGGTTGGCGAAGTTGATGATCCCGAACGCAAAGCCGTCCGCGGACCAACGCTCGGCGAACGCGTTCGCCGCTGCCGCGGCGCTCATCTGCGGCTTGTGGTCATAGGTCGGGACGTCGCGCGGTGAGTCGACCAGGCGCCGCTCCTCCCCCTCCCACTCCACCTCTCGGCCGCCGTTGAAGAAGTAGGTGACATGCGCGTACTTCTCGGTCTCGGCGACGTGGAGCTGGCGCGCACCGTGCTCGGCGATCACCCTGGCGATTGTCGTCTCGGGTTCGCGGGGCCGGAACGCAATCGGGTATGGCCACCCGGCGCGGTACTCGGTCAGCGTCGTCACGGCGAGGACCGGCGCACCGCTGCGCAGGAACTCGTCGAAGTCGGGCTCACCGAGGGCGCGGGTGAGCTGGCGGGCGCGATCGGGGCGGAAGTTGAGGTGGATGACGGCATCGCCGTCGGCGGCCCCGTCGTAGTCGCCGATCACGGTCGGGATCACGAACTCGTCGGTCTCCTCGCGCTCGTACGACTCGGCGATCGCGACGTCCGCGGTCTCGGCGCGCGAGCCCTCGGCGTGGACGATCGCGTCGTACGCGAGCTTCGTCCGCTCCCAGCGCCGGTCGCGGTCCATCGCGTAATAGCGACCGCTCACCGTGCCGATCCGTCCCGCATGCCGCAGCCACCGCTCGAGCTCGGTGAGGTAGCCGCGGCCCGAAGTCGGCAGCGTGTCGCGGCCGTCGGTGAAGGCGTGGAAGACGACCTCGGGCACACCCTCCTGGGCGGTGAGCTCGATCGCCGCCTCGATGTGCTCCCAACCGGAGTGGACGCCGCCGTCGGAGACGAGGCCCATGAGGTGAAGGCGGCCGCGCGGGCTCTCCCGCGCCGCCGTGCACGCGGCGACGAGCGCCTCGTTCTCGAAGAAGCTCCCGTCGGCGACCGCGGTGTCGATTCGCGCCAGGTCCTGCATCACGATCGCCCCCGCGCCCAGGTTCAGGTGCCCGACCTCCGAGTTCCCCATCTGGCCCTTCGGGAGGCCGACGTCCGGCCCGCTGGCCGAGAGCTCCGTGTGCGGGTAGCCGGCCCAGAGCTCGTCGAAGACTGGAGTCGCTGCCTGGCTCACCGCGTTGCCCGGGCCGTCGGGTGCGAGGCCCCAGCCGTCGAGGATCACGAGGCAGAGCGCGGGCACCGGCAGGCCCGTCGCCCCCTCCGGCTCCGGGGTCATCCCGAGATTCCCCGGCAGATGGCGAGGAAGTCGTTCGGATCGAGCGAGGCGCCGCCGACGAGGCCGCCGTCGATGTCCGGCTGCTCAAAGAGCTCCACGGCGTTGTCCGGCTTCACCGACCCTCCGTAGAGGACGCGAATCGATTCGCCGGCGGCGGCGTCGCGCTCGGCGACCAGCGAGCGAACGACGGCGCATGCCTCCTGCACCTGCTCGGGGGTCGCGGTGCGGCCCGTGCCGATCGCCCAGATCGGCTCGTAGGCGATCACGACCCGCCCCAGCTCCGCGGCGTCGACCTCAGCGAGGTCGGCCTCGAGCTGGCGCCGCACGATGGTCTCGGTCGCGCCCGCTTCCCGCTGCGCCTGCGTCTCGCCGCAGCAGAGGATCGGCTCGAGGCCCCAGGCGAGGAGCGCCTGCAGCTTTCGCGCCAGCGCCACGTCGGTCTCGCCAAAGAGCTGGCGGCGCTCGGAGTGGCCGACGATCGCGCCCGCGACACCCAGCTCACGCAGCATCGGGATCGAGACCTCGCCGGTGAAGGCGCCTGCGTCCGCCTCGTGGACGTTCTGGGCGGCGATCCGAACGGGCGAGCCCGCGGCGCGGGCGACCGCCGCCGCGAGCGCGGTGAACGGCGGGCAGACGACGAGCTCCGCGCCTGGTACGCCGTCGAGCTCGCCGAGGAACCGGTCGAGGAACTCCTCGGTCTCGGCAACCGTCTTGTGCATCTTCCAGTTGGCGGCGACGAGCGGTACACGTGAGGCGGAGCGAAGCGACGCCGAGCCGGGCCGCTGTTGAGGCGCCTGATCATCAGGCATCGGCGAGCACCTCCACGCCGGGCAGCTCCTTGCCCTCCATGAGCTCGAGCGAGGCGCCGCCGCCGGTCGACAGCCAGTTGACCCGGTCGGCGAGCCCGAACGCCGCGAGCGCCGCCGCCGAGTCGCCGCCACCGACCACCGTGAACCCCGGCGCCTCCGCGAGGGCGTCCGCCACCGCGCGGGTGCCGGCTGCGAACGGCTCGAGCTCGAAGGCGCCCATCGGGCCGTTCCAGAACACCGTCCCCGAGGCCGCGATCGAGCGCGCGTACGCCGCCGCCGTCCGGGGACCGATGTCGAGGCCCATCCAGCCGTCCGGGACCTCGACCCCGTCGAGCTCGCGGACCTCGGTGCCGGCGTCGAACTCGCGGCCAAGGACGAGGTCGACCGGAAGCCGCAGCTCACACGCGGAGCGATCGGCGCGCTCCAGCGCGCGCTCCGCGAGGGCCACACCCTCCTCCTCGACCAGGGAGTCGCCGGTCGCGATGTCGCGGGCGCGGAAGAAGCTGAAGCACATCGCACCGCCGATCAGGATCTCGTCGGCCGTCTCCAGGAACCGGTCGATGACGCCGATCTTGTCGCTCACCTTGGCCCCACCGAAGACCACGCAGAGCGGTCGCTGCGGCCGGTCGCGCACGGCGGTCAGCTCGCGCACCTCGCGCTCGAGCAACAGGCCGGCGTGCCCGGGCAACAGGCGCGCCACCCCGTCGGTCGTGGCATGGGCGCGATGCGCGGCTCCGAACGCGTCGTCGACGTAGACATCCGCGAGTCGCGCGAGCGCCGCTGCCAGCTCGGGATCGTTCTTCGTCTCGCCGGGCTCGTAGCGGCTGTTCTCGAGCAGCAGCAACTCACGCGCGCCGAGGTCCGCCGCGAGCGCCTCGACCTCCTCTCCGACCACCGCCGGCGCCAGCCGCACCGGCACATCGATCAGCTCGCCGAGCCGCTCGGCGACCGGCCCCATCGACAGCTCCGGCTCGCGATCCTTCGGCCGGCCGAGGTGGGAGACGAGGACGACGGCGGCGCCGCGCTCGCGCAGCAGCTCGATCGTCGGCAGCGCTGCGCGGATCCGCGTGTCGTCGGCAACTCGCCGCCCGCCATTCGATTCCGCGAGCGGGACGTTGAAGTCGACGCGGACGAGCGCTCGGCCGCCCTCGACATCGACGTCGCGCACGCTCGCCTTCGAAAAGGAGCCGCGGTCGCTCAAGCGGTCCGGTGGTCCACTCGATCAGGCGGCGGCGGGCTGGCGTTCGAGCACGCGAGCCGCGACCTCGACGCAGCGGTTCGAGTAGCCCCACTCGTTGTCGTACCAGGAGAACACCTTCACGAACCCGCCGTCGATCACCGCGGTCTGCTCGGCGTCGAAGATCGACGAGTGCGGGTCCTTGACGATGTCGGTCGAGACGATCGGATCCTCGGTGTAGCTGAGGATCCCGGCGAGCGCGCCGGTGGCCGCCTCGCGCATCGCCGCGTTGATCTCCTCCGGCGTCGCCTGGCTGCCGAGCTCGCAGGTGAGGTCGACGAGGGATCCGGTCACGACCGGGGCGCGGACCGAGATCCCGTTCAGCTTCCCGTTCAGCTCCGGGAGCACGAGGCCGACCGCCTTGGCCGCGCCGGTCGTGGTCGGGATCAGGTTCATCGCCGCCGCACGCGCGCGCCGCGGGTCCTTGTGCGGACTGTCCTGGAGGCGCTGGTCCTGGGTGTACGCGTGGATCGTCGTCATCAGGCCGCGCTCGATCCCGAACCGCTCGTGCAGGACCTTGGCCACCGGGGCGAGGCAGTTGGTGGTGCAGGATGCGTTGGAGATGATGTGGTGGTTCTCTGGGTCGTAGGCCTCGTCGAAGTTCACGCCGAGCGCCACGGTGACGTCGGGATCGGTCGCCGGCGCGGAGATGATCACCTTCTTCGCCCCCGCCTCGAGGTGCTTGGCGGCGGCGTCGCGCTTCGTGAACAGCCCCGTGGACTCGATCACCACGTCGACGCCGAGCTCGCCCCACGGGAGCGCTGCAGGATCGCGCTCGGAGAGCACCCGCGTCTCGACGCCGTCGACCGTAATCGAGCCCTCGCGGACCGCGACGGCGCCCGGGAAGCGGCCGTAGGTCGAGTCGTACTTCAGCAGGTGACCGAGGGCCTCGGCGTCGAAGACGTCGTTGACGGCGACGAACTCGAGCTCGGCGCCGGCCTCATAGGCCGCACGGAACAGGTTCCGGCCGATCCGCCCGAAGCCGTTGATGCCCACCTTCACCTTGCTCATCGAACCTCCCGTCGCTTCAGGGCTAGCTGTTGTCGACCGCGACCTCGATCCGGTTGCCATCGGGATCGAGCATGAACGCGGAGTAATAGCTGGCACCGTACTCGGGGCGCGGTCCAGGCGAGCCCTGGTCCCTGCCGCCGTGCGCCATCCCGCCCTCGAAGGCGCCCTTCACCGCCGGGATCCCGGAGGCCGAGAAGCACACGTGCCCGGAGCCGCCGCCCGGGCTGCCGTTGGTGACGTAGAAGACCGGCCTCACGATCCCCCAGGCGATCACTCGCTCGTTCTCGAGTTGGCGCCGCCACCCGAGCGCCCCGAGGACGGCGTCGTAGAACCGCCCACTGCGCTCCAGGTCCCCCGCTTCGACGGCCGCGTGATGGATCACGTACCTACGGTACCCCGCGCCGCGCGGGAGTGCGCGCTCGACGGTCTAGCCCCCGCGCGGGGTCCAGCGAAAGAAGCGGACCCCGATCGCGAGCCCGGCGAGGCCCCAGCCGGCCACGATGGCCAGATGGCCCCACTCGAACGCGGAGCCGACGGTGGCGGGGTCCCAGGCGGCGAAGAAAGCCTCGAAGAAGTGGCGAATCGGGAACAGGTCGGCGAAGTGAAGGACGCTGTCCGGGATCTCCGACTGCGGGATGAAGATCCCCGACAGAAACTCGAGCGGCAGGACGGCGACGTTGGTGACCGCCGGGGCCGCGTCCTCGTTGGGGATCACGGTCGTGAGCGCGATCCCGAGGCAGCAAAAGCTCGCGGTGCCGATCGCCAGCGTGACCATGACTGCGGGCAGGTGCTCCCACGGGATCGAGACGTCGTAGAGCAGCCATCCGATCGCCGGCACGATCACGAGCATCAGCGCCGCGAGGACGATCGCGTTCCCGACCCGACCCGCGAAGAACACCCAGCTCGGCATCGGGGTGCCGCGGCCGCGCTTGAGGATCCCGGCGTCGCGGTCGCTCGAGAGCTGGATCGCAAGGCTCTGTAGCGTCGCCCCGATGATCGCCATCGTGAGGATCGCCGGGATGTAGTAGGTGGTCGTCTTGATCCCCAGCTCCTCGATCGTGTCGTTGCCGAAGATCGACTCGAAGATGATCAGGAACATCAGTGGCAGCGCGACGGTGAAGAAGACCGAGCCGGGATTGCGCCAGAACGTCTTCTGGTCGAAGCGGAACTGGTGCAGGGCCAGGCGGGCAGCGCCGGTCACCGGGTCACGACCTCCGCGGCCTCCACGGTCTCGACCTCGGCCTCGCCGGTGAGCTCCAGGTAGATGTCCTCGAGGCTCGGGCGCGTGACCTCGAGCGACTCGAGCGCCACGCCGCGGTCGAGGGCCCAACCCGTGAGGGTGTGCAGGAGAGCCACCGGGTCGTGGGTCGTCAGCGTCGCCAGTCGGCCCGCCGCGCGGACGCCGTCGAGCTGCGCCGGCAGCTCGGCGATCTCGACGCCGGGCGGCAGCTCGAAGCTCACCTGGGCCGGCCGACGCTCGCGATCGCCAAGCTCGGCCGGCGGCCCCTCGGCGACGATGCGCCCACCGGCGATGATCGCCACGTTGTCCGCGAGCCGCTGCGCCTCTTCCATGTAGTGCGTCGTCAGGAACACGGTCTTGCCGAGCGCCCGAAGCCCGGCGATCACCTCCCACGCCTGGCGCCTCGCCGAAGGATCGAAGCCGGTGGTCGGCTCGTCGAGGAAGAGCAGCTCCGGGTCACCGATCAGCGCCAGGCCGACGTCGAGGCGTCGCTGCTGGCCGCCGGACAGGCCGCCGGCCCGCGCGTCGGCCTTCTCGGCGAGCCCGACCTGCTCGATGGTCTCGTCGACCGCGCGCGGCGCACGGTAGTAGCCGGCGTAGAGCTCAAGCGTCTCGCGGACGGTGAGCTCTGGCCGCATCCGGCACTGCTGCAGGACGATCCCGATCCGCTCGCGCCAGGCGCGGGTCGGAGATCCGGGATCCACGCCGAGCACGGCGACCGAGCCGGCGTCGCGGGACCGGTAGCCCTCGAGGATCTCCGTCGTCGTCGTCTTCCCGGCGCCGTTCGGCCCCAGGAACGCGAATACCTCGCCCCGCTCGACCTCGAGGTCGACGCCACGGACCGCCTCGAAGTCGCCGTAGCTCTTGCGCAGACCCGAGACGGAGATGACCCTCTCGCTCACGCGGCGATTCTAGGTCGCGCCCGGCGGCGGCTCGTTGAAGCGAGCTAGCCGATCTCCACGTCGCGGTGGACGACTCGCAGCGCGACGTCGTCGTGGCTCGCCAGGTGGCGCGCGATCCGGTCCGCCACGGTGATCGAGCGGTGCTTGCCGCCGGTGCAGCCGATCGCGATCGTCAGGTGGGTCTTGCCCTCCGCGGTGTAGGCCGGCAG
This sequence comes from Solirubrobacterales bacterium, assembly GCA_035296705.1. Classification (GTDB taxonomy): domain Bacteria; phylum Actinomycetota; class Thermoleophilia; order Solirubrobacterales; family 70-9; genus WHSW01. The sequence continues at coordinate 46,054 of DATHAL010000043.1, forward strand.
GAGAAAGTCGAGGAGCGGCAGAAGCCGGGCGTAGTACTCGCGCGCCAGCTCGCCCGCCTCGACATGCTGAACCACCTGCGGATCGCGGCCCGTCAGCGGGCGGAGGTCCTCGCGGTAGTGCGGGTTCGGGAGGAAGCGGACGTCGAAGACGAGGTCGGCATCGCGCGGCGGGCCGTTCTTGAATCCGAACGTGAGAATCGTCAGCGCGAGCTTCGAGCTCGTCCGCGGCCCGAGGAGGTCGGTGGCGATCCGCCGCCGCAGCATCGCGCCGGTGAGGCCGCTCGAGTCGATCACCACGTCGGCGCGCTCGCGCAGCGGCCCGAGGAGCTCGCGCTCGGCCCGGATCCCCTCCACGACGCGGCCGTTCGGCGCCAGCGGATGGCGGCGGCGCGTCTCGTTGAATCGGTCGAGGAGGGCCTCCTCGCTCGCCTCGAGGAAGAGCACGGTCGGGTCGAGGCCCTCCTGGCTGAGCTCGGCAAGCACCGTGACGAGATCGGTGAAGTACTCGCCGCCGCGCACATCGGTCACGACCGCAGCGCGGCGGACGCCGCTGCCCCCGTGGACGAAGAGCTCGCCCAGCGAATTGATCATCCGCGGTGGCAGGTTGTCGACGCAGAAGTAGCCCGAGTCCTCGAAGGCGGCGATCGCCTCCGACTTGCCGGCGCCGGAGTAGCCGGTGATCACGAACAGGTCGACGCCGTCGCCGGACAGGCTCTCGGCCCTCCTTCCTGACTCACCGCAGCACCTTGTTGAGCTGGCGGTGGATGTCGCGAGCGAGCTTGCCAGGGATCCCCGGCACCGCCTCGAGCTCCTCGCGGGAGGCCGCGACCAGCCGCTCCGGCGAGCCGAAGTGCTCGAGCAGGACCCGCTTCCTCACCGGTCCGACGCCGCGCAGCTCGTCGAGCAGCGAGCTCGTCATCGCCTTGTCGCGGCGGCCGCGGTGATGCTCGACCGCGAACCTGTGAGCCTCGTCGCGCACCCGCTGGAGCAGCCGCAGCGCCTCGGAGTCGCGCGAGATCTCGAGCGGCTCCGGGCGACCCGGTACGTAGACCTCCTCGAGGCGCTTCGCGAGCCCGATCACCGCCGTGCCGCGCTCGATGAGCGGCGCCAAGACCCGCAGCCCCGCCGAGAGCTGGCCCTTGCCGCCGTCGATCACGATCAGGTCCGGGATCGAGGCGAAGCTCTCGTCGCGCTCGGGGTCGTGCGGGGAGCGGTCGGACTGCTCGAGCAGGCGCGAGACGCGCCGCGAGAGCACCTCCTCCATCGAGGCGAAGTCGTCGGGCCCTGCGGCCCGGTCGCCGCGGATCCGGAACCGGCGGTAGTCGGACTTCTTCGGCGCCGCACCCTCGAAGACGACCATCGAGGCGACGGTGTGCTGGCCGCCGAGGTTCGAGATGTCGAAGCCCTCGACCCTCACGGGGAGCTCGTCGAGTCCGAGCGCGTCCTGGAGGGCCGCGAGCGCGTCGACGCGCTGCGCGCGGCGCCGCTCGCGCTTCAGCTGGTCCTGCGCCAGCGCCAGGACGGCGTTTCGCTCAGCGAGCTCGCGCAGCCGCCGCTTCGAACCTCGCTCGGACACGCGCACCTCGACCGGGCCGCCGCGACGCGCCGAGAGCGCCTCCGCGAGCAGGTCGGCCCGGTCGCGCATCGCCGCGCCGACGACGACCAGCCGCGGGATCGCGGGCGCCGCCGAGTAGTACTGCGCAAGGAACTCCTCCGTGACCTCGCCCTCGTCACGCTCCGCCTCGTTCGAGAGGTAGAAGCCGTGGCGCTCGGCGAGCACCCCGTCGCGGACCTGGAAGACCTGCGCGTTCGCGTCCGCACCCTCGACCGCCACCCCGATCAGGTCGGCGCTCTCGAGCGACTCGCCGGCGACCGAGCGCCGCTCCATCAGCGAGCGCACGGCCTCCAGTCGGTCGCGGTAGACCGCGGCGCGCTCGAATTCCTCCGCCCGCGCGGCCTCACCCATCTTCCGCTCGAGGTCGCGCTCGACGTCCCGGTACCGGCCGGAGAGGAAATCCACGATCGCGTCGATGCCGCGCCGGTACTCCTCGCGGTCTACGTAGCCCACGCAGGGAGCCCCGCAGCGCTTGATGTAGTAGTCGAGGCACGGGACGCCCGAGCGCCTGCCGGGCTCCGGCCCCTCGCAGGTCCGGTACTGAAAGAGGCGGCCGAGCAGGTCGAGCGTCTCGCGCACGCGCTTCGCCGACGAGTAGGGGCCGAAGTAGATGCGGCCGGAGCGGTGGCGCTCGCGGGTGAAGTACACGCGCGGGAACTCCTCGTCGAGGCTGATCCCGACGTAGGGGTACGACTTGTCGTCGCGCAGCCGGATGTTGAACCGCGGCCGGTGGCGCTTGATGAACTGCTGCTCGGCGAGCAGCGCCTCGGCCTCCGTCTCGGTGACGAGGAAGTCCATCGACGCGATCCGCGAGACCATCTCCATGCCGGCGTGGGACTTGCCGGAGAAGTGACCGGCGACGCGCTTGCGAATCGAGGTCGCCTTGCCGACGTAGAGGAACCGCCCGCGCTCGTCCTTGAACATGTAGACGCCGGGCTGGTCCGGCAGCCGCTTTCGCTGCTCCTCGATCGGTTCGGCCGTCCTCTCGCTCATCGGCGAAAGGTTAGGGTCGGGGGTCGTCACCCCCACTCGAAAGGACCCGCCATGAGAAAACTCCTCGTCCTGACCTCCGTGCTCGCTCTCGCCACCTTTGCCCTCGGCGCCTGCGGCGGCGATGACGACGAGGACACGGCGGCAAGCGACACGTCGGCGACCCAGACGACCTCCGGAACCGGCGAGGGCGCCGGCGGCACGATCAGCGTCTCAGCCGACCCCGACGGCGCGATCGCCTACACCGAGACCTCGCTGACCGCGCCGGCGGGCGACGACACGGTCGAGTTCGACAACCCGGCTTCGCTTTCCCACGACGTCGTGATCGAGGACGCGGACGGCAACGAGGTCGCGCGCACCGACGTGATCGCCCAGGACACGGCCACCACCACCGCGCAGCTCGAGCCCGGCGAGTACACCTTCTTCTGCTCGGTCGACGGCCACCGCGACCAGGGCATGGAGGGCATGCTGACGGTCAAGTAGCCGCGGCGCCGCGGCCGCGGTGGTCAGGCGACGAGGGCCCGGCCGACCGAGTCGGCGACGCAGACCGGCTTCTCGCCACCCTCGCGCTCGAGGACGAACCTGGTGACGACGTGGTACCACCCGTCGCCGAGCTCGTCGACGGACTGAACCTCGGCGGTCGCCCGCACCCGCGATCCGGCCGGCACCGGCGACGGAAAGCGGACCTTGTCCCAGCCGTAGTTGATCCCAAGCTTCACGCCCTCCTGGCTGATCAGCTGGCCGCGGAAGCCGTCGATCAGCGAGAGGGTGAGGTTGCCGTGCGCGATCGTGGTCCCGAACGGGCTCTCGCGCTCGGCGCGCTCGACGTCGACGTGGATCCACTGGTCGTCGCGCGAGACCTCGGCGAACCTGTCGATGTCCTGCTGGGTGATCTCGAGCCAGTCACTCGGCCCGACGGGCTTGCCGATCAGATCGCGCAGCTCGTCGATCCCGGAGACGGTGAGGGGCGTCATCGGACCGGAGCCTAACGGGCCGCCCGCGCCGTCCGCTCCCGCGCCGCCAGCCGCTCGCGATACGCGCGGTTCTTGATCCGGTTGCCGCACTCCGCCATCTGGCACCAGGTGCCGGAGCGGTTCTTGGAGCTGTCGTAAAAGGCCCAGCGGCATTCGTCGCTTGCGCAGATCTTGAGCCGCGGCCAGGTCGCGACGAGCTGGGACTCGAACACGATGCCGACCATCTGTGCGATCAGCTCGTCCACGGTCCGGCAAGGCGTGAGGTCGAGGCCGACGCGACCCGTCTCGTCCGCGACGAGCCTCGGCGGATGGCTAGCGGCAAGATCACCGAGCCCGTTCGCCGCGGCGCCAGTGTCGCCGGTGAGGTTCGCGTCGATCAGGTCACGGATCACGTCACGGCACTCGAGCAGCCGCCGCCACTCGTCCTTGCCGACCCGCACGTCCTCGGCCGCGAGGTCCGACTCGATCAGCCAGCGGCGCGCCGAATCCGGATCCAAAAGCTGCTCCTCGTCCGCGTCGAAATCGAACGTGTTCGCGAGCCCCTGGACCGCAATCAGCGGCTCCGGAGCGACCTTGTGCTCGATTTGCCTGGCGAGCTCGGCGACGTTCATGTAACGAGTGTACCCCTCGCGTGACCAACTAAATGAATTGACAGGTCATCGTGACTAGCGTAAGGTTATAGATGGTCACGCAGCTCGACGAGAGAAGAAGCCATGCTCCCCCACGCCCAATTCGTAGCTCACCAGGTCCGCGATCGCGAACCCACCATGCGCCGGGCGCCGCGTCGCACGCCGCGCCCCAGCCTGCGCTGGCTCGATCCCAGCCCGCTCTGGGCGGCGCTGCGTCCGCAACCGCGCCGGGCGCGCCGGCGCGCCTGAGCCCTCATCCGACCAGCTGCACCTCGAGGGTCGGAGCGGCCGCGATCGCGCCCGCGCCGGCCATGAGCCCGAGGATCCGGGCGACGTAGGCCTGCGTCTCCGGGATTGACGGGACGCAGCCGCAGGCCTCGACGGGCGCCGGCCCCGCGTTGTAGGCGGCGAGCGCAAGCGGTGCCCGTCCACCGAACTGATCGAGCAGGTCGGACATCAGGTGCGCCTGCGCATCGATCGAGGCCTCGGCATCGAACGGGTCGTCCAGTCCGTAGGCGGCGGCGGTCGAGGGCATGAACTGGGCGATCCCCTGCGCGCCGGCCGGCGACACCGCGAACGGGTTGAAGTTCGATTCCGCCATCAGCTGCGCTGCGAGCAGCGCCGCCGGGACGTTCCAGCGCCCGGCGGCGGCGGCGATCGCCGACTGAAACCGCGCGGGGACGAAGGCCGGAAGACCGACGGCCGACGCCTCGCCGTCGCCGATCGTGTCGCCACCGGCCGAGCACGGCGGCGGCCCCTCGACGAAGCCGTAATGCCAGGCCTCCCAAGAGTTCGCAGGTTCCCAACAATTGGTGAAGGGAACGGTTTTGCCGGGGCTGCGCCTGCCGCCACTCGAGCTGCCCATGCCGAGGTGAGTGTCCACTTTCGCTCTCATCGCGGTAGCCGGCATATCCGGAGTCCAGACTTCTCCACCGCTCCAAAACCCGATCTCAGTGCACGGCTGCCGAGATGGATCGCTACGGCTCGGGCACAGGATTGCCGACCGCGCGCATGAGCTCTCGGCCGAGGCTCGCGACGTGCTCATCATCGACGGGGATGATCAGCGGGCCGCGTCGCATGATGATGTGGCCCGTGTCCCTCCGGCGTGGGAAGCGGCCACCGGCGACAACCACCGTGATGTAGATGTCGCCGAAGCCGCCTAGCCGTTCCACAAGCTGCTCCGCACGACGCG
>DATHAL010000044.1:0-36124 GCA_035296705.1 Solirubrobacterales bacterium
AGTGGCGGTGGGGTCCACATCCTCGATGCAGATCGAGAGGTAGATGCCGTACATGTCGGCGGGGTCGATCCCAAGCTCGAACGCTTCCTCGTTGATCGTCACCGCGTCGGGGACGTATGAGGCGTACACCAGGAGCTCCGGCTCCGAGTCCTTGAGCCGCTCGAGCTCGGTGCGGTAAGAGGGCTCGCCCTCGGTGTAGAGGATCGAGTCGGTGACGGTGCCGCCGAGCTCCTCGAACCTCGAGTTGATGACCCGCTCGAACTCGGCCCCGTAGGGGTTGTTCGGCCCGAGGAACGCGATGTTCCGGTAGCCCGCGTCGTAGAGGGTGTCCGCGGCGAACCTGCCGGCGATGTCGTCGAGGGCGATCGACGAGAACGATGTCGGCCCGATCGCCTTAATGTCCGTCGACGAGGAGCCGGGGTTGATCTGCACTACGCCCGCCTTGTCGAGGTACTTGCCGATCGCGATCGTCCGCGCCGAGAGGAACTCACCGATGACCACGGGCACCTTGTCGACGGAGACCAGCTTGCGAGCCGCCTGGACCGCCGCCACAGTGTCGCTCTGGGTGTCCTCGACGGTCACCGCGAGCTTCTTTCCGAGCACGCCGTCACCGGAGTTGATCCGGTCGACAGCGAGCTCGGCACCGCGTACCTGGTCCTCGCCGATCGAGGCGCTGTCGCCTGTGGTCGGCGCCGCAACGCCGATCTTCAGCTCACCCTGAAGGTCGGGGTTGACCTGGGCTGCCGTCTCGTCACCGGCGGCCCCTTCGTCGTCGTCATCGTCGCCGCAGGCGGCGAACGAGAACGCGGCGATGATCGCGATCGCGAGCAGCGCCCCCCAGCGCAGCAAAGTAGTCCTCCGCACGGCTCCTCCTCCTCTGCCAGACGCAGATCCGCACTTCAGCGTTGACATGCGAATCTACATGCAGCTTCGTATACCGTCAAGTATGCCCCCTGCTCGTCTGGCCCAAACGAGCCGGGGCCGCTTCGAGCAGGCGTCGACGCGCGGGTAAGTTCTCTGAGCTGTGAGCTGCGGTGAGGCAATCCTCCGCGCCCTTGCAGCGCATGGCGTGGATCACGTCTTCGGGATCCCCGGGACGCACACGCTGGCGCTGCACGAGTCGCTGGCCGGCTCGTCGATCCGCCACATCGCTCCGCGCCACGAGCAGGGAGCCGGGTACGCCGCCGACGGCTACGCCCGGGCGTCGGGGCGGCCGGGGGTCTGCATCGTCACGACAGGTCCGGGGCTGACGAACCTTATGACGGCGGCCGCCACCGCCTATCACGACTCGGTTCCGCTGCTGATCATCACGCCGGGGATGCCATCGTTCGCCGAGGGTCGCGATGCCGGTTTCCTTCACCAGGTGAAGAGCCAGAGCGGCGCAATGGAGAACATCGTCCACTGGAGTCGGCGGGTGGCGAGCGCGCGGGAGGCCGTCGATTCGATCGACGACGCCTTCGACCACTTCGCGAACGCGCGGCCGCGCCCCGTCCACATCGAGATCCCGATCGACGTCCTCGAGGCGGAGGCCCCCGAAGCCGGTGGCGACCCGGTTGAGCTGCGCGACCGGCGCCCGGTCGCCGACCAGGCGCAACTGCGGCTCGCCGCCGAGATCCTGTGCGAGGCGCGCGAGCCGTGGCTCCTGCTCGGCGGCGGATCCAGGGACGCGTCGCGGGAGGCGCGCGAGCTCGCCGAGCTGCTCGGCGCGGTCGTGGTGACGACGGTGAATGCCAAAGGCGTAGTCCCCGAATCCCACCCGCTCAGCATCGGCGCCTCGCTGCGCCTGGCACCGGCCCGGGACGGCCTCGCCGCCGCCGACGCCGTGGTCGCGGTCGGCAGCGAGATCTCGGAGTCGGACCTCTGGACCTCCGACTTCTCGCTGGCAGGGAAGCTGGTGCGAATAGACATCGACGCCGAGCAGCTGAGCAAAAACGCGTCTGCGGCGGCGGCGCTCCACGGCGACGCCGCAGGCGTGATGGCGGTGATAATCGGCGACCTGAAGGAGTCGTCTCCGGCACCGCGCAACGGAGCCGAGCGTGCGTCGGCGCTGCGATCGGAGCTCGAGGAGATCATCGCGCGCGACGGATCGGATTACCTCGAGCTCCACCGCGCGCTGCGCGCGAGCCTCGACGAGGACGCGATCGTCGCCGGGGACAGCTCGATGGTCACCTACTACGGGACGGTTCACCAGTTCCCGGTCGAGCGTCCGCGGTGCTTCCTCTATCCGGTCGGCTACGCGACGCTCGGCTACTCGCTCCCCGCGGCGATCGGGGCGAAGCTGGCCTTGCCGGAGCGCCAGGTGGTCGCAATCGACGGCGACGGCGGCTTCCTGTTCACGGCGACCGAGATCGCCACCGCGGTCGAGCTCGGCCTGCCGATCCCGATCATCCTCTTCGACAACCGAGGCTACGGCGAGATCCGCGCCGAGATGCTCGCCCGCGGCGCCGAGCCGGTCGGGGTCGACCTCGCCCCGGTCGACTTCGCGGCGCTGAGCCGGGCGCTCGGCGGCAGGGGCGTGACGGTCGATGACGCCGACGCCCTGTCGGCGGCCGTGGCCGAAACGCTCCACGCGGATCGGCCGACGTTGATCGCGATCAATGGGCCAGTGCGCTCCGCTTCGGCCTAGGGCCGGCCTCCACTCACGCAGCGATCATTGCGACCCCGATCAGGGCGGCGACTGCTCCCAGCCGCTGGGCGCGCCGCAGCCGCTCACCGAGGACGAAGCGCGCCAGCAGGATGGTCGCCACCGGGTAAAGCGACCCGACCACCGAGACGAGGCTCAGCAGGCCCTCGTTCGTCGCGGCGGCGAACATAAGGGTGGCCGCGGATGCGAGCACGCCGACGAAGGCCAGGTCGCGCCAGTCTGAAGCGCGCAGCAACGAGGGGCGGACCCCGAACAGGAGCGCTCCGACTGCGAGCATCGCGAACACGGTGGACCTGTTGATGAAGACCGCGGGCACGACGTCCCCGCGGCTGCTCGCGGCATCCATCAGCACGTAGAAGCTGCCGATCCCGAGTGCCCCGAGCATTGCCATCCCGACCCCGGTCGCGATCGCGCGGCCCTCGCTCGACGCTCGGTTCGGTTGAAGCGAGATCAGGACAACACCCGCGATCGCAAGCGAGACGCCGATCGCCTGTAGCGCTGTCGGCCGGTCTCCGCCGGCGAGCCCGATGACGACGGGGATCAGCACCCCGGTGGCCGAGATCGGTGCCGCCGCTCCCATCGCGCCGGTCGACAGGGCGCGGTAGTAGGCAGCGAGCCCGAGCACCTGCGACGCCCCGGCGAGCGCGGAGTAGAGCACGAACTCGGCTCCGCCGATCTCGCCACCGGCGATCAGGAACGCCGCGGCGATCACGGGAAGCGCGGCGAGCTGCGAGGCCGCGATCACCGTCAGCACCGGCAGGCGGCGGCTTCGCAGCCCGCCGATGAAATCGCCGGTGCCCCAACCGAGGCTCGCGCCGAGCGCCAGGGCGAAGGCCAGCACCGGCGCAGTCTCCCGTATCCCGCGGCCCGCACTTGCGGTGCGGTTTCCGATCGCGCAAGATGCCCGAGCTATGAGCGGCCCCGATCCCGTCGGCCAGGTGGACGCCTTCGCCGTGCCGCGCTTCGCGGGGTTGCGCACCTTCGCCCGTCTCCCGCGCGCAGACGACGTCGACCGGCTGGACGTCGCGGTGCTCGGCGCGCCCTTCGACGGCGGCGCCACGTTCCGCCCGGGCTCGCGCTTCGGGCCGGCCGCGATCCGCGAGGCCTCGGCGCTCCTGCGTCCCTACAGCGAGCCACTCGACGTCTCGCCGTTCGCAGAGGCGCAGGTGGCCGACGCGGGCGACGCCGGGGCGAACCCGTTCGACATCCCCGAGGCCCACGGGGCGATCGAGCGGGAGGCGACCGCGCTGCACAACGGCGGCGCGGCGGTCCTCGGCCTTGGCGGTGACCATTCGGTCGCGCTTGCCTTCCTGCGGGCGGCGGCCCGCCGCCACGGCCAGCTCTCGCTGCTGCAGCTGGACGCGCACACCGACACGTGGGACGCCTACTACGGCGCGAAGGTGACCCACGGGACGATCTTCCGCCGCGCGGCGGAGGAGGGGCTCATCGATCCGTCGCGGTCGGTCCAGATCGGGCTGCGCGGCTCGGTCTACGCAAGCGCGGATTACGAGGAGAACCGTGAGCTCGGCTTCCACACGCTCCTCGCGCGCGAGCTCGATGACTCAGGCGTCGAGGGAGCGGCTGCACTGGCGCGGCAGCACCTCACGCTCCCGACCTACGTCACGGTCGATGTGGACGTCCTCGATCCGGCGTTCGCGCCCGGCACGGGAACACCGGAATCGGGCGGGCTGACGCCCCGCGAGCTGCTCGCGATCCTGCGCGCGCTCGCCGGCGGCCCGCGCATCGTCTCGGCGGACGTGGTCGAGGTCTCGCCGTCTTATGACCCGGCCGGCGTGACCGCGCTCGCGGCGGCAAACGTCGCCTACGACCTCGTCTGCCTGCTCGTCTTGGCGCGCCGGCAGGCCGGCTGACGCTCGCGGCATCGCTTCTCACTATGTAAAAGGCGGTTTGACAATGCGGACGGCGGAAATAACATGCCTGACGCTCTAGGACCGAGGCGCTGAGGCGAGGAGGAACGACCATGGCAAAGCGGCTGGCGACGGCACTAACGCTCCTCGCTGCACTCATGGCGCTCGGAGTCGCGGGGTGCGGAGGGGACGACGACTCCGAATCGGCGTCGGGCGATTCGAGCACGATCAGCCTCGCGTTCTCGACCTGGAACGGGTACGCGGGCCTCGTCATCGGCGTCGAGAGCGGCATCTTCGAGGAGGAGGGGCTCGACGTCAGCTACGACGTGATCGAGGATCCCGTGCAGCGGTTCAACGCCTTCAAGGCGGGCGAGTTCGACGCGGTCGCGACCACCCCGGACACCTTCTCGCGCAACTGGGCGAGGGCGATCGAGACCGTCCAGGTGCTGCCGGTCGACCGCTCGCTTGGCGGCGATGGGATCGTCGCCGGGACTGACGTCACCGACGTCGCCGGCCTCGAGGGTGAGACGGTGGCGGTGAGCCAGGGCTCGACGAGCCAGTGGTTCCTCGGCTACGTCCTGGAGGACAACGGGCTCTCGCTCGACGACGTCGAGCAGGCGAACCTGACCGCCGCGGATGCGGGGGCTGCCTTCGCCGCCGGCCGCGTCCCCGTCGCCGTCACCTGGGAGCCGTGGCTCACCCGAGCGGAGAAGAACCCCGACGGGCACGTGCTCGTCTCGACGGAGGACTACCCGGACATCATCACCGACGGCGTTGCGTTCTCGCCCGACTACGTCGAGGAGAACCCGGAGACGGTCCAGAAGTTCGTCGACGCCTACGGCAAGGTCATGGACATGGTCGAGTCCGATCCGGACAAGGCGTTCGGCTACGCCAGCGACTACCTCGGCCAGTCCGTGGCCGACATCAAGGCGACGCTCAAGACGGTGCCGCTGCTGACGCTGGAGGAGGGCGCCGAGTTCTACGGCACCGCCGACAGCCCCGGGCCGGCCTACGATGTGTTCACGCAGTCGGGGGAGTTCTGGGAGTCGATCGGCGAAGCGGACGAGGTCGCGAACGCAGACGATGCGATTGACCCGAGCTTCATCAACGAAGCCGTCGGGCAGTCCTAGCACGGCGCCTCCCCCGACGCCGCTTCCGGCCCGAGGGCCGGCCGCGGACGAGGGCGTTCCCGCCCGTGGCCGGCGCTACCTCGATCCGAAGGAGCCGATCTCCCGCTCGTTCGCGATGGGCCTCTCGCTGGCCAGCGCCGTGCTCGTGCTCGGCGCCTGGTCGATCCTCTCCTACAGCGGGATCGTCGAGGCGTTCTTCCTCCCGACGCCCTCGACTGTGGCGAGCGCGCTGTACGACATGTTCGCCCACGAGGACTTCCTCTCCGACGTCTGGGCGAGCGCCTTGCGCATCCTGCTCGGCTTCCTGCTCGCGGCAATCGTGGCCGTCCCGCTCGGGATCGCGATCGGCTCCTACAGGGCCGCCCAGGCATTCTTCGAGCCCGGGATCGCGGCGATCCGCTACATGCCGGCGTCGGCGTTCATCCCCCTGCTGATCATCTGGTTCGGGATCGGCGAGAACGAGAAGGTGGCGGTGATCTTCATCGGCACCTTCTTCCCGCTCGCGCTGATGGTCGCCGACGTCTCCGCCAACATCTCGAAGGAGCTCCTCAACATCTCCTACACGCTCGGGGCCTCACGCTCGCAGGTGTTCAGGAAGGTGCTCCTGCCCGCCTGCTGGCCGGGCGTGGTCGACAACCTGCGAATCGGCATCGGCTGGGCCTGGACGTATTTGATCGTCGCCGAGCTCGTCGCCGCCCAAACCGGGATCGGCTACGTGATCCTGACCGCGAGCCGGTTCGGCGAGACCGAGAAGATCATCGGGGGGATCCTCACGATCGGGGCCCTCGGATTGCTGACCGACGCGTTCTTCCGCCGGCTGTACAAGACGCTGTTCCCATACGCGGAGCGTGTCGCCAGATGAGCGCGATCGCCGCCCGCGACATCTCGATGGTCTTCCAGACGCGCCGCGGGACGGTGACCGCGCTCGACGAGGTCTCGCTCGAGATCCCGGACGCCAGCTTCGCCTGCATCGTCGGCGCCTCCGGCTGCGGCAAGTCGACGTTGCTCAACATCATGGCGGGGCTGATGCGCCCGACCCACGGGACGGTCACGGTGGACGAGCGTCCCGTCGAGGGGCCGGGCGCGGAGCGGGGGATGGTGTTTCAGTCCTACACCCTCTTCCCCTGGCTGCGGGTCCGCGAGAACATCGAGTTCGGGCCCGAGCTGCAGGGGCGCTCCAAGGAGGAGCGTCGCGAGATCTCCGGCCGGCTGCTCGAGGAGATGAAGCTCTCGGAGTTCGCGGGCGCGTACCCGCGCGAGCTCTCCGGCGGGATGAAGCAGCGGGTTGCGATCGCCCGTGCCCTCGCCAACGATCCCGAGGTCCTCCTGATGGACGAGCCGTTCGGCGCGCTCGACGCGCTCACCCGTGCGTCGCAGCAGCGCTTTCTGACGGGGATCTGGGAGCAGCACCGTCGGACGATCGCCTTCGTCACCCACGACATCGAGGAGGCGGTCTTCCTCGCAGACATGGTGTTCGTGATGACGCCGCGACCGGGCAAGATCCGGGATGTGGTCCGGATCGACATCCCGCGGCCGCGCGGGCTCGAGGACATGGACAGCCAGCGCTTCGGGGAGCTCAAGCGCAAGATCTTCTCGCTCATCTTCGAGCACGAGGAGGAGGAAGCCCCGCACGCGCCGGTTCCCGCCTAGACGATGGGAGCCGGTGAGCACGTCCACGTGCCGGCCCGCGAGGGCCGAGCGGTCGAGGTCGGGGCCGGGCGCGCCTTTCGTGTGATCGATGTCGAGGGCGAGCAGGTCGCGGACCTGTTCGCGTTCTGCGTCGATGACGTCACCGAGTACGCGAGCGCCGAGCACACGCGGGCGTACGTGGACCGCCTCTTTCCCCGCGTCGGCGAGCAGTTCGTGACCAACCGCAGGCGGCCGCTCCTGCGCTTCGAGGAAGACCGGACCCCCGGCGTCCACGACATGCTCTGCGCCGCGTGTGACCCGACCCGCTACACCGGCCTCGGGGTGGAGGGCTGGCACGCCTCCTGTCAGGAGAACCTGCAGCGGGCGATGGCCGAGCGCGGCTTCGAACGGGTCGAGGTGCCGCAGTCGATCAACCTGTTCATGAACATTCCGGTGGGCGCGGATGGCTCGCTCGGCTGGGAGCCAGCGCCCACGAAGCCGGGCGACGCGGTGACGATGCGAGCGGAGCTCGACTGCTACGTCGTCGTCTCGGCCTGCCCGCAGGACATCGTCCCGATCAACGGCCGCAACCCGACCTCGATCGAGATCGAGCTGCTCGAGGGCTAAGTCAGCCCGGCGTGTGGACCGTCAGCCCGGCGCGTGGACCGGGCCGCGCCGCTCGTGCTCGATCGTACGCGCGACCTCCTCGGCGAGCTCCGTGCCCCAGTTTCGCTCGACCAGCCACAGCGCCAGGTCGATCCCGGCGGTGACCCCGCCGCTGCTCAGGAGGTCCCCGTGGTCGACGACTCGTGCGTCGACGAGCTCCGCGCCGGCCTCGCGAAGCTCCTCGAACGCCTCGTGATGCGTGGTCGCGGGCCGCCCGCGCGAGAGCCCGGCGGCGGCGAGGAGCATCCCACCCGTGCACACGGACGCCAGCACCGCGCCGCCCTCGTACATCCGCCGCAGCGCCGCCGGGAGCTCGCCGCTTTGCGCCTCGGCGTAGGCGCCATCCGGCGCCCGGTTGTTCCAGCCACCCCCGGGGACGATCACGAGGTCGAACGGGCCGTCCTCGAGCGTGCCCTGCGGCTCCACGGTAAGCCCGTGAGAGCCGGTCACGCGCGCCGTCCGGTTGCGGGTGACCAGCATCGTCTCGAGGTCCGCGCCCGCCGCCTGCGCCGTGCGCAGAACCTCGTACGGCCCGATCGCGTCGAGCTCGTCGAACCCGGGATAGACGACGACGGCGACCCGCATCGGCTCAGCCCGCGGTGCGTTCGAGCTCCGCGTCGGCGAGCGCCAGGCCGTGATCGACGGCCCCGAGGATCCGCTTCAGCTCGTCCTCCCCCACGATCAGCGGCGGGGCGATGAAGATCGAGGTCTGCTCACCGCTCGTCGCGATCATCACGCCGGCCTCGAGCGCGCGCGCAGCGATCCGCGACGCGAGCGGGTCCGGGTCCTGGCCCTCCCACTCGCGCCAACTCGGGCCGTGGAACTCGATCGTCCAGTGCAGGCCGCGCCCGTCGATCCGGGCGACGCCCGGATGGGCGTCGGCGAGGCGGCGCATCTCGTCCGCGATCAACTCGTCGAAGTCGAGTGCACGTCGCCAGAGGCCGTCGCGGGCCGAGACGCGGATGTGGGCCTCGATCGCCGCGACCTCGATCGGGTGCGCGCGGTAGCTCGAATAGGTCTGCCAGCCGGCCGCCTCGATGCGCTCGAGCAGTTCGCGCGAGATCACCGCCGCGCCGGCCGGCGCTCCGCCCGCGGCGAGGCCCTTGCCCATCGTGACGACGTCGGGTCGCGAGCGCCCCGCCTGGAACTGAAACCAGCTGCCCACGCGGCCGAGGCCCGTGACCGTCTCGTCGGCGATCCAGAGCGCGCCGGCCTCGCGCGCCAGCTCGGCGAGCCGGTCCTGGTAGTGCGGCTGGTGATAGATGCCGCCCTGGCTGTAGTCGATCAGCGCCGCGGCCGCATCACGCAGCTCCGGCTCCGCCGCTGCGAGCGCCGCGAGGTCGGCCTCAGGGTCGTTCTCGGGCCCGTGGATGCGGGCGCCGGTCGGGGCCGGCAGTTCGTGGACCGTCGCGAGCCGGGGGGGCGCGAGGGTCCGATCGCCGAAGGACAGGCCGCCGTGCCAGTGGGGCTGGACCGTCAGCTCCCGCGCGAGGCCGACGCCGCCGTGGTACGCGCGATCGCGCGTCGCGAGCGCGGGCCTGGCGGTGAGCGCCTGCGCCAGGGAGAGGACGACGTCGTTCGCCTCGCCGGCGCTGATGAAGAAGCGGACGGCGCCGACCCAGTCCTCGCCGGCGAAGGCGTGCTCGAACAGCGCCTCCGCCGCAGCCTCGCGCCCAGGCCACCGGATTCCCTCGTTGATCGACGGCGCCCTCGCGGCGGCCCGCACGGCCTCGACGATCTCGGGATGGGCGTGGCCGAGAGGAGCCGCGGTGTTGGTGCCGTCGATCACGCGCCGACCGTCGTCGAGCTCGAGCCACACACCCTCGCCGCCGACGACGAGCGGCTGCGAGCCGGCCGTGAGCGACGTGGAGAGGACGCGCGCCGGCATCTAGGAGCGCACCTCGCCGCCGAACCCCCAGTGGGCCGGCGCCACCCCCTCAAGCAACACCCACGTCTCGGCGCGGAGCTCCTCGCCGTAGACGTCGCAGAGCGCATCGGTGAGCTTCGCGATCAACCGCTCAGCGGTCTCGGGATCCTCGAACCGACGCTCAAACGCCTTCACTTCGATGATCGGCATCTCAACCTCCAGGTCGTGTCCATCCTCATTCCGAGAGCCCGAGCAGGTGCGCCGGGTTGCCCTTGGTCATCTTCGCGAGCTCGTCGTAGTCCGCGCCGACGTCGAGCATCGAGCTGATCAGCATCCGCATCCCCTCCGGATGCGGCGCCGCCGACGCCTGGCCCAGGTCGGAGCTGAGGATCAGCCGGTCGCCGCCGAGCTCCTCGATCCAGGCGGCGAGCTCGTCGGGTTTTTGCTCCCAGAAGATCGGCGAGACGCAGGAGACGGCGACGTACTCGAGGTAGGCGCCGTTCGCGATCAGCTCCCGCTGGACGTCGGGCTCGTAGCGCGTCAGCGCCCAGTTTGCGTGCGTCACCAGGAACTTGCGGACCCCGCGCTCGTTGGCCTCGGCCTGCAGCGCCCGCGTCTCCTCCAGGCTGAGATGGCCGGTGGCGAGGCAGGCGTCCGCCTGGGCGATCAGGTCGCAGATCGTCCCCACCTCGGGCTTCAGCTGACCGTGGTCGTCGAACACGGTCACGCCCGGGCCCGTGAGCTGCGGCTGAACCCGGCCGAGCTGCGGGTAGTCGGGCGTGTCGAAGAACTCGTTGTGGTGCTTCGAGTGGTTGCTGGGCATCCAGATCACCTTCGCCCCGTAGTGGAGCGCCGCCTCCACGACCCACGGATTAATGCCCCCGGCAGACCGGTTGAGGACGACACCGCCGAAGATCTTCAGGTTCCGGAACATGCGCCCGACGTGGTAGGCGCGGCCGGTGGTGAGGCTGTCGTGGTCCTTGAGGACGACGCCGCGCATCCCGAACTCGCTCGCGTATTCGGCCAGGTCGGCGTCGTCGATCGGCCGCTTGAAGAGCGCGGGGTGGGTGTGGGCGTGCATGTCGATCGCGTCGACGAGCAGCTTTCGATCGGGGTTCACGTGCCTCCTTGCTGTCGTTACCAGGTATCGAAACCGCCGACACCCGTCAGGGTGCCGGCGGCCCCGCACGTTCTTTGTCGGGTCACAAACGCGCTCGAACTCAACCGCCTGTGATCACGGCCTGCCAGGCACGCTCGATGCGCTGCTCGACCTCCGGACCTCCCTGTGGGTTGTCCTGAGTCGTGCAGTCGGCGATGTAGCTCTGACTCGGAAACACGAGCTCGCTCTTCGCCGCATCCGACCCTTGCTTCGCGAGGATCGGCTTCACACCATCGACGGGTGTGAAGTAGTAGTTGTAGTCCGCGATCTGAGCGTGGTTCTTGGGCTCGTAGACGTAGTTCATCCACTCGTAGGCGGCCGTCGGGTTCGGAGCGCCGACCGGGATGACCATGTCGTCGAACCACAACATGCAGCCCTCGTCGGGCATCACGAACTGGATGTCGGGGTTGTCCGCCTGAAGCTGGATCGCATCGCCCGACCAGCCGATAACCGCGGCTGCGTCGTTGTTGGCGAGGTCGCGGGTGTAGTCGTTGCCGGTGAACTTTCGGATCTGGCCGGCATCCGCGGCCTCCTTGACCTTGTCGATCGCGGCCATCCAGTCCTCCTCGGACGCCTGAGCCGGGTCGACACCGCTCGCCTTCATCACCAGCGGCACCGTGTCGCGCAGCTCCGAGAGCATCTCGACCTTGCCCTTGTACTGGGGGTCGAAGAGGTCGTTGATCGAGGTCACGTCCGGCGCGAGCTCCTTGTTGACCACCAGCCCCGTCATTCCGCCCTGCCAGGGCAGCGTGTACTCGCGGTTGGGATCGATGCTCGGGTGCGCGAGGGTCGGATTCAGGTGCTGCGCCGCGGGCGCGATCGCCTCCTTGTCGAGGCGCTGCAGGTAACCGAGGTCATACATCTTCTTCGCCATCCAGTCGGTGACGATGAAGAGGTCGCGGCCGCCTGACTCGCCCTGCTCGAGCAGCGGTTGCATCTTGCCGAAGAAGTCGGTGTTGTCGCTTACGTCCTCGACGTACTTCACCGAGATCCCCGTCGCCTCCTCGAAGTCGGGAACGGTCTGCTTGTCGATATAGAAGGGCCAGTTTGAGATCGTGAGCTCCCCCGACGGTTCGCCCTGCGCCTCGGCGACCGGTACGTCAGCGGTCGTCTCCCCGCCTTCGATGCCCTCGTCATCACCGCCGCCGCAGGCGGCGATGCCCAGGGCGGCGAGCAAGCCCGCTACCGCAACTCCGATTCGGGATGGTCTGCCGGTCCTCTTACGCATAAGTGCCTCCTTGGTGATGCTCATGCGACCGGCGTGGTGCGCACGTCGGTGTGGCTTCCGTGACTAACAAGTTCCGCCATGCCGCGGATCGAGCGGAGGACCTCGTTCGCGTCGGCCTGCGAAGCCACATACCGCTCGAGCAGCAGCCTACCGAGGCCGAGGTGGAAGGCCTCGTCCTTGATTATCTGTTGGTAGGCGGTGACGACATCGGGCATGTCGAAGCGCTCGCCGCCGGCGACGATGCCCTCGAGCGTCCCGGTCGCCGCGGTCTCGGACATGTACCAGGCGGCGATCGCCGACAGCGGATGGCGGTCGAGGCACTCCCACAAAAAGGCGCTCCAGTCCCGCGCAGAGGGCGGTGGCTCCGTCGGGACTTCGCCGCCCAGCCCGACGATGATCCGCCCGACGCTCTCGTAGTGCTCGGCCTCCTGAAAGAGCTGCTTGGCAAGCGCCGTGACGTGCTTGCGCTCGAATCCGAAGCCGTAGCGGCGGATCTCCTCGCCGAGCATGAACACGTAGTCGATCTCACGCCAGCAGCGGGGCTGAAACCACGCGACGAGCGCTTCGCGATCCTCGGCGCCGTCCTGCGTCTCCCAGAACCCATCCGTCTTGGAGCGGACCTCGGCGATCGAGCGCTCGCGAAGGTCCTCGATCTCGTCGATCAGGGGCGCCAGAAAGCGATTGTCGGTCTTGCGCCGCACTCTCTCGTTGACACGTGCCATTCGTAGCCTCCTGAGGGTTCGTCTAGGGCTTGATCCAGGTGGTCTTCAGGCCCGTGTACTTGTCCAGGGCGTGCAACGATAGGTCGCGGCCGAAGCCCGAGTCCTTGAAGCCCCCGAAGGGCGTCTGCGGGCTGAGGGCGTCGACGGTGTTGACCGATACCGTGCCCGCGCGCAGGCGGCGGGCGAGCCGCATCGCCCGCCCGAGGTTCGAGGTCCAGACCGACGCGGCGAGCCCGTAGCGGCTCGCGTTGGCGATCTCCACCGCCTCGTCCTCGCGCTCGAAGTCGAGGACCGCCAGCACCGGTCCGAAGATCTCCTCGCGTGCGATTGGGTCGTCCGCGGCCACGTGCTCGACGATCGTCGGCCCCACGAAGCAGCGGTCCTGCCCGTTCACCGCCAGGCGCTCGCCGCCGAAAGTGATCGACGCGCGCTCGCGCGCCGCCTCGACGTAAGAGAGGACGCGCTCGGCGTGCTGCTCGTCGACCAGCGGCCCCATCGTCGTCTCGGGGTCGAGCGGGTCGCCGACCCGTACGGCGTCCGCGCGCTGGAGCATCAGCTCGACGAACTCGTGCCGGATCGAGCGCTCGACCAGCAGGCGCGAGTTCGCCGAGCAGACCTCTCCCTGGTTGGAGAAGATCCCGAATGCCGCCATGTCGGCCGCCTGCGCGAGGTCCTCTGCGTCGGCGAAGACGAGGTTGGGGCTCTTGCCGCCGCACTCGAGCCAGACCGGCTTCGCGTTCGACTCCGACGAGTAGCGCAGGAACAGCTTTCCCACCTCGGTCGAGCCCGTGAACGCGACGCAGTCGACGTCGGGATGAAGCCCGAGCGCGCGGCCGGCCGTCTCGCCGAAGCCCGGCACGACGTTGAGCACGCCGGCGGGCAGGCCGGCCTCGGCGGCGAGCTCGGCCAGCCGGATCGCGGACAACGGCGACTGCTCCGCCGGCTTGAGAACGACGCTGTTTCCGGCGACGAGCGCCGGCGCGACCTTCCACGTCGCGATATCGAGCGGGTAGTTCCAGGGCACGACCGCGCCGACCACGCCGAGCGGCTCGCGGGTGACGAGCGCGAGCTCGTCGCCACCGGTGGGCGCCACCTCGTCGTAGAGCTTGTCGGCCGCCTCGGCATACCACTGGATCAGCCCGGCCGCGCTCGGCACGTCGACTCCGAGCGAGTCGCTGATCGGCTTGCCCATGTCCAGGGTGTCCAGCAGCGCCAGCTCCTCGTCGTGCTCGCGCACGAGCTCGGCGAGGCGCAACAGGACCTGCTTGCGGTGTGCGGGGTCGGCGCGAGACCAGTCGCCGGCCTCGAACGCGCGCCGGGCGGCAGCCACCGCGCGGTCGACGTCCTGCGCGTCGCCCGCGGCGACCTCCGTCAGCACCTCGCCGGTGGCCGGGTTGTTGCGCTCAAAGGTCTCCCCCGAGACCGCGTCGACGAGCTCCCCGTCGATGAACGCGCGGCTCGGCAGGTCGAGCTGCGCCGCCTTTTGCTGCCAGTCCGACGCGGTGGTGGCCGTCTCGCTCATCGCCCTAGCTCCCCGGCGCGATCTCACCGGACACGCTGGTGCGCTCCAGTACCGAGCGCATCGCGTCAACCACCTCGTCGGCCTCGTCGCGCGACATGACGAGCGGCGGCGAGAGCACCAGGTTGTGCTGGCAGTCGCGGACGATGACACCCGTTTCCCTCCGGATCACGTCCTGCGGCGCGGCGTCCATCGCCAGCGGATCGCGACTGTTGCGGTCGCCGACCAGCTCGACGGCGTGCATCATCCCGACGCCGCGTACCTCGCCGACCACGGGCAGCTCGGTGAGCTCTCCGAGCCGCTCGAGGATGTAGCCCCCGGTGTCACGCGCGCGCTCCAGCAGCCCCTCGCCCTCGATCACGTCGAGGTTCGCGAGCGCCACGGCGCACGCCGTGGGGTGCCCGTTGTACGTGAACCCCATCGGGAAGCCCTCCTCGGTAACGACATCCGCGATGTCGTCGCTCACGAGGACGGCACCGAGCGGCGTGTAGCCGGAGGTGATCCCCTTCGCGGTGACGATGATGTCCGGCTCGACGCCGAAGTGCTCGGCGGCGAACCAGTGGCCGATGCGGCCGTAGGCGGTGACAACCTCGTCGAAGATGAAGGTGATCCCGTTCGCGCGCAGGACCTCCTCCACGCGCCGCCAGTAATCGTCGGGCGGGACGATCATCCCGGCGACGCCCATAACGGGCTCGCCGATGAAGGCGGCGACGTTCTCGGCCCCGAGCTCGTCGATCGCCCGCTCGAGCTCGGCGATGCAGAAGTCGGTCGGGTCCTGGCCGTCGAAGAGCTCCGTGCGGTACGGCCACGGCTGGGTCAGGTGGCGGACGTGCGGGAGCATCGGCCCGAATCCGTCGTGATAGACGGGAAACCCGGTGGCGGTCCCGGATCCGTACCCAACCCCGTGATAGGCCTGGTTGCGGGCCAGCACCCAGGTCCGGTCCCGGTCGCCTCGCCGCCAGTGTGCGTACCGCGAGAGCTTCAGGGCAGCCTCGTTTCCCTCCGAGCCGCCGCTGGTGAAGAAGACGTGCCGCTGGCGCGGCGGGGAGATCTCCACCAGGCGCTCGGCGAGCTCGATCGCCCGCTCGTTCGAGAACTCCCAGAAGCTCGTGAAGTACTCGAGCCGCTCCATCTGCCGCGCGGCCGCCTCTGCGATCTCCCTGCGCCCGTGGCCGATCTGGGCGAGCCAGAGCCCGCCAGTCGCGTCCAGGTACTCGCGACCCTCTGCGTCGCGCAGGCGGCAGCCGTCGCCCTCGACCATCACCACCCGCTCCTCGGTGGACCGCGGGAGGTAGGGGTGGATGATCAGTCGGCGATCGACCGCGGCGAGTTCCTCCGCGGTTCGATCGGCTCGCATTGCGGTCACGTCCATCGCGTCGTCCTCCTCCGTGCACCGGGGGATCGCCCCGGAGCGAGCGTTGCAGATTTCTCACGAATCAAAAGTCGAATTCGCATCGTGAAACTCATAGCAGGAGCCCGATGATGATCCCGACGATAAGGCCGACCGCCGCGCCCGCGCCGAACGCCGCCGGCGCCGGAAGCGAAAGCGGCCGGAACGGCTCCGGCTCGGCCCGGGCTGTCGTTCCCGGGCTGGACGCCACCGCCGGGGCGTCCGCAGGCGCGGGCTCCTGTAGCCCAGCGCCGCGGCGCTCGAGGTTTCGCAGCGTCTCCACGATCATCTTGCGGCTGACCCCGGGCGCCATCCGCTGCCCGACCCCGGCCACCGGGCCGGTCAGCTTGAAGTCGCCCGTGTACCCGACCTCGGTCGCGCCGTCTCGCTCGGCGAGCGTGATTGCGCCGCGGCCCTCGATCGTGCCCTTGTCCCCCTTGCCGAAGACGACGATGGTGCAGCGCTCGGGCTCCTCGACGTCCACATACTCGACCGTACCCTCGTACACACCGGTCACGGCGCCCACCGCGACCTTGATCGCCGTTCGGTACCGGTGCTCGGCGTCGGCGTCGCGCTCGAACCCCCGACAGCCGGGGATCGACGCACCGAGCGTGTCGGGGTCGTTGAGCAGGCGCCAGAGCTGGGCACGGTCGACCGCGAGCAGCTCACTTCCCTCAACCCTCGGCATCGCTCTCCTCTTCTCCCGGAGCGCCGACGGCGGCCGCGACGCGCTCGGGCGTGAACGGTAGCTCCGTTAGCCGCACGCCGGTCGCGTCGGCGATCGCCGCCGCGATCGCCGGCGCCGGCGGACCGATCGGCGGCTCGCCGATGCCGCGCGCGTTGAACGGCCCCACCCCCTCGCCGCTTTCGAGGATCACGGGCTCGATCGCCGGCACCTCGACCGCGGTCGGGATCAGATACTGGGCGAACGAGCCGGTCAGGTTCAGCGCCTCCTCGAACACGAGGCGCTCCGACAGCGCGTATCCGAGCCCCATCGCGACGCCCCCCTCGATCTGGCCCTCGACCGACTGGGGGTTGATCGTCTGGCCGACGTCGTGCGCAGCGACGTAGCGCAGCACCCTGGTCTGGCCGCTTTCGAGGTCGACCTCGACGTCGGCCGCGTGACAGCCGTAGGTGAAGTCGGGGAACACCTGGCCGCGCCAGCTCTCATCCGCCTGCCACGGCACGCCCTTCGGCGCGCGATGCGTTGCCAAAACGTGCCACGGGACGTTGACCGAGGCGCACGCGGCAAGGAGCGCAGGGAATGCCACGGCGCGCTCGCCGTCGCGCTCGCGCACGCCGTCGGCAGTGAACTCGACCCGATCCTCGTCCACCTCGAGCAGCTCCGCCGCGACCGGCGCGAGGTTGGCGCGAAGCTCCTGCGCCGCCTTCAGCACCGCGTTGCCCGACATATAAAGCTGGCGGGTGGCGGTCGTGGTCCCGGTGAGCGGGTTGAGGGCCGAGTCGCCGATGTGGATCGTGATGCGCTCGGGCGGGACACCAAGCACCTCGGCGGCGATCTGGATCAGGGACGACGCCTGCCCGCCGCCGATGTCGGGAACCGCGATCCGGATCACCAGCGTCCCGTCGAGCTCGAAGCCGATCCAGGCGCTGGACCAGTCGTTGAGCCAGATGCAACGCCCGTAGGGCTGGAGGTTGCAGGCGTAGCCGCGCCCGACGGCGCGCCGCGGCGCGCTCGGCTCCGGGACGGGCCCGAGTCGCTCCGCGACCGCGTCGATCAGCGCGGGGAGCTCGACCGCGGTCTCAAGCGGCTGACCGATCGGCAGCGTGTCGCCGCTGTCGACGAAGTTGCGGCGGCGCAGATCGAGCGGATCGATTCCGAGCTCAGCGGCCAGTCGGTCCATCTGACCCTCGTAGGCAACGACGACCTGCATCCCGCCGAACCCACGCATGGCACTGCATGGGGTGTGGTTGGTGTAGACGGTGCGCGCGCGGATCCGGACGTTGGGGCAGCGGTAGGGCCCGCCGGCGCAGGTCGTGGAGTACAGCAGGACGAGGGCGCTGAGCAGTGCGTAGGCACCGCCGTCGGAGAGGATGTCGATATCCATCGCAACGAGCCGGCCGGCAGCGTCCGCCCCCGTCCGGTAGCGCATCCTCACCGCGTGGCGGTTCTGGCGTGCGAGCAGCGACTCCTGGCGGCTCCAGACCATCCGCACCGGCCGCCCTGTGAGCGCGGCGACGACCCCGAGGTAGGGCTCGACGGTCATGTCCTCCTTGCCGCCGAAGCCGCCGCCCACGTAGGGGGTGATCAACCGGACCTTGTTGTCAGGCAGCTCGAGGATCTTCGCGACGTCGCGGAAGTGCTCGACCACCTGCGTCGCGGCCCGGATCGTGATCACGCCGTCCGTGTCGCGCCAGGCGACGCCGGCCTCGGGCTCGAGGTACGCGTGGTCGATGAACTGCGTCCTGTAGGTGTCTTCGACGACCGCATCCGCGCCGGCGAGGGCGGTCTCGACATCACCCTCCTCGAGCTCCCAATGGGCGAGCAGGTTGCCGCTCTCGTGGATCTGGGGCGCGCCCGGCTCGAGCGCGCGCTCGGGGTCGTCGAGCACGGGGAGTGGCTCGTACTCGACATCGATCGCGTCGATCGCCGCCAGGGCGGCGTCCTCGGTCTCGGCGGCCACCAGCGCAATCGGCTCGCCGTGGTAGCGGACGACGCCGTCGGCGAGGACGTTCGAGCGTGCCTTCAGCGCTCCCACCTCCATCGTCTGGCCCGGGACGTCTACCCACACGGTGTTCTGGGGGATGTCGGCAGCGGTGTAGACGGCGATCACGCCGTCGATCGACGCGGCGGGTTCCGTGTCGACGCGGACCAGGCGCGCGTGCGCGTAGTCGGAACGCTTGAGCCGCGCATGCAGCATGCCCGGAAGCGAGAAGTCGGCCGCGTACACCGTCCGCCCGCGGACCTTCTCGATCGCGTCGTGCCGCGCGAGCTCGGAGCCGACCACCCGGCGGCCCGTCCTGACCTCGACGCCGCTCACGGACCCATCCCCACGCCGGGCGACGGCTCCGCTCCGATCGCGCCCTCGCTCTCGCGCTCGGGAGCGTCAGCGCGGGGAGCCTCGGGCGATTCGCCGTCGCGGTAGGCACCCACCGCGCTGACGATCTTGCCGTAGCCGGTGCAGCGGCAGAGGTTGCCGGCGAGGCTGTGGCGGATCTCAGCCTCGGAGCCGGCCGCGCCGATCCGGACGGCCTCGATCGCGCTGATCACCATCCCCGGGGTGCAGAAGCCGCACTGGACGCCGCCGCGGGCGACCATCTCGGCCTGCAGTGGGTGGAGCTCCTCGCCGCGCGCCAGCCCACCCACGGTCTCCACGCTCGCCCCCTCGACCTGGGGTGCGAGCACCGAACACGAGTTCATGGCGATGCCGTCCACGAGCACCGCGCAGGCGCCGCAGACGCCCTCACCGCAGCCGTGCTTGGCGTCGGTGCGCAGAGCGGAGTCGCGAAGCATGCGCAGGAGCGTCCAGTGAGGCGGCACGTCGCAGCGCTGCGGCGAGCCGTTCAGCGTGAACTCGACGATCACGGCGCCTCCCCGCGCCCCCGCCGCCAGGCGGATTCGAGCGCTCGCGCGGCGCAGATGCCCGCCGCCTGCGCCCGGTAGCCGGCTGAGGTGAACGCGTCCGTCTCGGGCTCGACCGCGTCGGCGACCGCGCGCCGAACCCGAGCGAGAAGCCCGTCCGACAGCGCCTCCCCGCGACAGAGATCGCCCGCCTGCTCAAACCGAATCGGTCGATCGGCGACGCCGGCGAGGGCCAGCCTCGCGTCGGCGCAGTTGCCGTCGCCCCCGACCGTGACGAGGGCCGTCGCCGCAGCGGTGGCGAAGTCGTCGGCGCGATTCGCGATCTCGCTGAACCCGTGGCCGGTTCCGGGCGGCGGCAGTTCGAGGTCGACCCGCACGAGGAGCTCGCCCGCGCCGACCGCGGTCGCGAAGAAGCCGTGGAAGAACTCGGCGATCGGCACCGAGCGCTCGCCGCTCGCGCCCGCGATGACGACCTCGCCGCCGTAGGTGAGCGCGACCGCGCCGAGCTCAGCGGCGGGGTCGGCATGGCTGAGGCTGCCGCCGAGCGTGCCACGATTCCGAACCCGCGGATTGCCGATGTGGCGCGCCGCGTCGGCAGCGAGCGGCAGCCGGTCACGCAGCTCGTCGCTTCGCTCGAGCTCGCGGTGCCGGGTGAGTGCCCCGAGGACCACCGTGCCGTTTCGGCGCTCGCTGCCGGCGAGCTCGAGCCGGCCGATGTCGACCACGAGGTCCGGGGCGGCGAGCCCGAGGCTCATCATCGGGATGAGGCTCTGGCCGCCGGCGAGCACACTCGCCTCGCCCGGCGCTGCGCCGAGTGCCTCGATCGCGTCGGCGACGGTCTCCGGGCGCGCGTAGTCGAACGGCCGCGGATGCACCTCAGACGTCCCACCCGGCGTCGACGACGATGTCGTGACCGGTGATGTTGCGAGCGCGCTCGGAGACGAGGAACCGCACGGCCTCGGCCACGTCGACCTCGTCGATGAACCGCCCGAGCGCCGTCTGCGAAGCGAAGTCCGCATACACCTCGTCGAAGGTGCGGCCGGTGCGCTCTGCCTTCGTGCCCACGATCCGGTCCATCCGTTCGCCGTTCGTCACGTTGGGGCAGACCGTGTTGACGGTGACGCCGTGCGGACCGAGCTCGAGCGCCAGCGTCCGGGTGAGCCCCCGGACCGCCCACTTCGAGGAGGAGTACGCGACCCGATTGCGGTAGCCGCGAAGTCCGGAGGTGCCGGCGATGTTCACGATCCTGCCACCCCCGCGCTCGATCATCGCGGGGATCACGGCCTTGCACGGCAGGAACGTCCCAACGACGTTGACGCCGAGCACGAACCTGAAATCCTCGAGCGCGACGTCCTGGGCCGGCGTCTCGATCGGTCCGATGACGCCGGCGGTGTTGACCAGGATGTCGATCGCGCCGAAGTGCTTGACGGCGGTCTCGGCGAGGTCGGCGGTCGCCGTCTCGTCCGTCACGTCGCATCGAATGGCCACGGTCTTGATGTCGGCGAAGCGCTCGTTGAGACTCGCCTCGTGCCGCTCCAGTGCGTCCATATCGCGGCCGGCGAGGACGAGCGCGGCGCCCTCTTCGGCGAGCGCGGCAGAGATCTCGCCGCCCATTCCCTTCGCGGCGCCCGTCACGATCGCGACCTTGCCGTAGAGCTCGAGCGGGCGTTCGCGGGTCGGAACCGCCTCGGTTTGCTGGCCGGCGCCGTCTGTCATTGCCGCTCTCCTCTCTAGCGATGGTTGGCTGCGATGGCGGGTTTCGCCGACACCTGCTCGTCCGGTGGCTGGCGCATCATGCCGCTGCTCCGGCGGCGGCAACCGGATCGACCTCGGCATGGAGCGCGCCGGTAATACGCCGAGCGACGCCTTCCAGCAGCGCCAGGTGGCGTGCAGCTCGGGCTCGGTCGAAGCGCTCTAGCGGCGCGGAGATGCCGACGGCGAGTGCCGTCTCGCGCGGACGCCGGACGGGAACCGCCAGCGCCCACGAGTTCGCGGCCGTCTCCTCGCGTGAGAAAGCCCAGCCGCGACGCCTGATCGCGTTCACCTCGCCGCGCAGCCGGGTCGGCCTCGTGATCGTTGCGGGGCCGATCCGGTCGAGCCGCCGTGCCAACAGCCGGTCGAGCTCGTCGTTCGCGAGCTCGGCGAGCAGCACCTTCGCGGATGCCCCGGCGTGGAGCGGCCTCGTCACCGCCGGGTGCGCGATGTCGCCGCATGTCACACTCCGATCGCCCTGGCCGATCGAGATCTCGATCGCGTGGTCGCGTGAGCCAGAGAGGCCCGCGAGAACCGCCCGTTCCCCAGCCGCGGAACAGAGGGTGCGCAGGGCCGGCGGTGCCGCCCGCCGCAGCGCCGCGACGAAAGGATCCTCGTGCGCGAGGCTGGCCGCTGCGGGGCCAAGGCTGTACTCGGCGGACGCCGGATCCCGGACCAGATACCCATAGCGCTCGAGTACCCGCAGTATTCGGTGCGTGGTCGGCACAGGCAGACCGCACCGCTGGGCGATGCTCGTCGTCCGCAGGCTGCTCGCGGCGGTGCTGAAGCAGTCGAGAACCCCGAGCGCCCGCCCGATCGTCCTCGCCCCGGCCGGCCGCTCGATCACCTCGACATTTGCTTTCATGATGTGAAAGCTGTGTCCATAAGGTGAGCAAAGACCATAACATCGCGTCGCGCGACCTACAATCCCGCGGCGCAGGAGATTCCATCTCGTGAAACACGCCGACAACGCCCTGGGTGCCCGCGGCGGCCCCTCCCCCGCGACCGGCGGCCCGAAGGTGCTCGAGAAGACCCTGCGCGTGCTCGACCTGTTCACGATCGAACGCCCTTCGTGGTCCGTGACGGAGGTCGCGCGGGAGCTCGAGATGCCCACGCCGACCGCTCACCGCATCGTGCGGGCGCTCGAAGCCCGCTCCTACCTCGCGAGGGTGGACTCGCGCTACCGCCTCGGCTTCGCGGCGATCGATCTCGGCCGTCGCGCGACCGCCTCGGTCGATCTGCGCGAGCGGCTCGGCGGCGTCCTGCGCGAGCTCGCGCGGACCACCGGCGAGACGGCGCTTCTGACCGTGTACGACGAGAGTCGCCGTGGATCGCTGTGCGTGGACCGGATCGAGACGACTCACAGCCTCCGCTTGACGATCGAGATCGGGCGCGTTACGCCGATCCACGCCGGGGCGTCCGCGAAGGCGCTCCTCGCGTTCCTCGATCAGCCGATGATCGACGAGATTCTCTCGAACGATCTCGAGACGCTGGGTCCCGGCACGGAGACGGATGCCAAGCGCCTGCGCAAGGAGCTCGAGGCGATCCGCGGTCGCGGCTGGGCGTCGAGCTACGAGGAGAACAACATCGGTGCTTGGGGGCTCGCGGCGCCGATCATCCTGTCCGGTCGCGTCGTCGCCTCGATCGGGTTTGCAGCGCCCACCGCGCGGCAGTCCGACTCCGAGGTTCGCGCACTCGCCCGGCTCGTCTGCGACGCCGCGCGCGAAGCCGAGCGGCGGCTCGACAGCGCCGAGGCCGCGAGCACCGGCGGCTCCGCGGCGCTAACCCGCAGGCCGGCGCGGCCGAACGCCGGAGGAGCGCGGTGAGAGAGGTTTTGGACCAGATCGAGAGGTGGCGGGAGCACGGCGACCGGATCGCCCTCGCGACGGTGGTCGACACGCGGCGTTCGGCGCCGCGGCCGCCGGGCGCGAAGATGGCGATCTCAGAGCGCGGCGAGGTCGCAGGGTCGGTCTCCGGTGGCTGCGTCGAGGGTGCGGTCTGCCAGGCGGCGCTCGAGGTGCTCGAGATCGGCCGGCCGCGGATCTTGAGCTTCGGGATCGCCGATGATGAGGCGTGGGACGTCGGGCTGCCCTGCGGCGGCGAGATCGACGTCTTCGTCGAGGAGTTGGAGGAATGACGGAGTCGCCGCAGGGCGAGTTCGCGCGGATTGCTCGCAGCGACGGGCGGGCGGCACTGGTCACGGTCGTCGGCCCGGAGGACGGCGAGCTTCTTGGCCGGAAGCTCCTGGTGCGCGGCGACGGCAGCACTGCAGGTGGCCTCGGCTCAGGCGAGCTCGACCGCGCCGCCGCCGCGGCGGCCGAGGAGCTGATTTGGGCAGAGCAGTCCGAGCTGCGGCAGCTGAGCGGCGTGAGCGCCTTCGTCGATGTGGTCGCGCCGGCGCCGCGGCTCATCATCTTCGGCGCCGTCGACTACGCCGCTGCGCTTTGTCGCATCGCGCGTGCCGCCGGGTGGCGGCCGTACGTCTGCGACCCCCGCACGGCGTTCGCGACGGGGGATCGGTTCGACGAGGCCGAGGAGGTCGTGGTGGGCTGGCCCGACGAGGCGTTCGAGCGGCTCGGGATCGACCGCGCCACCTCGATCGCCGTGCTCACCCACGACCCGAAGCTGGACGATGCGGCGCTGACGATCGCGCTTCGCTCCGAGGCCGCGTACGTCGGCGCGATGGGCAGCCGCCGCGCGCAGGCTCGGCGCCGCGAACGCCTCCTCGGGCTCGGCCTCACGGAGCCGGAGCTCGACCGGCTCGCTGCCCCGATCGGGCTCGACCTGGGGGCGACCAGTCCGGAGGAGACGGCCCTCTCGATCATGGCTGAGGTTGTGGCGGTCCGGCACGGCCGCGCCGGCGGGCGGCTCGGCGAGAGCGCCGAGCGTATCCACAAGGTGGGCGTGTGATTGGCGGGGTCATCCTCGCGGCCGGCGAGGGAAGCCGCTTTGGCGGCGCGAAGCAGCTCGCCCTGTTTCGCGGGCGGCCGCTGATCGAGCACGCATTGGCGGCGGCCACGGCGGTCCCGGCGATCGAGCGGGTCGTGGTCGTACTCGGCGCCGATGCGGACCGCGTCCGCGCGGAGGCGAACCTCGACGGGGCGGAGATCGTCCTCGCGGAGGACTGGAGGGAGGGGATCGCGGCGTCGCTGCGGGCCGGGATCGGTGCCCTCGCCGAGGCCGAGGCCGCGCTCGTGTTGCTCGCCGACCAGCCGCTGATCACCCCGCAGGCCATCGCCGCGGTCGTGGACCGGATCGATTCACCGCGGCCGGCGGCGCGGGCTGTGTTCGGCGACGAGCCCGGACACCCCGTGCTGATCAAGCGCGAGCTGTACGAGAGCGTTGCGCGCCTCCGCGGCGACTCCGGCGCTCGCGAGCTGCTCGAGGCGGTTGGGGTGGCCAGAGTCGAGTGCCAGCACCTGGCGAGCGCCGAGGACGTGGACACGCCCGCCGATCTGGTCGCGATCGGGCGCGGGGCTCAGGCCAGCACGGCCTTGCGCGGGTAGACCACGTCGGGATCCGTGAGCACGTTCACCAGTGCCGGCTTCCCGCTCTCGAAAGCGCGCTCGAGCGCCGGCTGGAGCTCGCTCGGGTGGCGGACGAGCTCGCCGTGGCCGCCGAGGGCCTTGACGACCTCGTCGTAGCGGGTCGCTGGGCGGAGCTCCGCGGCGACCTGGTAGCCGTAGAGGAACTTCATCGGGTGGTACTCGAGGGCCCAGATGCCGTTGTTGCCGACGATTCCCACCACGGGCAGGTTGTGCCGAACCATCGTGTCGAACTCGAGCCCGCTGAAGCCGAAGGCGCCGTCGCCGAGCATGCAGACGACCTGGCGGTCGGGATGCGCGACCTTGGCGCCGATGGCCTGGCCCGGGCCGGCGCCGAGGCATCCGTACGGGCCGGGGTCCATCCAGCAGCCGGGCTCGTAGGTCGCCATCACGCGGCCGGCGTAGGAGACGAAGTCGCCGCCGTCGCCGATCACGATCGCGTCGCGGTCGAGCATCGGGGCGAGCTCGCCGTAGATCCGCAGGGGGTGTAGCGGAGCGCGGTCGTCAGCGAGCTCGTCCGCCTCCGCCGCCAGCTTCTCCTCCTCGGCCTCGCGGAGGGCGTCGATCCAGGCCTGCGTCTTTCCGCGAGCGCCGGCGCCGCCCTCCCCCTCCCAGATCGCCGCGAGCGTCGAGGCGATCCCGCCGAGCAGTTCGATCTCGGGCCGGCGGTTCGCGCTCAGCTCGTTCGCTGCCTCGTCGAGCCAGATGATCTTGGTCTCCTCGCCGAAGCTGCCGCCGAAGCCGAGTCGGAAGTCGAGCGGCACGCCAACGACGAGCGCCACATCGGCCTCCTTCAGCCCCTTGCCGCGGGCGCGGCTGAAGCAGAGCTCGTGGTCGGCGGGCAGGCACCCCCTCCCCATCCCGTTCAGGAACGCCGGGATCCCGAGCGTCTCCGCGAGCCGCTGGAGCTCTTCCTCACCGCGGGCCCAGTAGACGCCGGTGCCGGCCATGATCACGGGCCGCTCGGCCTGGGCGAGCATCGTCGCGGCCTCGTCGGTTCGCTCGGCGGCGGGCGCCGCCGTCACCGACGGCTCGGACATCTCGGCCTCGCCCTCGGAGAAGACGACGTCGAGCGGATAGTCGACGTAGGTCGGGCCGCTCGGCTGCACGAGCGCGGTGTCGATCGCGCGCGCGGTGGCGTCGGCGATCGCGTCCGGAGACTTCACGGTCTCGGCGGTCTTCGTCACCGGGCTCACGAACGGCAGGTGGTCGATCTCCTGGAGCGAGCCCGAGCCCCAACGCATCTCAGGCGCGCGCCCGCCGAGGACGACGAGCGGCGAACGGTTGAACCTCGCCCCGGCCATGGCGCTCATGCCGTTGGTGACGCCGGGCCCAGCGGTGAGCGCGGCGACCCCCGGCTCGCGGGTCGCCTTCGCGTAGCCCTCGGCGGCCCAGGCTGCCGATTGCTCGTGGCGGGTGTCGACGATCTCGATGCCGTCGGCGACGCAGCCGTCGTAGATCGAGAAGAGGTGGCCGCCGGATAGCGTGAACAGGTGCCGGACGCCGCGGTCGGCGAGCGCCCCGGTTACAAGCTTGCCGCCGTGAACTGGCCCGCTCTCAGCGCCCGGATCGCGACCGGCGCGTGCGCCCTCCTCGGTCGTCGCCATCGGCGCGAGACTATCGCTTCTCCTCGCGTCGATTGACCGTCTCGCGTCGGGGTACCGACGCGGCGATGTACCTCTACGGCCAGGAGCACGTCGAGCGCTACCGGGCGACGGACGGCGCCGAGGGCCACGACTGGCGCGGCACCCAGACCCTACTGTTGACCACCACCGGCCGGAGGTCGGGCGAGCCGCGGACCGCGCCGCTCATCTACGGCCGCAGCGGCGACCACGTCCTGGTGGTCGCCTCGAACGGGGGCAGCCCCGAGCCGCCGTCCTGGTACCGGAACCTCCAGGCCCACCCGGAGGTAGAGGTGCAGGTCAAGGACGACCGCTTCAGGGCCCGCGCCCGTGACGCGACACCCGAGGAGAGGCCGGAGATGTGGCGCGAGATGGTCCGGCACTGGCCGTCCTACGACGACTATCAGGCGCGCACGGCGCGCGAGATCCCCGTCGTCGTGCTCGAGCGGATCTAGCCGCGCTCAGGCGCGCTTGATTCGGAAGCTCTCGCCCGTGTCCGGGTTGCGGAACTTCGCCTTGCGCGGCTTGAGCTGCCAGCCGTCGGGAAGGCGGCCGCTCGGCGACTGAAGGAAACGCGCGAACTGCTTGCTCGCGGCGGGGCAGGTCATGTTCTTGGCGGTGATCACGTAGTTGCCGGCCGGGATCCGCAACGAGCCGATACGGTCGTTGTGGAGGACCTGGAAGGTCGGGCAGGTCGTGCGGCCGCTGCCGCTGGTGCCTCCACCGCCGCCCCCGCCACCGGTGCCGCCGGTGGCGGCACCGGTGGCGGCCTGGCGGACCGAGAACGCCTGGTTGGTGGCGCGCTTGGAGAACCTGGCCTTCGAGACGTTGACCCGCCAGCCGTTCGGGAGGTCGCCGTTCGGGCTCTGCAGGAAGTCCGCGAAGCGCTTCGAGGCTCTGGGGCAGGTGAGCGTGCCGGGCGTCCGCACCGTGATCTCGTAGCGCCCGGCGGGGAGCTTGAGTTGCCCGATCCGGTCGTTGTGGAGGACCGTGAACGTCCCCGGGCAGCGCATCTGGCTCTGGTCGCCGGTCGCGGCGCCGGCGCTCGGAACGAGCGCGAGCGAGGTGGCGGCGACCAGCGCGACGAGGATTCCGTTCCTGCGCATCCGGCGGAATCCTACCTAGATGACCGCAGAGACAGCAACCGCCCCGGTCCGGGCGCGGCTCACGGCCCTTCAGGCAACGGCGCTGCGGCGCCTGGGCTGAAAAAACCGGGTGGCGGTGCCGGGGCGCCTCAGCTGCGTCCCGGCACGCCGACGCCGAAGCGCAGCCGCTCGGGTTCCAGTGTGCTGACGAGGGGCACGCCAAGTCGCCGGGCGATCCGCCACCCCCAGGCGTACGGGAACGGCACCGGCAGCTCGGGTTGGAAGCGCTCGACGCGCCCGTCGCGCCCGATCACCTCGAGCGTCACGGTGGCCGTCGGCAGGATCCAGCCGGCGGGATGCGAGACGCCCGCGAGCCGCACCTGCTTCGGCCGGCCGGTGCCGATCACGCGGCGGATCTCCCGCACCGCCCGCCTGATGAAGAAGGGGTTGAGGTAGCGAAGCCTGCCCATCGAAGTCCTTGGCGCACGTCTACCCGGGGCCGCCGCGATTACCCGCGTTTCGAGCGCGGGCGGCTGGCGGCCGTGATCAGTCCCAAGCTCGGCTCGAGCGGCCCCGAGGTGTCCGCCCTCGGGGCCGCGTCGCCCTGCCGCAGATCGCGATGCTCGACAGCGAGCGCTGAGACCTGATTGGATCGGGCTCAGGCGCGGCCGTTGCCGCCCCGCGCCCCGGTCCGCTCGTCCTCGGTCTTTCGCTCCTCCTTGGCGCGCTCGGCCGCGTGCTTCAGCCTGTCCGCCTCGCTCGCCTCGGTCAGCGCCTCCTCGCGCTTCTCCAGCGACTCCGCCTTGGCCTGAACCGCCTCGAGGCGGTCCTCGTCGGCCTTCGCCGCGGCCTCCTGCTTCTGCTCGGCGGCGTCCTGGGCGGCGGCGCGCTTTCGCTCGGCCTCGGCCTTCGCGGCGGCCTCCTGGCGGCGGCGGCGCTGCTCGGCCGCGCGCTGTCGCTTGCGCTCCGCCTCGCGCTCGGCGGCCCGCTTGCGCTCGGCGGCCTCCTCCTGCGCTGACTCGGCGCGCTCGCTCGCCTCGTCGGCCACCGCATCGGCCTCGGTTCGAAGCTCGGCGCCGCGCCGGCGCTCTCGCACCGATTCGCGCAGCCGGGTCCCCTGCGTCCGCATGCTCTCGTCCCGGAATGCCGTCCCTGCGGCTCTCCGAGCCGCAGCCTCGGCGCTGTCGGCCGCGAGCCCGAGCGAGCTCGTCAGCCGGTTCTCCGGGGCGACGCGGTTGAGCGTGTCGATCGGAAGGCGCGCGACCTTGATCGCGCCCTCGACGGTCGCCTTGGGAATCGTCGTTAGTGCACTCATCGTTCCTCCTTCGGGTCCAGCGCGTCGGCGCGCGCCTCGGCTGCTCGTGCCTGCTGCTCGAGGCGGGTGCTCTCCTGAGCCGCTTCGACCTCCTCCGCGGCGGCGGCTCGCTCCTCGCGGGCCGCGCTCGTGCGCTCCTGCTCGAGCTCGTCCTGCGTCTCGGCGACCTTGGCGGCGGTCTCCCGCGCCGCGGCGCTCTCGGCGCGGGCGCGATCGTCGGCGGCGCGCTGCTCGCGCTCGCGGCGCTCGACCTCGGCCTCGAGCCGCTCCCGCTCGGCGGCGGTCTCGACACGATCGGCCTCGAGCTTCGCCTCGGCGTCGGCCTGCCGTGCCTCCCGGGCGTCCTCGGCCGCGTCGGCCTGCGCATCCGAGGATGCCTGCTGAAGCCGGCCCTCCCGCGCGAGGTCGCCTTTGTCGGTGAGCTCGCCGGCGAGCTCCTTCGCCTTCCCGGCGACCTTTCCCACTGCTCCGCGGGTCACTCGTTCATCGTTCTCTGCCATACGTCTTCTCCTCGGGGTCGAACCCCGTGATCGGAGGCGGCGGGCGCGGGGCGCGCGCCGACTCAGTCCTGCTTCGGGTCCAGCGTCTCAGCCTGGGCGTCGGCGTCGCGAGCCTCCTGCTGGCGCTCGGGCTCCTCGCCCTCGCGGGGCTCCTCGGCGGCCTCGGTGTGATCGCCACTGGGATCGTCCTTGGCCCGATCCACCGCCTCGCGCTCGTCGCCGGTCGCCCGGTGCTCGCTGGATTCCATCGCCGAGGGTCTACCCGGCGCGCGCCCTCCTACTCGGGAGGCGGCCGACGACGCGGATAGGCTGCCCGCCGCGTGTACGACCTCCTCCTCTTCCTGCACGTGCTGGCGGCGTTCGCTCTCGTCGCCACGGTCGTCATGTACACCGGGTTCGCGCTCGGGGCGCGGTGGGCCGGACTGCCCGCGACGCTCGCGGAGGTGATGTGGGCGATCGGCGGCGCGGGGACCCTGATCTTCGGCGTCTGGCTGGCGCTCTACGTCGACGGTTACGAGATCTGGGACGGCTGGATCATCGCCGCGCTCGTGCTCTGGGCGGCGTCCGCCGAGACCGGCCGCCGGTCCGCGGTCGCGATCGGCGCGCAGCCGGGTGGCGACGGCACGGTCGACGAGCGGGCAATGGCGCGCTGGCACGCGCTCCGCGCCCTGCTCGTGCTCGCCCTGCTCCTCGTGATGGTCTTCAAGCCGGGGGCGTGACGGTGATCGCTCCCGCAATCATCCGGCCCGACGACTGGAACGTCGCCCTCTTCATCCACATCCTCGGCGCGATGGTCGTCGTCGGCAGCCTCGTGCTCGCGACCGCGTACCTCGTCGGCGCCTGGCGCGGCGGCTCGCCCGGCTCGCTGCGCCTCGGCTTCCGCTCGCTGCTCTACGGCGCGATCCCCGGATACATCGTGATGCGGATCGGCGCCGAGTGGATCTACTCGAAGGAGGGGATCGCCGACCTGCCGGAGGAACCGGATTGGAGCGGGATCGGCTACGCCGTCGCCGACATCGGCCTCCTTCTTCTCCTGATCGCGACGATCACCTCCGGGGTCGTGGCGCGGCGCACGGCGGCGACCGGCCGTGGGGACGACCGGCCGGGCGGGATCGGCGTCCGGGTCTCGGCGGCGCTCGTGGGCATCGTGCTCGTCGCATACGTGATCGCCCTGTGGGCGATGACGACGAAACCCGCCTGACCCGGTACGGGTAAAGATCTTCGAGCGCCTAGGCAAGCACCTCCTCGTCCTGTTCATCGCCGCCGCCCTGCCGCTCGCCGTCGCTGCGCCGGCCGGCGCCGCCCCGAGCGGCCACGGTTTTCCGAACAAGTGCGGCGACGGCCTCCAGAACGGCTCCGGCTGGTTCAACCTCAAGGCGTATAACACCGCCTGCCGGGTGGCGCGGAAGCCCGCCGACGCCTACGTGTTCACGGCCGGTGTCCCCGAGGGCTGGAACTGCCGCCAAGAGCAGATCGACGACGAGGTCTGGCGCGCCAACTGCATCCGCAGCAAGGACGGCCGCCACCAGCACATCCGCTTCAAGTTCGGCGCCTGACGCGCCCGTCGCCTAGCGGCGCAGCCGCGGGCGCCTGAACCGCGCCCGCTCCGGCCCGGCGGCGCCCTCCGGCGCCTCGCGCTGGCCGGCGAGGCTCGGCGCATACAGCGCCACCGGCTCGGCCACGCCCTTGAGCTCGACCCGGCCACGGCTCTCGGCCCCGAACTCGTGCGAGAGCCGGCGCCACGTCTCCCCCGTGATCAGGATGTTGTCGTCGGTGACGCGCGTCTGCGCCTCGGCCCGCGCCGCGACGTTGACGGCGCCCCCGATCACGGAGAAGTTGAGCCGGCCCGCGCCGCCGATCGCGCCGGCGATCACGGTTCCGGTGTTGACGCCGACCCCGACCCGGAGCTCCCCTGCCTCGGCCTCGTCGTTGACCGTCTCGCCGATCTCGCAGGCCGCGCGGACGGCGCGGTCGGCGTGGTCGGGGAACGGCTCCGGCGCGCCGAAGAGCGCGAGCAGCCCGTCGCCCTCGAACTTGTCGATGTGGCCGCCGTGGCGGGCGATGATCGGGACGATCACCTCGAAGAGGCGGTTGAGCGCCCGGACCACCTCCTGCGGCGTCGCGCGCTCCGCGAACGAGGTGAAGTCGCGCACGTCGCAGAAGAGCACCGTGACCTCCACCTCGACCCCTTCCTCGGAGAAGCCCTCGGAGAGGATGTACTCGGCGATCTCCTGATCGAGGTAGGTGCCGAAGGCCTCGCGGATCCGCTCGCGCTCGGCGAGCCCCTCGACCATCTGGTTGAAGTTCGCGGCGAGGTCGCCGAGCTCGTCACCGGTGGTCACCGGCACCGCGACGTTGTAGTCGCCCATGCGCACCAGCTCGACGGCTCGCGTGAGATCTCTGAGGGGCCGCAGGATCGACTTCGAGAGCATCACCGTGAGCTCGAGGGAGATCGTCGTCGAGACGAGGAGCGCGACGAGGACGTCAGCGCCGAGGTTCGCGCCCCCGCCGCCCTCGGTCGTGAGCGCGGCGACGACGAGACCGGTGATCAGGTTGATCAGCGGCAACACGATCAGGAGCCGGCCGCGGAGGGGCAGCGCCCAGAAGTCGGCGCTCAGCCGCGGCGAGAGGCTCGAGTTGATGTCGAGCAGGAGCGGTCGCATGCCGGCCTCGACCGCGAGGTAGTGGAGCGTCGCCGAGTAGCCGAGTGCGATCGCGGCGACGGCGAGCAGCGGGAAGGCGACGTACCACTCGAGGTCGAGGATGATCGTCCCGGCGACGCAGGTGGGGAGCACCGAGACGAGGACCGGGAGCGGCAGGTCCTGCTTGATCAGGTAGAGCGGCATGCTCACGGCCGTCGCCCAGGCCCGCTGGGTCGAGTCGGGATCGCGCTCGCCGAGGATCCACGCCCGCAGCTGGCCGAGCTGCGGGCGCAGCCGCACGATCGCGGCGATGATGGCGACCTCGGTGAGGCAGAGCGCGATCACCAGCACCGTCAGGTACTCGCGGGTCGTGCCGTCGAAGTAGAAGGTGAAGAGCGCGAGCGTGCCGGCGACGATGAAGAGCGCCGAGTGCAGCTCGACGGCGACGAACGCGAACGGGTACCGGCCGCCGAGCCGGCGGTAGATGGAGGTCATCACGCCTGCGGCCATCACGTTGATCTTCGCAGCGATCGGAGGGCGAGGTGCCGGGCCGATCGCGCGCGCCTGGGCGAACGCGAGGCCGCCGGTACGATCCGGCCATGCCCACCGCGACCACACAATCGCTGTCCGACGCCGCCCGTGAGTTCGTCTCGGCCGGCCCTCAAAAGCTCCTGCTCGGCGGCGAGCGGCTCGAGGCCGCCGACGGCCGCACCTTCGAGACGATCGACCCGGCAACCGGCGAGGCGATCTGCGACGTGGCCCAGGCGGGGCCCGAGGATGTCGACCGCGCCGTGGCGGCGGCACGGGCGGCGCTCGACGGGCCGCTTCGCAAGGTCTCGGCCTCGAAGCGGGCCGGCCTCATGTACTCGCTCGGCGAGCTGATCAAGGCGAACGGCGAGGAGCTCGCCGAGCTCGAGTCGCTCGACAACGGCAAGCCCGTCGCCGCGGCCAAGGGCGACATCGCGGCCACCATTGGGCACCTCCGTTATTACGCCGGCTGGCCGACCAAGATCGAGGGCGAGACCATCCCGGTCTCCGGCCGCGACCTCCTCTGCTACACGCTGCGCGAGCCGGTCGGGGTCTGCGCCCAGATCGTCCCCTGGAACTACCCGCTGCTGATGGCGATGTGGAAGGTCGCCCCTGCGCTGGCGGCCGGCTGCTCGCTCGTGCTCAAACCGGCCGAGCAGACGCCGCTGACGGCGCTTCGCCTCGGCGAGCTGGCGCTCGAGGCGGGGTTCCCCGAGGGCACCATGAACGTCCTCACCGGCGACGGCCACACCGGCGCGGCGCTCGTCGACCATCCCAGCGTCGACAAGGTCGCGTTCACCGGCTCGACCGCGGTCGGGCGCGAGATCGGCGCCAAGTGCGGGCGGTCGCTGAAGCGCGTCACGCTCGAGCTGGGCGGCAAGAGCCCCAACATCATCCTTCCCGACGCCGACCTCGAGGCCGCCGTCAAGGGCTCCTTCCTCGGCCTCTACTCGAACTCGGGCCAGGCCTGCAACGCCGCCTCGCGGCTCCTGGTCCAGGCCGGGATGTTCGACGACGTGGTCGAGCGGCTCGCGGAGTTCGCGCGCGAGGCGAAGGTCGGGCCGGGGCTCGACCCGGAGTCGCAGTTCGGCCCCGTGATCTCCGCCGAGCAGTTCGGCCGGGTCACCAGTTACATCGACTCCGGCCTCTCCGAGGGAGCCGAAGCGGTCGCCGGCGGGCTGCCCGACGGAAACGGCGACGGCGGTTACTTCATCGAGCCGACTCTGTTCACGGGCGTCACGGACGAGATGCGGATCGCGCGCGAGGAGATCTTCGGCCCGGTGCTCGTGGCGCAGCCGTTCGAGGACCTGGAGGAGGTCGCGCGGCGCGCCAACGAGACCGAGTACGGCCTCGCCGCGGGCCTGTGGACGCGAGACATCTCGAACGCCCACAAGCTCGCGGCGATGCTCAAGGCCGGCTCGGTCTACATCAACACCTGGGGCGCCGGCGACCCCGCCGCCCCGTTCGGCGGCTACAAGGCCTCAGGGTTCGGTCGCGAGAAGGGCCACGCGAACCTCGAGGCCTACCTCGAGACGAAGTCGGTCTTCGTCCAGCTCTAGGCTTGGTTGGCCATCTGGCCGAGCGCCGGGTGTGTCAGCCCGTGCTCGGCGCAAATCCGCGGGATGCTCTCCATGTCGAACTCGATCCCGTACCGGGCCGAGAGTTCGTCGAGCGGCGGCGGCGCCTCCGGGTTCGCCTCAACCGCGTTGCCCATCTCTCGGAAGAAGTGCTCGAAGCCGCCGGGGGCGATGATCTCGAGAATTCGGCAGGGCTCGTCGCCGGCGTTCCAGAACGTGTGCCACTGGTCGCGCGGCTTGAAGGCGAGATCGCCCGCCTCGGCGTAGATCACCTCGTCGCCCAGCAGCGCGCCCATCCTGCCCTCGAGGACGAAGCTGTACTCGTCCTCGCGGCTGTGCCGGTGAAGCGGCGCGCAGAGGCCGCGGGGCGGGATCGGGTGCTCGACGAGCGAGAAGCCGCCGCCAGACTCCTCCGTCCAGATCATGAACCGGACGCCCACCGAGCCGAGATCGGTGTAGGCGCCGTCCTTCGGGCCGAGGTTGCGCGGGCCCTGGCTCGCATCGAAGCGGCGCAGCGCATCCGTGAACTGTGTCGTGATCATCCGTTCTTCCTTTGATTGAACAGCTGTGTTCGGCGAACCTACCATCGTCTCCGCCGTCTGTCAATATTCATCGCACATAGATGTCTACGCAAATGACACGCCCCTACCGCAAGCGCCGCCGGGCCGAGCTCGAGGAGGAGACGCGGAGGCGGATCACGCAGGCGACCATGGAGCTCCACGAGCTCGTCGGCCCGGCGCAGACGACGGTGAGCGCCATCGCCGAGCGCGCCGGCGTGCAGCGGGCGACCGTGTACCGCCACTTCCCCGACGACACGGCGCTGATCACCGCCTGCTCAGCGCACTGGATGATGCTCAACCCGGCGCCCGACATCGCCGCATGGGCGGCGATCGGCGACGTCGACGAGCGCCTGCGGACGGCGCTGGCCGAGCTCTACGCCTGGTACGAGAGGACCGAGACCATGGTCGAGCTTCTGAACCGCGACCGGGGCAGCGTCCCCGCGCTCGACGAGCGGCTGCGGCTGCGCGACGCGTACTTCGCCGCGGCTCTCGAGACGCTGCTTCGGGGCCGCCCGGAACGCGGCGGCCGGCGCCGGCGCGCGCGCGGCGCGATCGCACACGCGCTCGAGTTCGAGACCTGGCGCTCGCTCGTCCGCCACCAGGGCCTCGCTCAATCAGAGGCGGTCGAGCTGCTCGCGCGGCTGGTGGCAGCGGCCTGAGCTGATCAGACGCGCCGCGTCAGACATCGAGGCGGCGCTTGATCACCTCGAGCGTCTCCTGCACGCCGGCGCGGGCGCGGCGAA
Organism: Solirubrobacterales bacterium; assembly: GCA_035296705.1. Classification (GTDB taxonomy): domain Bacteria; phylum Actinomycetota; class Thermoleophilia; order Solirubrobacterales; family 70-9; genus WHSW01. The sequence goes on from DATHAL010000044.1 coordinate 35,236, forward strand.
CGTCCTCCATCGGGTCGGTGCCGAGCTCCTCGTGCTCGAGCGCGCGCTCGAGCAGCATGTCGGTCGCGAACAACGTGTTGCGGAGCTCGTGCGCGAGCAGCCGCAGCTCCTCCCGAGACTCAACGCCATCCGCCATCCCGTCCTCCATGGCGCGAGTCTACGCCGGTTAACGTTGTCCCGAGCCGGGGTGGCGGAACTGGAAATACGCGATCGGCTTAAAACCGATTGTCCGCAAGGACATGGGGGTTCGAATCCCTCCCCCGGCACTTTAGGCGCGCTCAAGCTTCACCGAACAAACTACCCACGCAACTAACCCCCTGTTACCGTGTTCACGAGGGGGGAACGCGCGCGCCCTGGTTCATGGAGGCCTCAACCCTCACACACGCGAGCTCCCGCGCCGGCATACTCGGCCGCCGCTCGCCGCTGCTGAAGCTGCAGGGCGACGAGAAGCTCGTCGCCCTGATCCGCGACGGACACGAGCACGCCTTCGAGGTCCTGTTCGAGCGCTACCACTCGCGCCTGCTCGCCTTCTGCCGCCACATGCTTCGCTCCCAGGAGGACGCCGAGGACGTGCTCCAGGAGGTGTTCGTGAAGGCGCACGGGGCGATGCTCGCCGACGAGCGCCACATCAACGCCCGCCCGTGGCTCTACAGGATCGCCCGCAACCGCTGCCTCAACCACCTCCGCCGTCCCGTCCCCGAGGGCCAGGACTCGATGGACATCCTGGTCGGCGAGGGCGGCGTGACGACCGCGGATCGGGTCCAGTGCCGCGAGGACTTCCGGGCGCTCGTCGCCGACGTGCGCGACCTGCCGGAGACGCAGCGCACCGCGCTCCTTCTGCGCGAGATGGACGCGCTCTCCTACGAGGAGATCGCCGAGACCATGGACA
>DATHAL010000045.1:0-6285 GCA_035296705.1 Solirubrobacterales bacterium
GGCGCCTACCGCGGGCTCGACGCGATCCGCAAGTACATGACGGACGACTTCCTGGCGGACTTCGCGGATCCCGCGATCGCGGGCGAGGAGTTCTTCGCGGCCGGCGACAGCGTGGTCGTGCGAGTTCGCCAGAGCGCCACCGGCCCCGGAAGCGGGGCCCCGGTCGAGATGAGCTACTACCAGGTGTGGAGCTTCCGCGGCGCCTCCGTGATCCGGATCGAGAGCATCCGCGACCGCGGCGACGCACTCGACGCCGTGGGGCTGCGGCAATAAAGTCGAGCGATCGACCGGCGCTACGAAGTCCTTGACGAGGCGGCCCGCCTCGCCCAGTCATACCTCGAGACGCTGCCGTCGCGCCCGGTCGCAGCGTCCGCTGACATTGACGAGCTTCGCTCGGGCCTCGCCCGGCCGCTGACCAACGGCGGCCAGGACCCGCGCACGGTGATCGAAGACCTGGCGCGCGACGCGGATCCGGGCCTCGTCGCCTCGGCGGGGCCGCGCTACTTCGGCTTCGTAATCGGCGGCGCGCTGCCCGTCGCGGTCGCCGCCGACTGGCTGAGCTCCGCGTGGGACCAGAACGGCGGCGGCTACGCCGCCTCACCGTCGCTCTCGGTCGCCGAGGAAGTCGCCGGGCGCTGGGTCATCGAGCTGCTCGGGCTGCCACCGGAGTCCGGGATCGGCTTCGTGACCGGCTGTCAGATGGCGCATTTCACCTGCCTTGCGGCGGCGCGCCATGCCGTGCTGCGGGACGCGGGCTGGGATGTCGAGGCGCATGGGCTTCACGGCGCGCCCGAGCTGCGCGTGATCGCGAGCGATCAGGCCCACGTCACCGTCCCCGTCGCCTGCCGGATGCTCGGGCTGGGGGCGCAACGGGTGCGCTCGGTCCCGAGCGACGACCAGGGGCGGATGGTCGCCGCCGAGCTCGAGGCGGCGCTCGCGGACGGCGACGCGCCGACGATCGTCTGCGCGCAGGCGGGCGACGTGAACAGCGGCGCCTTCGACCCGATCGCCGAGATCGTCCAGCTCTGCCGGGGGCACGGCGCCTGGTGTCACATCGACGGCGCCTTCGGGTTGTGGGCCGCCGTGAGCCCGACGCGCCGGGCGCTGCTGGCCGGATTCGAGGACGCGGACTCGTGGGCCACGGACGCGCACAAGTGGCTCAATGTCCCGTACGACTGCGGGATCGCCGTGGTCGCCGATCGCGCCGCGCACCGTGCCGCGATGGCCTCGACCTCCGCCTACATCCCCGACCACCCGGACGACGTGCCGTGGGGCCTCGACTGGACCCCGGAGTTCTCGCGCCGCGCCCGCGGCGTTCCGCTCTACGCCGCCCTGCGCTCGCTCGGCAGGCGCGGGCTCACCGACCTCGTAGACCGCTGCTGCGCTCACGCGAGACGGCTGGCCGAGCTGCTCGGCGCCGCCGATGGCGTCGAGATCCTCAACGACGTCGTGCTCAATCAGATCCTGGTCCGATTCGACGACGACGACGAGGTGACGAACCAGGTCATCGAGCGGATCCAGCGCGACGGGACGTGCTGGGTCGGCGGCAGCACCTTCCGCGGCAGCACCGTGATGCGGATCTCGATCGTGGGCTGGCAGACGACGGCCGCGGACATCGATCGGTCCGCGGCCGCGATCCTCGGCGCCGCCGGGGCGAGCGCCTAGCGCTCAGGCCTCGAGGCGCTCCCGCAGGCTGACGGCGACCCGGTCGCCCGCCTCCTTGCCGATCGCCCGGCGGACGTCGGCCTTGACCGGCAGCTTGTGAGTGCCGTCGCCCATCGCCATGAACGAGCTCCTGAAGTCGTGGCCGTCGATCTCGCCGCGCACCTTGACGAGCCCGCGCGTGCCGAAGTACTCCGCCGAATCGGGCATCACCACGTAGGTCCAGCCGCCCGGGCTCGGGCTCTTCTGCAGGGTCGCGTCGAATTGCCTGTCGAGTTGCATGCCTCCTCCTTTCCTCAGGGCGGCAGTAGAGACCGGCACACGCCGCCGGATTAATCGCGTCCGAGCAGGCGCGCCATGACTACCGCCGAACGCAGCGTGCCGTCGCGGCGGCGATAGTGGTCGCGCCGCAGCCCCTCGAACTGAAAGCCCACCGAGGTGTAGAGCGCGATCGCCCGGCCGTTGTCCGGCCAGACCTCGAGCTCGACCTTGTGCGCGCCATGGGCGCGAGCGTGCGCGAGGATCGCCTCCAGCAGTGCCCTGCCACCGCCTCGCCCCCGCGCCTCCGGAAGGACGGCCATGCCGAAGTAGACGACGCCCGGCACGCTCTGGTGAAGCCCGGCGTTTCCGACCGTCCGCCCCTCCTCATCCTCGAGCACCCATGCAGCATCGGGGCCGTCGGACGCGACCATCTCGCGGAAGCCCGCTGCCCTCAACTCGAGGTCGACCGGCGGCTCGGTGGCGATCAGGCCCTCCTTTGCGACGGCGGCGATCACGCGCGCCATCGGCTCCGCGTCGTCGACTGTCGCCAGACGCACCTTCAGCGCCACGCACCGATTCTGCCGCTGCCGACCGGCGATCCTCGCTGCGTGTCACCCACGAGCGGCTGCTGGCGGCTGCCCGTCAGACGCGGGCCCAGTAATCCTCGGAGCCCTTCGCCGCCTCCAGCGCCTCTGGCGTCTCCATGCCCGGCGCCATCGACGCCGCCTCGCCGGCCATGTACTGGTGGTGGTCGATGTCGAGCAGCCGCAGCCAGCTCTGCTGACCGAGCGTGAGGCCGATCATGCAGCCCAACTCCACGAGCTCCTGCTCGCTGAAATGGGCGTACATGCGCTCCCAGAACGCATCGTCGGTCTCAAGCCCCCAGGCGATCGCCTCCGCGTAGGCGAGCGCCGCCTTCTGGCGCTCGTCGAAGCGCTCGGTCGACTCGAAGTTGAGCAACTCGTCGTACTGGCCCTCCTCGAGGCCCGCGCGCGCCGCCTTCTCCGAGCGCTGGTTGCCGCAGTACTCGCACTTCGTCGTCCGCGAGATGTAGACGCGGCAGAGCTCCTTCAGCGGGTGATCGACGATCCCCTCGCGGAAGAGGTCGCGCCACGAGTTGGCGAAGAACCAGAACGCGGCGGGCACGTGGGCGCGCACTGCCGAGCTCTCCGGTCGCGGAGTGCCCTCCCGGGCGCAGCGCCGGATCTCCTCCCGCATCTCCGGGGTCATGTTCTCGAACGGGACGTAGCTGATTCGAGGCTTCTTGCTCATTTGGGTCTCCTCCAGTCTCCTCATTGAATCCATTTCCCCAAGTTGGCCCGCGATAACGCCTCAGCCCTCGATCAGGGACATGTCCGCGTATCGCTCGCCGGCGGTCGCGCCGCGCGGCGCGGCGGCCTCGAGGCTGGCGCGGTCGTCCTCGCCCAGCTCGATCTCCACCGCCGCGAGGTTCTCTTCGAGGTGGTCGCGGCGGCTCGTGCCGGGGATCGGGACCACGTCGTCGCCCCGGTGAAGGACCCAGGCGAGCGCGAGCTGGCCCGGTGTCACGGAACGCTCCACGGCGAGCTCGCGGACCCGGTCGACGAGCTCCAGGTTGCGGGCGAAGTTCGCGTCGCGGAAGCGCGGGTGGTTGCGCCGCGAGTCGCCCTCGTCGAGGTCGTCCGGCTCCCGGAACCGGCCGGTGAGGAAGCCGCGGCCGAGTGGCGCGTAGGCGACGAAGCCGATCCCGAGCTCGCGGACGGTCGGCAGGATCTCGGCCTCGACGTCACGCGTCCAGAGCGAGTACTCGGTCTGAAGGGCGGCGATCGGGTGGACGGCGTGGGCGCGGCGGATCGTGTCCGCCCCCGCCTCCGAAAGGCCGAGGAACCGGACCTTGCCCTCGGCCACGAGCTCGGCCATCGCTCCCACCGTCTCCTCGACCGGCACGCTGCGGTCGACTCGGTGCTGGTAGTAGAGGTCGATGCGGTCGAGGCCGAGCCGCTCGAGCGACGCATCGCACGCCTCGTGGACGTACTCGGGATCGCCGCGCACGCCGGCGGGCTCGCCTCGCGGCCCGCGCACCTGTCCGAATTTGGTCGCGACCACGGCCTGCTCGCGCCGGTCGGCGATCGCGCGCCCGACGAGCCGCTCGTTGGCGCCTGCCCCATACATGTCGGCGGTGTCGATCAGCTCGACGCCGCGATCGAGCGCGCGCTGGATGGTGGCGACCGACTCGCTCTCCTCCGCGCCCGAGTAAAAGGCCGACATCCCCATGCAGCCGAGGCCGACCTCCGCGACCTCGAGTCCTCCGCCGAGCCTGCGTGCCCGCATCGCTAAAGCGCCAGCCCCACCGGCTCCTCCAAGAGCGCTCGGACCCGGGCCAGGAACCGAGCCCCGTCGGCGCCGTAGAGGATCCGGTGATCGCAGGCCAGGGTGACGCCCATGAGCTGCGCCGTGGCGAGCTCGCCGGAGCGGACCACGGGGCGCTCTGCGACCTCGCCGACGGCGAGGATCGCCGCCTGGCCGGAGTTGATCACCGCCGCGAAGCTGGAGATCCCGAACATGCCCAGGTTGGAGACCGTAAACGTGCCCCCGGAGAGCTCCGGCGGGCTGACCGTCCCCTCGCGCACCTTGCGGGCCAGCTCCCGGGCCTCGGTCGCGATCTGCTTGAGGCCCTTTTGGTCGGCGTCGAAGATCGTCGGCACCACGAGCGCGTCTGCGGCGGCGACCGCGATCCCGACGTTGATTCGCTCATAAAGCTCCCAGCGGCCGTCGCGATAGGCGCCGTTGGCGCGCCGAAACTCGCGCAGCGCCAGCGCCGCCGCCTTGATCACCATGTCGTTGAGCGACGGCACGGGCTCGCCCTCTGAGGCGCTTTGCTTGAGCCGCGCCCTGGCGGCGACCGCGCTCGTCATCTCGATCTCGGCGGAGAGATAAAAGTGGGGCGCGGTCGCCTTTGACTCGGCCATCCGCCTGGCGACCGTCTGCTGCAGGCGGCTGAGCTCGACCGTCTCGACCGCGCCGCGCGCCGTCTGCGGCGCCGCTGCTGCGGCGGCCGGGGCCTCGGCGGTGGGCGCGGCGGGCTCGGCGCGCTCCACGTCTGCCTTGATGATCCGGCCCCCGGGACCGGAGCCCGTCAGGGCGGCGAGGTCGACGCCGCGCTCGGTCGCGATCCGCCGCGCCAGCGGCGAGGCCTTGACGCGGCCGTTGCCGTCGCCGCTCGGTTGGGGGCCGGGCTCGGTCGGGGTGGCGGTGGCTGGCCCGGGCGAGGGGGTGGCGGCGGTGGCGGTCTGAGGGGTATCCGCAGCATGGACGCGAGCATCTTCAGGCTTTGCCGGCGAAGCAGGGACAGCGGAGCGCCCCGACCCGGAGTCCCCACCCCCTCGGCCATCGGCCTCGGCCTCGGCCTCATCGGGCTCGCCGACCCGGGCGATCACCTCGCCGATCGGGCGCGTCTCGCCCTCGGAGGCGAGGACCTCGATCAGGGTCCCGGCGGCGTCTGACTCATAGACCATGTTCGCCTTGTCGGTCTCGATCTCGACCAGCTCCTCGCCGACCGCGACCTGATCGCCGACCTGCTTCATCCACTGCAGCACGGTGCCCTCCTCCATCGAGTCCGAGAGCCGGGGCATGACGATGTCGCTGGCCATCGAGGAGCTCAGGCCGTGGTCCGAACGCCGGTCCCGAGTCGCGCGCGCACGGACTCGACGATCGTGTCGGCGGCGGGCAGGAACACGTCCTCGAGCGTCGGGCTGTACGGGATCGGCGTCTCCCCGGTGGCCACGATCCATGCGTCGTCGAGGTCGTGGAGGGCACGCTCGGCGACGGCGCCGAGGAGCCCGGTCGCCCAGCCGCCGGTCCGCGGCCCCTCCTCGACCGCCAACACCCGGTTGGTCTTGGCGACCGAGGCGAGCACGGTACCCACGTCGAGCGGCCGCAGCGAGCGCAGGTCGACCACCTCCACCTCGAGTCCGTCGCCGGCGAGCGTGTCCGCGGCTTGGAGCGCGTCGCGGACGCCCTTGCTGATCGAGACGATCGTCAGATCGGCGCCGTCGCGGGCCACCGCGGCCTCGCCGATCGGCAGCGTCTCGACCTCCGGGTGCGGGCCCTTTACGGAGTAGAGGCGCTTGTGCTCCAGGAAGAGGACCGGGTTGTCGTCGCGAATCGCGCTCTTGAGCAGCCCCTTCGCATCGGCCGGTGAGGACGGCGCGACGATCTTGATTCCCGGGATTCCCTGAAACCAGGTGCCGGGAGTCTGCGAGTGCATGGCGCCGAAGCGCCCGCCCGCGCCCACCGCGGAACGAACCACGAACGGCGCGCCGCCCTGCTCGTTGGAGACGTACCAGAGCTTCGCCGCCTGGTTTATGAGCGAGTCCATCGGCA
>DATHAL010000046.1:0-25742 GCA_035296705.1 Solirubrobacterales bacterium
ACTGCCTTGCGGCCAATCCACCAGCCCCGGGGCGTCGCTCCGCTGCGAGGTTTTCCGGCGGCGGGCTACATGGCAAGCCCCGATCGAGCAGGACCCCGGAAGTTCTGTGCGCTTATGCCGCTCGGTAGGTCGCACGCGAACGCTCGACTCGCACGCGAGCCGGCTGCGTCGCAAGCTCGACCCCGAGTTCGGCCGCTATGTCGTCAACTGCTGGGGCGTCGGGTACCGGCTCGTCGACGCGCCCGAGACCGATGATCGAGCCGCCGCTTGAGCCGGGCGCGCTCCTCCTCGCCGGGGCCTTGGTGGCGCTCGGCGACGCCGTCCGCCTGCGGATCGGCGCCGCGCGCCGGCGCGAGCGCCTGAATCGCGCTCTGCACGAGCTGCGCCGGCCGCTCCAGGTGCTGGCGCTGTCCGTGCGCGAGCGCGTCGCGTCCGAGCAGGTGGCGCTCGCCGTCGATGCGCTCGCCGAGCTCGACCTGGCGATCAACGGCGGCGAGCCGTTCGCGCAGGAGATGGTGGTCGAGGCCCGCGCGCTCGCCGAGCGAACGGTCGCGCGCTGGCGCGAGGCCGCCGAGCTCGACGGCCGCCCGCTCGAGCTTCGCTGGCAGGCGAACGGGACACCGGTGCGGTGCGACCCGGCCGCGATCTCCCGCGCGCTCGACAACCTGATCTCCAACGCGCTCGAGCACGGCCGCGGTCCGATTCGGCTCGAGGGCGTCGCACGTCGCGGCCGGCTGCGGCTCATGGTGGCCGACGGCGCCGACGTGGGCGGTGAAGCGATCCGAGCGGCGGGCCTCGCCCCGGCCCGGCGGCGCGATCCGCGCCGCGGGCACGGGCTTCGAGTCGTCGCGGACATCGTCGCGGCGCACGGCGGCCGCTTCGCGGCCTGCCGCCACGCGGCCGGGGCAAGCGCCGTGATCGAGCTGCCGCTCGCGGGCGGCGCGGCGGCGCGACACAGCGCGTGAGCCGGAGGGCGCGCGCCGCCGGCTTCGCGGCGGCGGCCGCCGTCTGCGCCGGCCTCGCCGCGGCGGCCACCGGTGGCCGCCCGGCGGATCTCGCAACGCAGCTCGGGCCGCTGCGCGAGGTGGTGGTGACGAGCGAGGTGCTCCCGGCGCGCCGGCCGATCGGCCGGCGCACCGCGCGGCGGGCGCTCGAGCTGCGCCGGGTCCCGGAGCGCTTCCTGCCGCCCGGCGTCCTCACCACGCCGGCGCAGGCGCTCGGCCGCAAGCCGGTTGCCCCGCTTCCGCCCGGCTCCTACGTGCTCGCCTCGAGCCTCGCGGCGGACGATCACGAGCGCGCGACGCCGCGGCTCGACGCCGGCCGCCGCCCGGTGGAGATCGCGGTCACCGGCGCCGCCCCGCTCGCCGGAGCTCCCGCCGCGTCGCGGCTCGTCGACGTCGTCGTCACCACCGAGCCCGGCCCCGGGAGCGGCCCCGGGCGCACGTACGTGGCCGCGGAGGCCGTCGCGCTGCTCGAGCTGCGCCCTGCCTCCGAGGTCGAGGGCGGCGATCCGCTGACCGGCTCCGCCGATGCCTGGCTCGCGACCCTGGCGCTCACTCGCGAGCAGGCGCTTCGCCTGATCCACGCGCAGAGCTTTGCCCGCGAGCTGCGGCTGATCGAGCGCTGAGCCCTTTCATACTCTGAGTGCATGACGGGAGCGGCGCGTGCGGTGCTGGGCGGCTGGCTCGTCGCCTGCGCGCTGCTTGCGGGTTGCGGCGGGACGGACGAGGAGCCGCCGCCGGCGCCGTCCACGGCGTTCGCGCAGGCGCTCGAGACGGTCGGCGGGGGCGGGGAGGGGGCGTCCCTGGGCGTGGGTTGGGTCGACGGGCAGGCGGCTCGCACGACCCGCGGGCGCGACCTCGAGCAGGCGCTCGCGCCGAACGCCTCGAGTGTCGTCGAGCAGGCAGCGGCCCTTCGCAGGCGGTTCGGCTTCGACCCGCTCGCCGCCCACACGCTGGTCTCGATCGGCGGTTCCTACGCCTTCGGCCTGCGACTCGACGGCGTGCGCGCGGGTCGCCTTCCGCGAGCGCTGATCGCGGCTGGGGGACGAGTGAAGCCGGCCGGCGACGGCGGGAGGCTCCTCGACATCGGCGGCTATGCCTCTGTCCCGTCCCCGCTCCTCGAGCTCGGGATCCGGGGCCTGGGGGCGCGAGACGCTTTCTCCGCCGATGGCGTCGTCCTCGCCATCTCGGGGCGCGCTCGCGAATCCCTGCTGGGCGGCGGTGGGCGGCTGATCGAGCAACCCCAGTACGTCGCGGCAGCCGACTGCCTTGGCGACGTCGTGGCGGCGCGCCTCGTACCGGCGAAGCTCCTGCAGTCGACGGAGCTCGGTGTCGATCTGATCGCAGCGGCGCTCCGACGAGACGCCGCCGAGGAGGTGCTGTGCGTCATGGCCGGCGACGCCGCGCGCGCCGACACCGCTGCCGCCGCTCTCGAGCACGGTTTTGCGCTACGAGCGCGCGATCCAGTCACCGGGCGACAGATCGGAGAGGACCTCGCGTCCGTACGGGTGAAACGGCTGACCTACGGGGAGGTCGAGGCCGTCCGCGTGGAGCTCGAGCGCCGCCCGTCGAGCCCGAGTGGCTTCGTCCTGCGAGACATCGCCAACGGCGCTTTGGCGAGGTACCTGGTCGCCGCCGCGCCGCAATCGGAGGACCGCTCGCTCAGCCCGAGCGACTGAGCTCGGTTTCGAAGGCTGTGCGCGCCTCGTCGCCACGGACGCAGAAGACGACCCGCTCGAGCCGCGAGCCGGACCGCAGGTGGGCGCGGACCGCCTCGACCTCGATCCGCGCGGCCTCCGCCAGCGGGAAGCCTCCGACGCCGGTTCCGAATGCGACCACGCCGAGCGACCGTGCGCCGAGCTCGTCCGCGCACCGCAAGGCGCTCTCCGTCGCCGTGCCGATCACGTCCGCCGACGTCGGCCCGCCGAGTCGCATGGTCGCGGCGTGGATCACCCAACGCGCCGGCAGCGAGCCGGCCCCGGTGGCCACGGCCGCGCCGAGCTCGATCGGCGCAAGGCGATCGCTCTCCTCCTGGATCGAGCGCCCGCCGGCGCGAACGATGGCGCCGGCGACACCACCGCCGTGAGCGAGTTCGGTGTTCGCGGCGTTCGTGATCGCGTCGACGTCGAGCCGCGTGACGTCGCCGTCGACGACCCCCAGGTCCGCCACTAGGCGCGCTGGAAGTGGAGGATTGCGAGTTCGGTGCTCTCGCTCTCGCTCTCGCGCGCCTCGGCGGTGACATCGGCCAGGCGCCGCGAGGATTTCGCCTGGATCTCGAGCGCGCGCTCGAGTGTCTGGCTCAGGAGCGTCGAGATTTCCTCCCAGCCCTCGTCGTCGAGGTCGAGGGCGGCCGAGCTGATCCGCGTGCGCGGGTCGTCGAGGTTGCCCGCCTCGGTCGCCTCGACGAGGTGGTCCCAGAGGCTCTGGACCGCCGCGTCCTGGAACTGGCGGCGCAGCGACGCCGGGAGCTTCGTCCAGTGCTCGGTGCCGAACGCGGCGCTCGTCGTGGCGCGGTAGATGTGCTCGACGGCGCCGCGCACGGGGCGCGTGTCGACGAGCTCGATCGCGCCCTGCTGGAGCAGCCTCTGGACGTGGTAGCTGACGTTGCCGAGCGGCTCCGAGAGCTGCTCCGCAAGACTGCTCGGGCTCGCCGGCCCCTCGTTCAGCTTTGCCAGGATCCGGAACCTCAGTGGGTGTGCGAGCGCCTTGATCAAGCGCGTCTCGGCTGAGGTTTGGGTTTGCGCGGCCATCTCCGGTGCCCCCGCGCACTGCGGCGGCAGCGCTCGAGCATCCGATGCAAGACCAAGCTTAACGGGGGAGAGTCGGCCGCGAGCGCGCTCTCTAGGTGGCAAATGGCGAGTGCCGAGGACCACTCCCGCCTGCTCGCGGCGGAGCTCCGCGGGCGGCTGATCGAGCGTCGTCGAGCCGCGGCGGCGGCAGGTGAAGCCGGCACCGACATCGAGGGCTCGGTGCGTGACCTCGTGGACGAGGAGGCCGCGATCCTGCCGGCGGCGCGCCGCGATCGGATCGCGGACCTGATCCTTCGCGACACCGTCGGGCTGGGACCGCTCGAGGAGCTCCTCGCCGACCCGGAGGTCGAGGAGGTGATGGTCAACGGCCACGAGACGGTCTATGTCGAGCGGCGGGGACGGATCGAGCGCACCGAGGTGCGCTTCGACACCGACCAGGCGCTTCGGGACGCGATCGAGCGCATCCTGGCGCCCGTCGGGCGGCGGGTCGACGAGCTGAGCCCGATGGCGGATGCGCGGCTCGCCGATGGCTCACGCGTGAACGTCGTGATCCCGCCGCTCGCGGTTGACGGGCCGGCGCTCTCGGTGCGGCGCTTCGGCGCCAGTCGCCCCGGGCCCGACGAGCTGGTCGCGTCTGGAACGGTGGCGCCGGAGCTTCGCGAGCTGCTCGAGGCGGCGGTGCGCGAGCGGCGCAGCCTGCTGGTCTCGGGCGGAACCGGATCGGGCAAGACGACGCTGCTGAACGCGCTCTCGGCGTGGCTCGACCCCGCCGAGCGGGTGGTGACGATCGAGGACGCCGCGGAGCTTCGGCTGCGCCAGCCGCACGTGGTGCGGCTGGAGAGCCGTCCGACCTCGATCGAGGGCACCGGGGAGGTCGCGATCCGCGACCTGCTCCGCAACGCCCTGCGCATGCGCCCGGACCGGATCGTGATCGGCGAGGTGCGGGGGCCGGAGGCGCTCGACCTCCTCACCGCGCTCAACACCGGCCACGAGGGCGCCCTGTCCACCGTGCACGCGAACTCGCCGGAGGATGCTCTGCGGCGGATCGAGACGCTCGCGTTGATGGCCGGCGTCGGGCTCCCGCACGACGCGATCCGGGAGCAGCTCGCCCGAGGGGTCGAGCTCGTCTGCCACATCGTCCGTCGCCGCGACGGCTCGCGCACCGTGGTCGAGCTCGCCGAGGTGACGCGGACGGCGGTGGGTGTCGGGGTCCGCGAGCTCTGGCGGCGTCCGTGAGCGCCGCCGAGGCTCTCGCCGTGGCGCTGGCGGCCGCCGCCGGCGGGCTGGCTGCGGTCGCCGCGCGCGAGGCGGTGGTCGCGACGCCCGCGGCTGGACGGTGGCTCGCCGGGGCTCTCGAGCCGCTGAGACGTGCCGGGCGCGAGGGCTACGCGCCCACGGAGCGCGAGCGGCGGCGGCTCGCGGTCCTCGGTAGTGCCGCGATCTTCGCCGCGGCCGTCCTCATCCTCGGGCCCGGCCCGGCGCCCGTCCTCGCCGCCGCGGGTCCTGCGGCGGCCGGGGCGGCGATCGCGCGCCGTCGCGCCGGCTACCGTCGTGCCGTCGAACGGGGGCTTCCCGGCGTCGCGCTCGCCGTCGCCGACGCGCTTGCATCGGGCCGCTCGGCGAGGGAGGCGCTCGCTGCGGCGCCGAGCTCGCTGGAGGGTCCGCCGGCCCGCGAGATGGAGCGCGTGCGCGCTGAGCTCTCGCTCGGGGCGCCGACGCGGGAGGCGCTCGAGGCGCTTCGCCGGCGCGTCGAGTCGCCCCGAGTGGACTCGTTCGCCGCGGCGCTCCTCTCCCAGCAGCTCGCTGGCGGCGACCTGGCGACGCTCCTGCGCCGATTCGCCGCGGCCGCGGCGGACCGCGACCGCACGGAGGCCGACGCGCGTTCCGCGACCGCCCAGGCACGGTTCACCGGTCTCCTGGTCGCCGCGATGCCCGCCGGCGCCGCCATGCTCGCCGAGCTCCTCGACCCGGGCTTCGTCGGCGGGCTGTTCTCGAATCCCGCGTCGGCGACGCTGCTCGCGATCGCTGCCGCGCTTCAGCTCGCCGGGTTCGCGGCGATCCGGCGTCTCAGCCGCGTCACCGTTCGATGACGCCGGCGCTCGCGGCGGTCGCGGTCCTCCTCCTCTTCGGCGCGATCTGGGAGCTCGCCGGATCGCTGGGCGAACGCGCCCGCCGGGCTCTCGGCGGCCCCGGCGGCGAGCCGCTCGCCGGCGCTGCGGGACGCCTGGGGCTCCCGGAGCGGATCGCGCGCGCCGGTCTCGCCGGAACGCTCGAGCCGCGCGCGGTCGTGGCGGCGAAGCTCGGCGGGGCCTTCGCCGGGACTGTCCCTGGGGCTGGGGGTCGCGCCGGTGCTGCCAACGCGGCTCGGGCTCGTCGCGGGCGCCCTGCTGGTCGCGGCCGGGTTTCTCGCACCCGACGCACTGCTCGAGCGCCGGGCGCGCCGGCGCGCCGAGCGCTTCGTCGAGGCGCTCCCCGACGCGCTCGACATGCTCGCGGTCGGCGCCGCGTCGGGGCGCTCCCCAGCGACTGTGTTCTCGGAGATCTCGAACGGGACCAGCGGCCCGCTCGCCGCGGAGCTCGGCTCGGCCGTCGCGCAGATCGAGTGCGGCGCCCCGGTCCGCGACGCGCTCGAGGCGCTGCGGGAGCGCGTTCCCGGAGCCGAGGTCGGCGCGCTCGCCGCCGCGATCGAGCGCTCGCGCATCTACGGCTCGCCGCTCGCCGACCAGCTCCACGTCCAGGCGACGGGGCTTCGCCGCGATGCGCGCCGCCGGATCGAGGACCGGGCGGCTCGCGCGGCTCCGAAGATCCAGCTCGTCGTCGCGCTCGTCCTCGTGCCCTCCGTGCTCCTGATCATCCTCGCGGCGATCGTCGCCCACTCCGGTGCCCTCCTGGCCGGCCTATAGGCCTCTAGGCTCTGCCGCGATGGCGGCACTGCGTGGCGGGATCGATCTCGGCGGGACCAAGATCCAGACGGCGGTGGTGAGCTCCGACGGCGAGGTGAGCGGCGAGGCGCGACGCCAGACGCCAACGGACGGCGGGCCCGAGGACGTCGCGGCGGAGATGGCTCAGGCGATGCGGCTGGCCGCCGAGGAGGCGGGCGTCGAGACCTCAGCGCTCGAGGGGATCGGCGTCGGCTCGCCCGGTGACGCAGACGAGTCGACCGGGGTCGTCTCGGGAGCGCGCAACCTTCCCGGCTGGGCGGGGAGCTTTCCGCTCGGCGAGACGCTCGCCGGGGACCTCGGGGCGCCCGTGCGGATCGGCAACGACGTCGACGTCGCGACCAACGCCGAGTTCAAGCTCGGCGCCGGCCGGCCGTACCGCTCGCTGCTCGGCGTGTTCTGGGGCACGGGCGTCGGCGGCGGTCTCATCCTCGACGGCAAGCGCTGGGTGGGGCGCGGTGCCGCGGGTGAGATCGGACACATGGTGGTCGAGCGAGGCGGCGCGCGCTGCCCCTGCGGGCGGCGCGGATGCATGGAGGCGTACGCCGGCCGCGGGGCGATGGAGGCGAAGGCGCGCCACGAGCACGAGCTCGGAGTGAAGACGAGCCTCTTCAAGATCATGAAGAAGCGCGGCCACGACCGGCTCTCGTCGAGCGTCTGGGAGCACGCGCTCAAGGAGGGCGACGAGCTGGCGGAGGAGCTGGTCGATCGCGCCTACAGCGCGCTCGGCGTCGGCGTCGCCTCCGCGGTCAACCTCGTCGACCCCGAGGCGGTGATCATCGGCGGCGGGCTCGGGATCCGTTTCGGCAAGCCGGGCGTGAAGAAGATCGAGCACCGGATGCACCCGCACCTCTTCGTAAGCGACGACCCGCCAGCCGTTCACCTCGCGGAGCTCGGCGACCTCGGTGGAGCGATCGGCGCGTCGCTTCTCTTCGACGAGGAGTAGCCGCTAGGCCGGCATCCAGGGCTCGCGCCAGCCGCCGCGAGAGCTCGGCAGGCGGTTCGCCGACTCCGGCCCCCATGTCCCGGGCTCGTAGGTCTCGATGCCGCACGGCTGGTCGATCAGCGGCTCGACGATTCGCCACGTCTCGTCGATCGCCTCCTGCGTGGGGAAGAGGCTGGGATCGCCGAGGAGGGCGTCACGAAGCAGCCGCTCGTAGGGCTCCGGCTGGTCGCCGATCTGCGTCGAGAACTCCATGTCGAGGTGCACGGGCTGGAACGACTCCTCGCCGGCCTTCTTCGACATCAGGACGAGCTGCGCGCCGGGATCCGGCTTGATCCGCATCACGAGCTCGTCGGGAGGCGGGACCATGCGCCCGCCGATCCCGAGCCGGGGCGGGCGCTGGAAGACCACCCTCACCTCGGTCGCCTCGAGGGGCAGCGACTTGCCCGCGCGGATGTAGAAGGGAACGCCGGACCAGCGCCAGCTGTCGACATCGAGCTGGAGCGCGACGAAGGTCTCGGTCTCCGAGTCCGCTGCGACGCCCTTGACATCGCGGTAGCCCGCGTACTGGCCGCGCACGTAGCGCTTCGGGTCGGCCGTGGGCATGGCACGGAAGAAGTCCGTCTTGCGGTCGCGGATCGCGTCGTGGTCGTCCGGGGCGCCCGAGGGCGGCTCCATCCCGACCAGCGCCATCACCTGAAGCAGATGGTTCTGGACCACGTCGCGCAGCGCTCCGACGGGGTCGTAGAAGCTCCCGCGGTCCTCGACGCCGAAGTTCTCCGCCATCGTGATCTGCACCGAGCCGATGAAGCCGCGGTTCCAGATCGGCTCGAGGATCGCGTTCGCGAACCGCAGGTAGAGGATGTCCATGACCGGCTCCTTGCCGAGGAAATGGTCGATCCGGTAGATCTGCGACTCCTCGAGCACCGTGAGGAGCTCGCGGTTGAGCGCCTGAGCCGATTCGAGGTCGTGGCCGAACGGCTTCTCGAACACCACCCGCGCGCCGTCGGTGAGGCCGGCGCTGTGGAGCCGGCGCGCGACGTCGCCGAACAGGGACGGCGGGATCTCGAGGTAGAAGACCGCCTGGTTGCAGCGGCCCATCGCCTTCCCGACCTTCTGGTAGGTGTCGTCGTCGTCGAAGTCGCCGTACACGTACTCGAGCCGGTCCTCGAGCCGCCGGACCACGTCCTCGTCCGGATCCTTGACCGTCGCGTGGATCGAGTCGCGGGCGTAGTTGTCCAGGTCGACCTCGCTCCACTTGTTGCGCGCGACGCCGAGCACCTTGCAGTGAAGTTCGCCGCGGCGCTCGAGCCGGTAGAGCGCGTGGAACGTCATCTTCTTCGCGAGGTCGCCGGTGATCCCGAAGACCACGAGCGTGTCGGCCTGCTCCGCCATCTGCGCGGGGAATCTACGCTTAGTATCCGGACGGATGCAGCTAGGAATGGTGGGCCTGGGGCGGATGGGCGCGAACCTCGTTCGCCGGCTGATGCGCGACGGCCACGACTGCGTGGTCTACGACGTCAACCCGGAGGCGATCGGGACGCTCGCCGGGGAGGGGGCCACCGGCGCCGAGTCGCTGGACGACTTCATAGCGAAGCTGTCTGCGCCGCGAGCCGTCTGGGTCATGGTGCCCGCGGGCGGGATCACCGAGAGCACCGTCGACGAGCTCGGTGCGCGACTGGAGGCCGGCGACGCGATCATCGACGGCGGCAACTCCTACTACCGCGACGACATCCGCCGCTCGTCGAAGCTCGCCGAGCGGGGCATCGACTACATCGACTGCGGCACCTCCGGCGGCGTCTTCGGCCTCGACCGCGGCTACTGCCTGATGATCGGCGGCCCGGAGGAGGCGGTGAGGAGGCTCGACCCGATCTTCGCGACGATCGCGCCCGGGGTCGATGCCGCGGAGCGGACACCTGGGCGAAGCGGCGACCCCTCGACCGCCGAGCACGGCTACCTGCACTGCGGGCCGAGCGGCGCCGGGCACTTCGTGAAGATGGTCCACAACGGGATCGAGTACGGGGTGATGGCGGCATACGCCGAGGGCCTCAACATCCTCAAGAACGCCGACGCCGGCAAGCACCCGCGCGAGGCCGACGCCGAGACCGCGCCGCTCACCGACCCGCAGTTCTACGAGTACGAGATCGACATCCCGGAGGTCGCGGAGCTCTGGCGTCGCGGCAGCGTGATCGGCTCCTGGCTCCTCGACCTGACCGCCGCGGCGCTCGCCGATTCGCCGACGCTGGAGGACTTCGAGGGCCGCGTCTCGGATTCCGGCGAGGGCCGCTGGACCTCGATCGCGGCGATCGAGGAGGGGGTGCCGGCGCCGGTGCTCTCGAACGCGCTCTACTCCCGCTTCGCCTCGCGCGGCCTCGACGACTTCGCCGACAAGGTGCTCTCTGCGATGCGAAGGCAGTTCGGCGGCCACGAAGAGAAGCAGGATTGACCGAGGAGGTCCTCGCGGACTCAGAGGCGGCGGCGGTGCGCGGCGCCGAGCTGATCACGGAGGCGGCGGACGCGGCGATCGGCGAGCGTGGCTCGTTCTCGCTCGCGGTCAGCGGAGGCCACGCGCCGTGGCGGATGTTCGAGCTCCTCGGCGAGCGAGAGCTCGACTGGCGGCGCGTGACGATCCTGCAGGTCGACGAGCGCGTCGCGCCCGACGGTGACGCCGACCGGAACCTGACCCGCCTGCGCGACAGCCTGCCGGCCGAGGCCCTGGAGCGCCTGCGGCCGATGCCGGTCACCGACCCCGACCCGGAGGCCGCCGCCGCGCGCTACGCCGCCGAGCTGCCCGAGCGGATCGATCTCGTTCACCTCGGCCTGGGGCCCGACGGCCACACTGCGTCGCTCGTTCCCGGCGACCCGGTGCTCGACGTGCGCGATCGGCAGGTCGCGGTGACGGGCGAGTATCACGGGCGCCGACGGATGACGCTCACCTATCCGGTGCTGGAGGCCGCGCGGACGGTTCTCTGGCTGGTGACGGGGGCTGACAAGCCCGAGGCCCTGGCGAAGCTTCGGGCCGGCGACAAATCGATCCCTGCCGGTCGGCTGCGCGCCGCCAACGCGATCCTCCTCGCCGACCGGGAGGCAGCCGCGTAGCTCAGACCTCGATCCGATCCACCGCCGCGTCGCGGCCGATCAGCACCTCGCTCACCATCTGCGGCGCGAAGAGGCCATGGTCGACGACTCCCGGAGTGGCGGCGAGGCGCGCTGCGAGCAGGCTCGGATCGTCGACGCCGCCGGTGTAGTCGGCGATCACGCCGCCGTCCGGCGAGCGCGCGGCGCCGTCGCGCAGCTCGACGTCGCCGAGCCGGCCGAGCGTGGACGGGAGGCCGAACTCGAGTAGCTCGAGCGGGATCGGAGCCGCGATCTCGTCGACCGGCTTGGAGGAGTCGGCGATCACGATGAAGCGGTCCGCGGCCGCGGCGACGATCTTCTCGCGTGTATGCGCGCCGCCCCCGCCCTTGACCAGCCAGCCGTCCGGGGCGACCTGGTCCGCTCCGTCAATCGCGATGTCCAGGCGCTCGAGGGAGTCGAACTGCTCGACCGCGATCCCCAGCTCCCGGGCCTGCTCCTCGGTCGCGACCGAGGTCGCCACGCAGCGGATGTCGAGCTCGCGCTCGGCGAGCGCCGGGAGCAGGAAGGCGACGGTCGATCCGGTGCCGAGCCCGACGAGCATCCCGTCCTCGACGAGCCGCGCCGCGGCCTCCGCCGCCGCCCTCTTCTCGGCATCGGTTAGGGAGCTCACCGATGCGTCAATGTATGACTCATGCCGGACATCGACCAGCTCTCGATCAACACCATCAGGACGCTCTCGATCGACGCGATCCAAAAGGCGAACTCCGGCCACCCCGGCACGCCGATGGCGATGGCGCCGGTCGCGTACACGATCTGGCAGCGCTTCCTTCGGTTCGACCCGGCAAACCCGATCTGGCCGAACCGAGACCGCTTCGTCCTCTCGGCCGGTCACGCCTCGATGCTCCTGTACTCGCTCCTGCACCTCACGGGAGTGCGCGCCGTCGATCCCGACTACGAGGTCGAGGGCCGCCAGTCGGTGACCCTCGACGACATCAAGTGCTTCCGTCAGCTCGACTCGAAGGCCGCCGGACACCCGGAGTACCGCTGGACCTCCGGCGTCGAGACGACGACCGGGCCGCTCGGTCAGGGCGTTGCGACCTCGATCGGGATGGCGGTCGCGTCGAAGTGGATGAGCGCGCACTTCAACCGGCCCGGCTTCGAGATGTTCGACTTCGACGTCTACGTGATCGCCGGCGACGGCGACCTGATGGAGGGCGTCTCCCACGAGGCCGCCTCGTTCGCAGGACACCAGCGGCTCGACAACCTCTGCTGGATCTACGACAACAACCACATCTCGATCGACGGCCGCACGGACATCACCTACGGCGACGACGTCGCCGGCCGCTTCATGAGCTACGGCTGGAACGTGACCAGGGTCGGCGATGCGAACGACCTCGGCATGCTCACGCGGGCCTTCGAGGGCTTCCGCGCGACCACGGACAGGCCCACGCTCGTGATCGTCGACAGTCACATCGGCTACGGCGCCCCGCACAAGGTCGACACCGCCGAGGCCCACGGCGAGCCGCTCGGCGAGGAGGAGGTCCGGGAGACCAAGCGCGCGTACGGCTGGCCCGAGGACGCCCAGTTCCTGATCCCGGACGGGGTGCGGGAGAACTTCGACTCCGGGCTCGGCACCCGCGGTGCGACGCTCCGCGAGGAGTGGGAGCGGCTGCTCGTCTCATACGAGCGCGAGCACGAGACGCTCGCGCGCCAGATCGACGCGATGCAGCGCCGCGAGCTCCCCGACGCCTGGGACCGCGACATCCCGAGCTTCGAGCCCGACGAGAAGGGCCTCGCCACCCGGAAGGCCTCGAACAGGGTCGAGAACGCGCTCGCGCCTCAGGTTCCCTGGTTTTTGAGCGGCTCCGCCGACCTCACCGACTCGACGTCGGTCCGGCTCGCCTTCGACGAAGTGACGGACTTCCAGCCCGACCGCCGCACAGGGCGCAACCTCCACTACGGGATCCGCGAGCACGTCTCGGCGGCGATCTCCAACGGGCTCTCGATCTCGAAGCTCAGGCCGTCCTGGTCGACCTATCTCGTCTTCTCCGACTACGCGCGGCCCGCGATCCGCCTCTCGGCGCTCATGGAGCTCCCGGTGATCCACATCTTCACCCACGATTCGATCGGGCTCGGCGAGGACGGGCCGACCCACCAGCCGGTCGAGCAGCTCGCCTCGCTGCGCGCGATCCCCGGGCTCAACGTGATCCGGCCGGCTGACGCGAACGAGGTCGCCGAGGCGTGGCGGCTGACGATGGAGCAGCACCACCAGCCGGTCGCGCTCGTGCTGACCCGGCAGAACGTGCCGATCCTCGACCGCACCCGCTACGCGTCGGCCGACCGGCTGCGGCGCGGCGGCTACGTCCTGGCGGACCCCGAGGGCTCAGACCCCGAGCTGATCCTGATCGCGACCGGGAGCGAGGTGGCGCTCGCCGCTCAGGCCCACGAGAAGCTGATCGACGACGGCATCCGGGCGCGAGTCGTCAGCCTGCCGTCGTTCTACCTCTTCGACCAGCAGCCGGAGGAGTACCGCGAGAGCGTTCTGCCGCCCTCCGTCACCGCCCGGATCTCGATCGAGGAGGCTTCGACCATCGGCTGGGACCGCTACGTCGGCTCCGAGGGGAGGATGATCGGCATGCACACGTTCGGCTCCTCGGCCCCGCTCAAGGATGTGCTCGGCAAGTACGGGTTCACGCCTGAGAAGGTGGTCGAGACGTCCCGCGCCCTACTGGAAGGCAAGGAGATCAAGGTATGAATCCCAACCAGCGACTGCACGAGCTCGGCCAGAGCCTCTGGGTGGACAACATCACCCGCGACATGCTCGACGACGGCACGCTCGCCCGCTACATCGACGAGTACTCGATCACCGGGCTGACGTCGAACCCGACGATCTTCGACAAGGCGATCGGCGGCGGTCACGCCTACGACGAGCAGATCGCCGAGCTGGTGGACCAGGGGCTGGAGGGCGAGGAGCTCTTCTTCGAGCTGGCGACCACGGATCTGCGCCGCGCCGCGGACCTCTTCGAGCCGGTCCACGAGCGCACCGACGGGGTCGACGGCTGGGTCTCGCTCGAGGTCTCGCCGCTGCTCGCCGACGGCGCCGAACCGACGATCGAGCAGGCCTCAAAGCTGCACTCGAAGGCGGACTGCAACGTGTTCATCAAGATCCCGGGAACCGAGGCGGGCGGCACCGCGATCGAGGAGTCGATCTTCGCCGGGATACCGATCAACGTGACGCTGCTCTTCTCGCGCGAGCATTACCTGGCCGCCGCGGACGCCTACATGCGCGGCGTCGAGCGCCGGATCGAGGCCGGCCTCGATCCGGCGGTGCCCTCGGTCGCCTCCGTGTTCATCAGCCGATGGGACGTCGCGGTGGCCGACGAGGTCGGCGACGACCTCCGCAACACGCTCGGGACCGCGATCGGCAAGCGCACCTACCGCGCCTACCGCGAGCTGCTCGACTCCGATCGCTGGCAGCGCCTCCTGAACGAGGGCGCCCGGCCGCAGCGCCTGCTCTTCGCGAGCACCGGCACCAAGGACCCGGATGCCTCGGACGTCCTCTACGTCGAGGGTCTCGCGGCCCCGTTCACGATCAACACCATGCCGGACAAGACGCTGCTCTCCTTCGCGGACCACGGTGAGGTGGGCGAGCCGATTCCCGCCGACGGCGGCGACGCGGAGGAGACGCTGGCCGCGTTCGCGGACGCGGGCATCGACACCGACGCGCTCGCCGAGCGTCTGCAGGAGGAGGGCAAGGACGCGTTCTCGGCATCCTGGCAGGACATGCTCGAGACGATCTCCGGCGAGCGGGAGAAGGTCGCTTCGTGATTCGATAGCGGCGGATGACGCCGCTTCGCGAACGCGAGAGCTTTCGCGCCCTCTCCCAACACCAGGCCGAGCTCGCCGGCGGCCACCTCCGTGAGCTCTTCGCCGAGGATCCCGGGCGCGGCGAGCGGCTGGTCGCCGAGGCGGCGGGCCTCCACCTCGACTACTCGAAGAACCGGGTCACCGACGAGACGCTCGGCCTGCTCGTCACGCTCGCGGCCGAGTCCGGGCTCGCGGAGCGCCGCGAGGCGATGTTCCGCGGCGAGCACATCAACACCACCGAGGACCGCGCGGTGCTCCACGTCGCGCTGCGGATGCCGCGCGACCGCTCGCTCGTGGTGGACGGGGTGGACGTCGTCAAGGAGGTGCACGAGGTCCTCGACCGGATGAGCGCCTTCTGCGACCGGATCCGGGACGGCGAGTGGCGCGGCCACACCGGCCAGCGGATCCGCAACGTGATCAACATCGGCATCGGCGGCTCGGACCTCGGCCCGGTGATGGCCTACGAGGCGCTGCGCCACTACTCGGCGCGCGAGATGACGTTCCGCTTCGTCTCCAACGTCGACGGCACCGACTTCGCCGAGGCCACGCGCGACCTCGACCCGGCCGAGACGCTGTTCATCGTCTCCTCGAAGACGTTCACGACGCTCGAGACGATGACCAACGCGCGCACGGCGCGCGAGTGGGCGCTCGCCGGCCTCGGCGGCGATGAGTCCGCGGTCGCCAAGCACTTCGTCGCGGTCTCCACCAACGCCGACGCCGTCGCCGAGTTCGGGATCGACACCGGGAACATGTTCGGGTTCTGGGAGTGGGTCGGCGGCCGTTACTCCATGGACTCCGCGATCGGCCTCTCGACGATGCTCGCGATCGGCCCCGAGCGCTTCAGGGAGATGCTCGCCGGCTTCCACGCCATCGACGAGCACTTCCGGACGGCGCCGACGGAATCGAACCTGCCGGTCCTCATGGGCCTGCTCGCCGTCTGGTACGGCGACTTCTTCGGCTCCCAAACCGTCGCGGTGCTGCCGTACGAGCAGTATCTCAAGCGCTTTCCCGCCTACCTGCAGCAGCTCACGATGGAGTCCAACGGAAAGCACGTGACGCTCACGGGTGAGCGCGTGGATTACGAGACCGGTGCCGTTTACTGGGGCGAGCCCGGGACGAACGGCCAGCACTCCTTCTACCAGCTCATCCATCAGGGCACGAAGCTGATCCCATGCGACCTGATCGGGTTCATGGAGCCGCTCAACCCGCTCTCGGATCATCACGACCTGCTGATCTCAAACGTCTTCGCCCAGGCGGAGGCGCTCGCCTTCGGCGAGGAGGCGGACGAGCCCTACCGGCGCTTCGAGGGCAACCGGCCGACCAACGTGATCCTCGCCGAGCGACTCGATCCCGCGACTCTCGGCAGCCTGGTCGCACTCTATGAGCACAGCGTCTTCACGCAGGGGACGATCTGGGAGATCAACTCCTTCGACCAGTGGGGGGTGGAGCTCGGGAAGGTGCTGGCGAGGCGGATCATCCCCGAGCTCCAGGCGCCCGAGGAGCCGGAGCTGGCACACGACAGCTCGACCAACGCCCTGATCCGTCGCTACCGCGCACACCGCCAGGGTGGCTGACCGGGCCGCGCCGGCGGCGCTCCTCTTCGACATCGACGGAACGCTGATCAGGACCGGCGGCGCCAGCGACCGGGCCTGGCATCGGGCGTTCCGCGAGCTCCACGACGTCGACGTGAACGTGCCCGACTACACGGGCAAGGGCGTGCCCGACCCGGCGGTCGGCGTCGCCTGCTTCCGAGGAGCGCTCGGCCGCGAGCCCGAGGGCGAGGAGATGGCGCGGCTGATGGCCCTCCGCCAGCGCTACCTCGCGGAGGAGGTCGAGAGCTCGCCCGGGTACCGCGTGATGCCGGGGGTCGTCGAGATGCTCGAGCGGCTTACGGGCGAGGGGCGGCTCGTCGGCCTGATCACGGGCAACACCGAGCCCGCCGCGCACACGAAGCTCGGGCGCGCCGACCTCAACCGCTTCTTCTCCTTCGGCGGGTACGGCTCCGACGCCGACGACCGTCCCGGCGTCTGCCGGATTGCGCTGCGCCGCGCGGAGCAGGCGGCCGGTGGCAGGCTCGACCGCGACGGCTCGATCGCCACCGGCGATACCCCACTCGACATCGCCGCCGGCCACGACACGGCGATCCGCGTGCTCGGCGTCGCGACCGGGGAGTACTCGGTCGACCAGCTCCGCGACGCGGGCGCGGACTGGGTCGTCCCGGACCTGACCGCCGGCGGGCTGCCGTTCTAGGCCGAGGCCACGGTCTCCGATGCCTCCTCCTGGAGGCGCCGGGCGACGGCGGCGGCGGCCTGGCAGATCCGGTCGAGCTCGGAGGCTGACTTCTTGTGGCCCTTGACGTTGCAGACGAGGCTGCCGGCGCAGAGCTCGAACGCGTACGCGTCCGGCGAGTGCTCCTCGAGCCAGACGAGGAAGCTGGGGGAGAGGACCTGGCGCGCCATCGCCATGTCGTCGTCCTTGCCGATGAAGATCTCGTACTTTCTGTCGACCTCCGCTGATTCCTGCTCCACTCGCTGGCGCCGTCGAAAGGAGTCCTCCATCCCGTCCATGAACCGGAACCCGAACCGCCGCTGGCAGTAGAGCTCGTGCAGGAGGCGGGCGGTGTCCGGCAGCTCGGTCATCACGATCGTGTAATGGATGTAGGTGGTCTGGCTGTCGCCGTCTGAGTCCGTGCTCTCGTCCTCATAGGTGTAGAGGCAGAGGCTGCCCTCGAGGCCACCCGGCAAGACGCCGTTGAAGCGCTGCTCGGCGTAGCGGCGCTTGCCCTTGCGCAGCAGCGGCGTCACCGCGGGGAGCGAGCTCTTGCCGTCGATCCGGGTCAGACCGCGCCCCTGCGCGTAGGCGTTGAAGAAGTCCGCCGCGGCCTTCGAGGTCGCGATCAGCCAGACGACGACGCAGGCGATCAACAGGATGCCGCCGGCAGCCGCGGCGCCGATGCCGAAGCCGACCTGCGCTCCGACCACGACCAGGGCAAGCGCCGCGAGGACGCCGGTGATGATCAGCGTCGCGGGGTGGACGAGGAGCTGGCGCAGGTGCACGCCGCGCGTGTCGTCGGCGTCGTCGGGAACCGACGGCAGGTCCCGCGGCTCCCGCATCTCGCCGGTGCTCGCGGGCCGCGTCTGGCTCACGGACGGTCGCTCGGTCGTCACCGGGCGGCAGCCTAGCCGCTGCAAGGGCGGTTGCAGAAACGGGCGCCGTGCGCGCGCTCAGGCGAGCGTCCGGCGTCGCCCGAACCCGCACGGCGATGGGCGAAACGCCGCCCTCGAGATTCCCACGTATCAACTCCGTCCGACGGATCGGTTCCAATTCTCGCCGACGCGGTGTTGCAAAGTGGGGCAAAGTGGGTTAGCGTGGCCCAACGAGTTGACCCAGGGACCGGGGTGGTGAGGCTCCTCCCACCTCACCACTCCGGTCCAGATTTCTCGCTCGCACCTATCGCATGGCCTTTCGTGGGCAGTACGAACACAACCTCGACTCCAAGGATCGGCTCACGGTCCCGGCTCGCTGGCGCGAGCCGCTCTCCGAGGGCGTGGTTCTCGTCGCCGGGCTCGACCCCTGCGTCGAGGTCTTCTCGCCGCGGGGTTATGACGACTGGAGCAAGCGCTTCCTCGCCGACCTCAACCGGCTCGGCCGCAAGGGCCGCATGATGTACCGGCGCTTCAACGCCTCGGCGGCCGACGAGGCGCTCGATTCCGCGGGCCGGGTGCGGCTCGCCAAGCACCTGATCGAGCACGCGGGGCTCGACGGTCCCTGCATGGTGGTCGGCGTCGGCGACCACATCGAGCTCTGGGACCCGAAGCGCTGGTCCGAGCACTACGCCGAACTCGACGAGCAGGCGGAGAGGCTCGCCGAGGAGCTCGCGACCTCCGCAGCCGGCTCCTAGCTACGCGATGGCCACACTGACCTACATGACCACGGAGCACGTCCCCGTCCTCGCCCCCGAGCTGATCGCGCTCACCGACCCCGAGCCCGGGGACGTGGTCGTCGACTGCACGTTCGGCGGCGGTGGTCACGCCCGCCTCGCGGCCGAGCGGATCGGGCCGACGGGGCGCGTCGTCGCGATCGACCGCGACCCGCACGCCGAGCGTCGGTTCGCGGAGATCAAGGCGGAGCTCGGCGCGGAGGCCACCTTCGTCCGCGGCGACTTCGCCGATGCCCTCGACGAGATGGCCACCGACGGCGGCAGCGCGGACGTGATCCTGATCGACCTCGGCGTGTCCTCCCTTCAGCTCGACACGGCCGAGCGCGGTTTCTCCTACTCATATGACGCACCGCTCGACATGCGGATGGACCCGAGCCAGGAGCTCAGCGCGCGCGAGCTCGTCAACGAGTGGGGCGCCGACCGGCTCGCGACCACGATCCGCGAGCTCGGCGAGGAGCGCCACGCGCGGTCGATCGCCGCCGAGATCGCGCGCCGGCGCCCGCTCGAGACCACCGGCGAGCTCGTCGAGGCGATCCGCGCCGCCGTCCCACCCGCCTACAGGTTCGGCCGCGGCCATCCGGCGAAGCGGACGTTCCAGGCGATCCGGATCGCAGTGAACTCCGAGCTCGAGTCGCTCGACCGCGCGCTCCCCGCGGCCTGGTCCGCGCTCGCGCCCGGCGGGCGGTTCGGCGCGATCGCCTTCCACAGCCTCGAGGACCGGCGCGTGAAGCGCTTTTTCGCGGACCGCGCGCGAGGCTGTATCTGCCCCCCTGAGCTCCCTGTCTGCCAATGCGGCCGCGAGCCCGAGGCCGAGCTCGTGACGCGCCGCGCCGTGAAGCCGAGCGAGGCCGAGATCGAGCGGAACCCGCGCGCCCGCTCGGCGAGGCTGCGGGTCGCCCGCAAGGCCGATGCGGCAGGAAGTCCCCGCTCGGAGCAAGAAAAACGGCCGAGGTGACGATGGCGGCGACGGCACCAGCTCGCAGGACGGCGCCCGCGCGGCGCGCCCCGGCTTCAAAGCCGGCGCGGCGCAGCGCACCAGCCCGCCGCCGGCGCCAGCAGACGCCCCTTACCGGCTTCGTCCCGGTTGCGGTCGGACGCACGGCGGACGCGGTCGGGGGGATTGCGGACTCCGGCCTGTTCGTCTGGCTCACTCGCGGCAGGCTGTGGATCGGCCTCCTCGGCTCGCTCCTCGTCGGGATCGTGGCCCTGAACGTGATGGCGCTCAGCTTCAGCGCGTCGGAGAGCGACGCCGGCCGCCGCGCCGACCGGCTCGAGCTCGAGAACTCGACCCTGGGCGCCGAGGTCGTAACGAAGCTCTCGCGCGCGCAGGTCCAGACCGAGGCCCAGACGCTGGGCCTGGTGATGCCGGCGGCGGGCGCGATCGACTACCTCAAGGCGGGCTCGAACGACGCCGAGCAGGCCGCGCAGCGGCTTCGCGACGGCGAGCTGAGCACCGACGTCTACGCCGAGCCGGCGACAACCACGACCACCCAGACCACGGACACCACCGCGGCTACGGAGCCCGCGACCACGGTCCCGGCCGAGCCCGCGACCGAGCCGGTGGCCACCGAGCCTGTGGCGACGGAGACGGCGCCCCCGCCGACGGAGCCCGCCGCCACGGAGCCGGTGGCCACCGAGCCAGCCGCGGCCGAGACCACGACCTCGGGCGGGGGCATCGGGGCACCATGAGCTTGGTCGACCGCCGCCTCGGCCTGCTGTTCGCGGCGTTCGTCCTCCTCCTCTCGCTGATCGTCGTCCGAGCCGCCTGGGTGCAGGGCGTCAAGGGCGCCGGCCTCAGCGCCGAGGCGCAGAGCCAGCAGGTCGAGGAGGTGGTCGTACCGGGCTCCCGCGGGACGATCCGCGATCGCGGCGGCCGCGAGCTCGCGGTCTCCGAGGACGCGGCGACGATCTACGCGACGCCCTACCAGGTCACGGACCCGCAGGAGACCGCGCACAAGCTCGCGAAGGTGCTCGACCTGGACCAGGACGAGGTGCTGCGCAACCTCGCTGATCGCAGCTCCGGGTTCGCCTACGTCGCCCGCAAGGTCGACCTGCAAAAGGCGGAGGAGATCGAGAAGCTGAAGCTGCCCGGGATCGGGACGCTCCCTGACAGTCGCCGCATCTATCCGCAGGGAGAGCTGGCGGCTCAGGTGATCGGGACGGTCGGCATCGACAACCAGGGCCTCACGGGGATCGAGGCCTCCGAGGACGAGCTCCTGCACGGCACCGACGGCGAGCGGGAGGTTGTCCGCGACGCGCTCGGGGACGAGCTCGAGCGAAACACCGTCGCGGGGGCGCAGACCGGCAGCGACCTGAAGCTCACGATCGACGCCAACCTCCAGGCGGAGACGGAGAAGGTGCTGGCCGGGCTCGGCTCCACCTACCGGCCGGAGGGCGCGACCGCGATCGTCATGGACCCCCGCAGCTCTGAGGTCCTCGCGATGGCGAACTGGCCGACGTTCGACCCCTCCGACCCAGGCGGCGCGGCGCCGAACGAGCTCGCGAACATGGCGACCGGCTTCAACTACGAGCCGGGGTCGACGTTCAAGGCGTTCACCGTCGCCGGCGCGCTTCAGGAGGGGCTGGTCACTCCGAGCACGCCCTTCGAGCTTCCGCCGACGATCCAGGTCGCAGACCGAGTCATCGGCGAGTCGCACGAAGGTGTCGGTTACGGCACTCTGTCGGTGGCCGACATCCTCAAGTACTCGTCGAATGTCGGCGCGGTCAAGATCGGGCTCGAGCTCGGGGCAAACAAGTTCGACAAGTGGATCCGCACCTTCGGGTTCGGCGAGCCGACCGGGGTGGACTTCCCCGGCGAGGAACGCGGGATCGTGATCCCGGTCGACGACTACTCCGGCTCGACCATGGGAAACCTGCCGATCGGCCAGGGCCTCTCGGTGACGCCGATGCAGATGGCCGCCGGCTACTCGGCGATCGCCAACGGCGGCGTGCTGCGGACGCCGCGGCTGCTCCTCTCCGAGGACGGTGACCGGATCCCAGCCGATCCGGGGAGTCGGGTGATCAGCCGCAAGTACTCCGAGGAGCTCCGCGACATGCTGAAGGGCGTGCTGGCGCCGGGCGGCACCGCCTCCGAGGTCGAGGTGCCCGGCTACACGCTGGCCGGCAAGACCGGGACCGCGCAGAAGGTCGACCCGGAGACCGGCACCTACTCCGAGACCGAGTTCGTGGCCTCCTTCGTCGGCTTCGCCCCGGCCGACGACCCGCGCCTGCTGGTGGCGCTCGTGGTCGACAATCCGAAGGGCGACTACTACGGTGGCAGCGTCGCCGCTCCGGCCTTCGGGGACATCGCCAAGTACGCGCTCCCGTACCTCGGCATCCCGCCTTCCTAGAATCGGCCAGGATGACGCTTCGGGAGCTTCTCGCCGGCGCTGACGTGATCGAGATCGCGGGCGACGCCGACATCGAGATCTCGGGGCTCGCCTACGACAGCCGCCAGGTCCGCGACGGGTTCCTTTTCTTTGCCACCCGCGGCTTCACGGCGGACGGCCACGGGTTTGCCCCCTACGCCGTCCAGGCCGGCGCCGCCGCGGTCGTCGTCGAGCGCCCACTCGAGCTCGAGCCGCACGTCGTCCAGGCGCGGGTCGCGGACGCGCGCGCTGCAATGGCCCACGCGGCGGTGCGCTTCTACGGCGACCCCACCGACGACCTCGACGTGGTCGGGATCACCGGCACGAACGGCAAGACGACGACGGCCTTCCTCGTCCGCCACATCCTCGAGCGCCAGGGCATCCGGACCGGGCTCCTGGGCACGGTCCAGCGTGTGGTCGGCGGGCAGGTCGAGCCGGTCGAGCGCACGACGCCGGAGGCGATCGACCTCCAGGCCACCTTCCGCCGCATGGTCGACGGCGGCGATCGTGCCTGCTCGATGGAGATCTCCTCGCACGCGCTCACCCTCAACCGGGCCGACGGAATCCGCTTCGACGTCGCGGCATTCACCAACCTGACGCAGGACCACCTCGACTTCCACTCCGACATGGAGGACTACTTCCAGGCGAAGCGGCGGCTGTTCGTCGGCCACCGTGCCCGCACCAGCGTCGTCAACTTCGACGACGAGTACGGCGCACGGCTGATCGCCGAGCTCGACTGCATCACCTACTCCGCGGCCGGCGACGCGCGCGCCGAGCTGAGGGCGCGCGAGCTCAGCTTCGACGCGACCGGGGCGCGCTTCGTCCTCGCGGCGCCCGAGGGTGAGCTCCCGGTGACGGTCCCGCTGCCCGGGCGCTTTAACGTCGAGAACGCCCTCTGCGCGCTCGCCTGCGTACGGGCGCTTGGGATCGAGCTCGCCGACGCCGTGGCCGTCCTCGCCGACGCCGAGCGCGTCCCGGGCCGGTTCGAGCCGATCGACGAGGGCCAGCCTTTCGCGGTCCTCGTCGACTACGCCCACACCCCCGACTCGCTCGACAACGTCCTCGGCTCGGCCCGCCAGATCACGCCCGAGGGCCGCCTGATCTGCGTCTTCGGCTGCGGCGGCGACCGCGACCGCGACAAGCGGCCGCTGATGGGCGAGATCGCCGGCCGGCTCTCCGACGTCGCGGTGGTCACCTCCGACAACCCGCGCTCCGAGGACCCGGTCTCGATCATCGAGGAGATCCGCCAGGGCATGGGCGACGCCGTGGCCGAGGTCGAGGTTGAGCCGGATCGGCGGGCGGCGATCGCCCTCGCCCTCGGCCGCGCCGACCGTGGCGACACCGTCGTGATCGCCGGCAAGGGCCACGAGCAGGGGCAGGAGTTCGAGCACGGGCGAAAGATCCCGTTCGACGATCGCGAGGTGGCGCGGGAGGAGCTGCGGGCGCTGGCGACCGCGGCCTCGGCGTGATCGAGCTCGCGCCCGAGCGGATCGCGCAGGAGGCGGGGGCGGAGATCGTCCGCGAGGGCGGCCCCGGTCGGCCGGAGCGGGGGGCCGTCGACTCGCGCGGGCTCCTGGGCGGGGAGCTCTTCTTCGGGCTTCGCGGGGAACGGACCGATGGCGGTGAGCACGCGGCGGGGGCCCTGGCGGCCGGCGCCTGGGGCGCCGTCGTCGATCGGGAGCGGGCCCGCGAGCTCGCCGCCACCGAGCCAGGGGGCTGGGTGCTCGCGGTCGACGATCCGCTGCGATCCCTCCAGGCGCTCGCCCGCGCATGGCGGCGCGAGCTCGGCTGCCGCGTGGTTGGAATCACCGGCTCGACCGGGAAGACGTCGGTGAAGGACATCTCCCGCGCGATCCTTCCCTTTCGCACCCACGCAAGTCCCGAGAACTACAACACCGAGGTCGGCCTGCCGCTCGCCATGCTCGCGGCGCCGCCGGAGAGCGAGCTCCTCGTGCTCGAGATGGCGATGCGGGGCCGGGGCCAGATCGCTGAGCTCTGCGCGATCGCGGAGCCCGAGGTCGGCGCGATCACCAACGTCGGCCCCGTGCACCTCGAGCTCCTCGGCACGATCGAGGCGATCGCCGAGGCCAAGGCCGAGATCCTCACCGGGCTGGGGGAACGCGGACGTGCGGTCGTCCCAGCCGACGCGGAGGCGCTCGCGCCCCACCTGCACGACCGGCTCGTCGCGCTCAGCTTCGGGGCCGGCGGCGACGTCTTCGTGGAGCGTGCCGAGCGCCATGGTCAGAGCACCACCGCCGTGATCGGCACGCCGAACGGCGAGGCGACCTTCGAGCTTCCGTTCACGGAGAGCCACAACGTCACGAACACCGCATGCGCGGTCGCGATCGGTGTGGCGCTCGACGCCGATCCCGCCGAGATGGCGCGTCGGGCCTCGGGCATATCCTTCTCGCGCCTGCGGGGCGAGGTGATCGAGCTGCCCGGCGGCTCCGTGCTCGTGAACGACTGCTACAACGCGAACCCGATCTCGATGCGCGCCGCGCTCGACCATCTCGCATCGCTCGACGCCGGCCGCAGGGTCGCCGTCCTCGGCGGGATGGCAGAGCTCGGTCCCGACGGCCCCGCCTACCACCGCGAGGCCGCGGCACATGCTCGCGAGCTCGGCATCGACGAGCTGGTCGGGGTCGGCGAGCTGGCGCGCGACTACGCTCCGGATCGCTGGGCGCCGGACCCGGAGGCCGCGGCCGGGCTCGTCGCCGGGAGCGTCGCGGCGGGCGACGCGCTCCTCGTCAAGGGCTCGCGGTCGGTCGGGCTCGAGGCCTTCGCGCAAGAGCTGATCCGCCGGCTGGCCTGATGGAGCCGACCACCAACCTCGCGGACATCGCATCCGACTCGATCGACCGAGGCCAGGTGCTGATCGGCGGCATGGCCGCGATGCTCATCACGATCTTCCTCGGGCCGAAGTTCATCGCCTTCCTGCGGGTCAAGGAGTTCGGGCAGCAGATCCGCGAGGAGGGCCCGCAGGAGCACCACGCCAAAGCCGGCACTCCGACGATGGGCGGACTGATCCTCTTCCTCGCGATCGCCGTTCCCTACCTGGTTCTGTCGGAGCGCGACACGGCAAGCCTCGCGGTCTTCGGCGTCGCGCTCGGCTGCGCCGCGCTTGGTTTCGCGGATGACTTCATCAAGATCTCCAAGCGCCGCTCGCTGGGGCTCGGTGCCCGCTGGAAGCTGCTCGGGCAGATCGGCCTCGCGCTCGTCCTGTGGTACGTCGCCTACGAGGACCTCGGGCTCGAGCCCGCGCTCCAGTCGCGGATCTTCGACGCCCAGATCTATCTCGGACCGATCGTCTATTTGGTGTTCATCTACCTCGTCGTCGCCGGCGCCTCGAATGCCGTCAACCTCACGGATGGGCTCGACGGCCTCGCCGCTGGCTCCTGCGCGATCGTGCTCCTCGCCTATATGGCGATCACGATCACGAACGGTCAGGCGGACCTGGCGCTGCTCTCCGCCTGCCTCGTCGGCGCCTCGGTCGGTTTCCTGTGGTTCAACGCCTTCCCGGCGTCGATATTCATGGGGGACACGGGCTCGCTCGGGCTCGGCGGTGCGATCGGGGCGCTCGCTGTGATGACGCAGACGGAGCTCCTCTTGATCGTGCTCGGCGGCATCTTCGTGATCGAGGCGCTCTCGGTCGCGGTCCAGGTGATCAGCTTCAAGATGTTCCGGCGGCGCGTGCTCCTGATGGCGCCAGTCCACCACCATTTCGAGCTGCTCGCCTGGTCGGAGACGAAGATCATGCTCCGGTTCTGGATCATCGCCGCCGTGTGCTCCGGGATCGGCTACGTGCTGTACCAGAACTCGGTCGGC
Organism: Solirubrobacterales bacterium; assembly: GCA_035296705.1. GTDB lineage: Bacteria > Actinomycetota > Thermoleophilia > Solirubrobacterales > 70-9 > WHSW01. Next base: position 25,712 of record DATHAL010000046.1, read on the forward strand.
TAGCTGTAGGGCCCGAGCAGCTCGCGCTCGC
>DATHAL010000047.1:0-22583 GCA_035296705.1 Solirubrobacterales bacterium
CTGGGCGTAGCCCGGGAAGTTCCCCGTGTGTCCGAAGACGGTGCCACAGCGCGTCTTGTAACGAAACAGCGCCAGGCCCCCCGACTGCTTACCGGGCCCGGGCGGCTCAGATCCCGCCCCCGGTCGGAAGCTGAACTGGGCCGCGCGAGTGGCGGCCCCGTAGAGCTCGCCGCCGACGTAGCCCTGCGTGAACCGCGTCAGATCGTGCGGGGTCGAGTAGATGCCACCCGAGGCGCTCACGAAGGCCATGCTGCAGCACTCGGTCAGGTCCTCGATCTCGGGCAGCGTGTCGTATAGCCGCTGATCAGCGGCTTCGGGACGTTCACGCCCCTCGGGAGGGCCGTCTGGCGAAGGTCCAGAGGTCGAGCCACCTCCCGCTTGAGCAAATCCACATACGGCGTCCCGGTCACCGCCTCCGCCATCAGCGCGATGATGATGTTGTCTGTGTTCGAGTAGCGGTAGCCCGTCCCGGGCGCGAACTCGAGCGGCTCGTCGCGCACGAAGTCGATCAGCCCGAGCAGGGTGATGTCGTCCTGCAGGTGGTCGCCGAAGTACTGCTGAAAGCCCTCGTCCTCTGTGTAGTTGGAAACGCCACCGGTGTGGCTGAGCAACTGGCGGAGCGTCACCGAGCCCCAAGCCGCGGGCAACGCCGGCAAGCGGGCGCCGATCGTGTCGTCGAGCGACAGCAGTCCCCGATCTACCAATGAGAGCGCGACCGCTCCGCTGAACGCCTTCGAGACGCTGGCGATCCGCATGTGCTTGCGGCGGGTGAACGGCTTGTCAGTCTCGACGTCGGCGACGCCGGCGCGCAGGAACGTCTCCCGGTGTCCCCGCACGAGGACGACGCCGACACCGGGCGGTCCGCCCTTGATCTCGACCAGTTTGTCGAGCGCAGTCTGAAGGCGCTCGTCGGAAGCGGCGGACGCCGTTGCCGACCAGGCGATCGCTACCACCGCGGTCGCCGCGAGGGCGGTCAATCGAGCCAGGCGCATCGAGCGAGCCTACCCGCGCCGCTCGACGCGGTCCAGCCCGGAAGCCGAACCGACAGGTTCAGGCTGCATGCACGAAGGCGGCGCCCGGGTCGCGTCCGGTGCCGGCCGCCAGCGCCAGCAGCTCGTCGGTCGCCTCCTCAAGGCAGGTGCTCAAGCGCTCCATGTCCCCAAGCGAGCGGCGATCCGCGTAGAGGCCGAAGCAGGCGCGATCCCGGATCGTCGTCATCCCGATCGAGAGCGCGTGGCGCTCGGCGAGCGGCACCACCGGATAGGCCTCCTCGAGCTCGCAGCCGCGCATGTACATCGGGTCGCGCGGCCCGGGGATGTTGGAGACGACGAGGTTGAACATCCGCGGGCTCGCCACCGCCTTTGCGACCAGCCGCCTCAGCGTCCGCGGCCCGAAACCAACCATCCGCATGAGCAGGTCGGCGGCGCCGGGATCGCCACGCCGTTTGCTCTGACTCGTCGCCCGCTTGATCCGCCGCAGGCGGCGAATCGCGCTGGGCTCGTCGCACGGCAGCGCGATGAACATGAAGGAGATCCGGTTGCCGAGCTCGTCGGGCTTGCCGTCGCCGCGGACGTTCACCGGGACCATCGTCTTCAGCGCCACCGGCTCCGCGCCGCGGCTGAGCATGAGGCGCCGCAGGGCGCCTGCGGCGGCCGCCAGGTAGACGTCGTTCACGGTGGCGCCGAAGCTCTTGCGCACGCGGTGAAGGTCGTCGAGCGGCCAGCTCACACGCGCGAGGTGGCGCGCCGCGGAAAGCGGCTCGTTGAGGGGCGCCACCGGCGTCGCTGGACGAAGCGCCCTGGGAAGGGAGCCTGCGGCGGCACGGGTGCTCCGGTACGCGACGCGGACCAGGCGCAGCGGCGAGGCGAGGGTCCCAAGCGCGGAGCGCGCGATTTCGATCTGATCGCGGACCCGGGCCTCGGCGATCGTCCGCAGGCGGCTGGCCGCGCCGGGCTCGGTCGCCGGCGGATTCCATTCGTCGTCGCGCTCGGCCGGTGCCTCCGGGGTCGGATCGAGCAGCAGCGAGGCCAGCTCGACGGCCGCGATCCCGTCGACCATGCAGTGATGGACCTTCCCGACGACACCGATCCGCCCGTCCTCGAGCCGGTCGGCGATCCGGAGCTCCCACAGCGGCCGCTCCCGGTCGAGCTGCCCCGACATGCAATCGGCCACGACCTCGTCGAAGTCGGATGACGATGCGCGCACGATGTGACGTGAGAGGTCGAAGTCGGGATCGTCTACCCAACACGGAGCATCGAGATCGAGCGGCGTGCTGGAGAGCTTCTGGCGGCAGCGCGGCATCCGCGCGAGGCGGCTGCCGATGTGCGCGCGAAGCTCCTCGAAGCTCGGCCCGCGGCCGGAACTCGGTCTCTCAAAAACCGCGGCCCAGCCGACGTGCATGTGGGCCGTCGGGCTCTCGACGGCCAGGAACGAATCATCAAGCGGCGATAGTCGCGCCGCGGTTGCGCCCATGGCACCTCCTCGGTCAGTCCCTTCGCCCGTCCTAACCCGCTGGCCGGTGACCAGCCGCGAGCCAGAATGTCCTCCGTTCCCGAAGTCATCCCGGCGAAACATGGCTCGCTCAGGTTTCGGTGGCGGCCGGGAGCGAGAGGGCCGCCAGCCCCAGGCAGAGCGACGAGAAGTAGCGGCCGTGGAGAGCCGCCTCGGCGCCATCGGGCACTAATCGACCAGGTCGGAGACGAGGTCCTTGAGCATCGGTGGGTCCTCACGCTCGCGCGAGGCGAACTGCGCGTCCTCGATACGGGCCGACGGGATCGCGCGGACCGAGTCGTCGTCGAAGCCGGCCACATACCAGGAGAAGTCCGTGGTCGTGACCAGGTCGCCGACCACCGTCGCGCCGCCGCCCACGACGTCCACGCGCGCGACCGGCAACGGCTGCGGATATGCGTAGGCGCTGGCGATCAACCCACCGAGCACGACGATGTACTGCGCGCCCCAGATCCAGGCGCGAGGCACGGTGGGTAGCCACCTCCTGCCCGCCACACCCATCTCGAGGCTGAGCAGCAATGCCACGGCCAGCACCGGGCTGCTGAACGCCAGCACCAGGATCAGCAGCACGGCGCCGGCGACGACTGCGGCAATCGTCCTCCGGTGACTCGTATCCCGGCGCCTCAGGACGCTCGCGGCCCGTACCGCCCCGATCGCCAGGAGCGCCAGCAATGCCAGCAGCAGGATCGAGCCGATCAAGGTGCTGATGCCGCGGGCGAGGAGCTTCTCCAGCGAGAACAGGGGCAGCGTGTCCCTGACGGACAGACCGGCGCCACGGAGCCCGGCGGCCGTCAGCAGCGCCCCCACGCAGTAAAGGGTGGCGACCGCCAACGCCGCGACAGCCGGGATCCAGCGCAGCGCCCGCTCCGTCGATGAGGCCTCCGACACCGAGACCGAATCCTCTCATGCCGAGTTGATGATACCCCCTAGGGGTATGATATCGTGAGCGACCGCACGCACGAGGAGGAATCCACTTGACTCACACCATCCAGCATCGGGAGCACAGCGAACCCCAGGGCCGGCACGATGCCCCCGGCCACGACCATCATCGGATGCCGACCGAGGGGCGGGCCCTCACCGGAGTCGCGGTCAGCGCGACCCTCCACTGCCTCACCGGGTGCGCGATCGGCGAGGTCACGGGAATGGCGATCGGCACCGCCCTGGGCCTCGGCAACTTCGCGACGGTCGTCCTCGCGATCGCGCTCGCCTTCCTCTTCGGCTACAGCCTGACCAGCCTGCCGCTTCTGCGAGCCGGGCTGGCACTCGGTGCGGTCATCCCCATCGCCTTCGCCTCGGACACCTTCTCGATCGCGGTGATGGAGGTGATCGACAACCTGATCATGGTCCTCATCCCGGGGGCGATGGAGGCCGGGCTGGGTGACCTGCTCTTCTGGGGCGCCCTGTCGTTTGCGCTCTTCCTGGCCTTCCTGGCCGCGTTGCCGGTCAACCGCTGGCTGATCTCCCGTGGCAAGGGTCATGTTGCCGTCCACGAGACCGGCATCCACGGTGGGCCGTCGCCGCGGCTGGTCGGGTCGGTCTTGGCCGTGGCCGCCGTCTTCGGCGCCACGGTCCTGATCGCGGAGGCGATCTCGGGCGACGACATGGGCCACGGGACGATGGCTTCCGAGAGCGAGCACGGCGGCCATAGCGAGGAGAGCGCCATGGCTGGAGGCGGCGCCGAGGGTGTAGAGGGCCTGAGCAGCGCGGCGGGCGGGCTGCGAGTCGAGCTCGACCAGCGCCAGCTGGCGCGCGGGGAGCAGGGCGAGCTCAGCTTCCGGATCCTCGAGCGGGGCTCAGCGGTCACCGACTTCGACGTCGAACATGCGCGCCGGATGCACCTGATCGTGGTGCGCAGTGACCTGACGGGCTTCCAGCACCTGCATCCGGCGATGGCGAACGACGGCACCTGGTCGACGCCGATCACCCTCGATGAGCCGGGCGATTACCGCGTCTTCGCCGATTTCAGCCACGACGGCGAGGGCATGACGCTCGGTGCCGACCTGAGCGTCGACGGTCAGGCCGACGACCACGAGCTGCCGGTTCAGCAGACCGAGACCACCACGGGCTCGGGGTACGACGTCGGGCTCGAGGGCGAGGCCGCCGCCGCGGGCGAGCCCAGGGAGCTGACCTTCAACGTGCTCCGGGACGGCAAGCCGGTTGACGTCGAGCCCTACCTCGGCGCCGACGGCCACCTCGTGGCGCTCCGCGAGGGTGATCTGGCGTTCCTGCACGTTCACCCGATCACCGGCGGGGGCGACGAGGGGTCCGGCTCAGGTCGCGGAATCCGCTTCATGACCGAGTTCCCGAGCGCCGGCAGCTACCGCCTGTTCCTTCAGTTCAAGCACCGTGGTCAGGTTCACACGGCCGAGTTCACGCGCGAGGCGAGCGGCTGACGAGCGGGTCGAGGACGGCGGCCAAGCTTTCCGGGTCCTCGAGCATCGGGAAGTGGCCGCCGTCGATCTCGACCGGCTCGATGCCGAGCACGTTGCGGGCCATGAACCGCTCCCAATCCGGCTCGAAGAATTCGTCGTCGGTGGCGTAGATCAGAGCGGTGCGGACCTCCGGGTGCGACGGCAACGGAAAGGCGCCGGCCGGCGGCGCGGCGGGGCGAAGGCGGCCGGCGAGCTGCTCCGCGGTGTCGCGGGGAAGCCGCGGATACATCGCCGGGATCGCGGCCTCCGGGTCCCAGACGTTCGCGCCGTCGGCACGCCGCGGTGGAAACGGGAACCCCGGCCTGAAGACCGATGGCGCGTCCGGTGGGGCGCGGAATTGACCCAGCCGGGGACAGAGGTGGACGAGCAGCGGATTGCTCAGCCGGTCCGCGACCAGCGCCCCGTAGCCGGATGAGGCGGAGTGGGCGACCACCACCACCTGCCCCTCGACGCCATCGAGCGCGCGCAGCGGCGAGTCGATCCGCAGCTCCCAGCTCGCCGCCGGGTCCTCCAGCGGCAAATCCGGCGCGACGGCGTCGTGGCCGCGCTCCCGCAACGGCCCGATGAGCGGTGCCCAGCACGAGCCGTCGTGCCAGTTGCCGTGGATGAGGCAGAAGGTCGCCACCGAGCGCCATCTAAGCCGCTCGCGCCTCGCGTAGCAACGACCCGACCGGGTACCCGATTCGCGAAGCCAGCGGAGCGAGCGAGGGAAGCGAGGCGAAGATGAAGGCGGTCACGTGGCAGGGAAGGCGCGACGTGCGGGTCGAGGAGGTCCCGGACCCGGCGATCGAGGAGTCGACCGACGCGATCATCCGAGTCACCTCGAGCGGGCTCTGCGGCTCGGACCTCCACCTCTACGAGGTCCTCGGGCCGTTCCTCGAGCCCGGTGACATCCTCGGCCACGAGCCGATGGGCGTCGTCGAGGAGGTCGGGTCGGAGGTCGAGCAGATCAAGCCCGGTGACCGCGTCGTGATCCCGTTCAACGTCTCCTGCGGAAGCTGCTGGATGTGCGGGCAGGGGCTCTACGCGCAGTGCGAGACGACCCAGAACCACGAGCAGGGGACCGGCGCCTCGCTGCTCGGCTACACGAAGCTCTACGGCCAGGTGCCGGGCGGCCAAGCGGAGTATCTGCGGGTACCGATGGCGCACTTCGGCCCGATCAAGGTGCCGGAGGGGCCCCCGGACGAGCGCTTCGTCTTCCTGTCCGACGTCCTGCCCACGTCGTGGCAGGCGGTCGAGTATGCACCGATCCCGGAGGACGGCTCGGTCGCGATCTTCGGGCTCGGGCCGATCGGGCAGATGTCGGGACGGATCGCTCGGCACAAGGGCGCGCGCGTGATCGGCATCGACCTCGTCCCGGAGCGGCTCGAGAAGGCGCGCCAATACGGGATGGAGACGATCGACGTCTCCGATGGCGCCGACGGCGATCGCAGCATCGGCGACCGGATCCGCGACCTCACCGACGGGCGGGGTACCGACTCGGTGATCGACGCGGTCGGGATGGAGGCGCACGGCGCGCCGGTCGGCGAGCTCGCCCAGCGGGCGGCCGGGCTGCTGCCGGACGCGATCGCCCGCCAGGTCTTCCAGCGGGCCGGCGTCGACCGCCTCAGCGCCCTCAACGCCTGCTTCGACGGCGTCCGGCGCGGCGGCACCGTGTCGATCAGCGGCGTCTACGGTGGCGCGCTCGACCCGGTGCCGATGATGCAGCTCTTCGACAAGGGCCTACAGCTGCGCATGGGCCAGGCCCATGTGAAGCGCTGGATCGATGACCTGATGCCGCTGGTCACCGACGACGACGATCCGCTCGGCACGGAGGACCTCGTCACGCACAAGGTCCCGCTGAGCGAGGCGCCGCACGCCTACGAGGCCTTCCAGAAGAAGGAGGACCGGGCGATCAAGGTCGTCTTTACGCCCTGAGGCTCAGGCTGCCGAGGAGGGGGGCGTCGAGCCCTCCCCGGCCGCCGGCGCGGCGCCGGAACGCGGGTTCTGGCGGCGCTCCGCACCCGGCGGCGGCTCGCCACCGGCGCGGCGCAGCACCTGGGCGACGGCGATGCCGCCCATGATCAGCCCGCCGATCAGCACCGCGAAGATCAGCGGCGCGGTGCCGAACGCGATCCCGACCAGCAGCAGGAAGACGAGCAGGCCGGCGAGGGTGAAGCCGGCCCAAGATCCCCACATCAGGACTTGCTCCCGCTCTTGCGGCCGCCCTTGCGCTGACCCTCCTTGGTGCCGCCGCCGCTGCCGCCCTTCGACTTCTTGCCGCCCTTCTTCGAGGCGCCGGGCGTGTTCGCGATCTTCGCGGCGCGCTCCTTGCTCATCCCCTTCTTGCGAAGGCCCTCGTATTGCTTGTCGTCCTTGACGCTGGATCCGTGGTCTTTGGCCATGCGGTTCGACTACCCGGCGCCGGTATCGAGAAACGGCGCGCCGGCGCCCCTTGACATTAACTAACCGTCCGACTAATAATTCCATCGACCCGTCGGCATCCCAGGAGGCAAACGAAGATGACCACTACGGAATCCGCGCTCGACGTCCTGCTCGACGGTGACATCGACAGGGTGATGGCGAACCTCGACCGGATCGTCGAGGCGGCGCCGTCCTACGGGAAGCTGATCTCGCGCTGGGAGAACCAGGGCTGGAACTCCGAGAGCTTCGACTTCACGGTCGACGCCGAGCAGTGGAACGACGCCTCGCTCTTTAGTGACGAGCAAAGGCGGTTCATGCTCTTCAGCCTGTCGGAGTTCTTCCTGGGCGAGGAACGGGTCACGACGGAGCTCCTGCCGTTCGCGATCGCCGCGCCGACGGACGACCAGCGGATCTTCCTCGCCTCCCAGATCGCCGACGAGGCGAGGCACTGCGTCTTCTTCGACCGCTTCTACCGCGAGGTGATCGGCTCCGACACGCAGACGATCGCCGACAACCTCGACGTCCAGCGGGCCAACGTGAACGACGACTTCAAGCGCCTCTTCGACGGGATCCTCCACGACGTCGCCGAGGAGCTGCGACGCGACCCCTCGAACTTCGAGGCGCTGGTCCGCGGCATCACCGTCTACATGATCGTGATCGAGGGGACGCTCGCCCTCACTGGCGCCCGGTTCATCCTCCGGAGCCTCAAGCAGATGGACAGGCTGCCCGGCTTCCGCGACGGCTTCACGCACGTGAACCGCGACGAGTCGCGGCACGTCGGCTTCGGGGTCAAGTTCCTCGCCGACGCGATCAAGCAGGACGAGCGCATGAAGGAGGTCGTCCAGGAGACGCTTTCCGACACGTTGCCGGTCGGCGTGCTCGCGTTCTCGCCGCCGTGGGTCGAGGACCGGTTCAACTTCCAGACGCCGTTCGGCTACCACTCGTCCGAGCTGTTCGAGTACGCGATGAAGTCCCTTTCCAAGAAGCTCGCCGCGATGGGGATGGAGCCGGCGGCGGCGGGAGCACCGGTTTGAGCACAGCGGCACCCGCGCGCCGGCCTGGACGCCCCCCGTCCGACGCGCCGGAGCGGATCCTCGCGGCCGCGTACGAGGTCCTCAAGCGCGACGGCTACGCCGGCCTCACGATCGCCAAGGTCGCGGCCGCCTCCGGCCAAAACAAGGCACTGATCTCCTACTACTACGGGTCGAAGCGCGGCCTCGTCGCCGCAGTCGCGCGGCGCGTCTCGCAGACGATCATCGAGCAGGTGCTCGGCGCCCTCGGCGAGCCGGCGGACGTCGCCGAGCTGGTGCGCGGGGTGGCGGACGGGCTGTGGCAGGCCATGAATCGCGACGAGGGCCTTCAGCGCGTCTACTTCGATCTCGTCTCGCAGTCGGTGGTCGAGCCTGAGGTGGGGGAGATCATGCGTGAGATGAAGGAGGGCTACCGCACGATCCTGCGCGAGCTCCTGCGCGGCCTGCCCGACGGGCCTCGTGGGCGCGAGCTCGAAGCCGCGGTCGTCTACCTGATCGCTGGGCTCGAGGGATTCGCGCTCGAGCGCCTCGACCGCGGCGACAACGAGGAGCTGCGCGCGGCGCGCTCGATCTTCGTCGAGACCGCGAGCGGCGCGATCGGTGGGTGAAGGCCACCCTCCGATCGGTTAGCAGTGTTAGGTTCTTCGGCGCCAATCCCGACCGGAGGTAGCCGTGGACGTAAGCGCCCTCAAGAACGCCCCCCTGTTCGCCGACGTGCCCGATGAGGCGCTGTCGAAGGTCGCGACCTTCGCCACGCTGGAGTCGGTCGCCGAGGGAAAGACGATCATCCGCGAGGGCGGCTACTCGAACGACTTTTACGTGATCGACGACGGCACCGTCAAGGTCGAGCGCGAGGGCGATCACGTCGCCGACCTCGCGGCCGGCGACGTCTTCGGCGAGCAGGGCCTGTTAGAGCGGCAGGCGCGGTCCGCAACCGTGACGGCAACGTCTCCGGTTCGCCTGATCAAGATCGAGCACTGGGAGCTCGCGCGCATGCGCCAGGCGATGCCCGAGGTGGTCGAGGAGCTCCGGCGCAAGGTCGAGGAACGCTCGGGCTAGTCGGAGCGCCCGCCGCGGGATAGACTCGCCCGCACATAACGGTCGGTGGTCAAGGGAAGTCCGGTGCAAATCCGGCGCGGTCCCGCCACTGTGATCGGGCAAGACGGCGTCGCATGACGCGAGTCGGCCACTGAGGCGGCCCCAGCCGCCTCGGGAAGGCGCGACGACCGAGAGCCCGGGAGCCAGGAGACCTGTCGCCGGCCAGCCAACGATGTCCCTCGAGGAAAGGGTGGCTCTCAGATGACCACAAGGATCCCGCCGGCAGGTCTCGGCGTCGCACTGCTCTGCGCCGTGTGCGCGCTCGCGCTCCCACCGGCAGGCGCCGGCGCTGCGACCGTGAGCGCCGAGCTTCGCGTGTTGACCCCGGACCGCGTGCTCGAGGCCGGCACGACGTACTTCTTCGACGGCTCGGTGACCGTGCCGACGACGCCGGAGGCCGACTGCCTCGGCCCTCCCGGCGGCTCGGGCGCCGAGTACAGCTACGACGACCGCAACGCGCTCAGCCTGCTGGCGACGGCCGCGCGCGCGAGCCGCAAGCTGCGGCCGCTGGCGCTCAGCGACCAGTTCGGCTTCAGCCTCCTGGTCTGCGGCATCGATGGCGCCGAGGCGAGCTCGGGCGAGACGTTCTGGTATCTGAAGGCCAACCACGAGGAGGCCTCGGTGGGCGCCGACCAGCTCACCGTTCATGACGGCGACGAGGTGCTCTTCTACCTCGCCTCCGACAACTTCCCCGCGCCGAACCCGGAGGAGCTCGAGCTGATCGCCCCGGCGCGCGCGAAGACCGGGAGCTCGTTCTCGGTCCAGGTCCTCGAGCACGCCTGCACGACCGACCAGACCACGTTCGAGATCACGTGCCAGACGCAACCCGCGGCCGGGGCGACGGTCGGCGGCGCGATCACCGGCGCCGACGGCACCGCCCAGATCACGGCCGGCTCCGGCGACAAGCTGAAGCTGACCGCCACGCGCGGCGCCGACATTCCCTCCGAGAAGGTGCCCGTGTGCGTCGCGGCAGCGCTCGACGAGTGCCCGCCGGTGCACGGCGAGCGGCTGGTCGGCAGCCGCGACGGCGATCGGATCAAGGGCACCCGCGGAGACGACGCGATCCGCGGCCGCGGCGGCGACGACAAGATCGACCTTCGCAAGGGCGGCAGCGATGAGCTCGACTGCGGGCCGGGTCGTGACACCGTGCGCCTGAAGCGCTCGGACCGAAGCGACAGCATCGCGCGCGACTGCGAGCGAGTCCGCAGGAGATGAGCCGACGCCGCAGCACGACGGTCGCGGCGGCGGTCTCGCTCGCCGCCGCGGCCGCTGGTTGCGGCTTCGGCCCCGGCGAGTCGACGAGCGGCGAGGTCACGCTCACGGTGACCCGCGACTACGGCGCGAACGTCCTCATCGAGACGAGCGAGGAGGACCCGGCGGAGTCGGAGACCGTGATCCGCTTCCTCGACCGCGAGACCGAGCTCACGACGCGCTACGGAGGCGGGTTCGTGCAGTCGATCGACGGGATCTCCGGCACCGTCGCCGACGGACGCTCGATCGACTGGTTCTTCTTCGTGAACGGGATCGAGTCGCCGCGCGGCGCGGCCGACGTACCGGCGCACGGCGGCGACCGGATCTGGTGGGACTACCGCGACTGGACCGATGCGCTGCGGACGCCCGCGGTGGTCGGCTCCTGGCCCGAGCCGTTCGCGCAGGTCTCGGCCGGCACCGAGCGGCTGCCGGTGCGGGTGGTCTGCCTGACGGTGCGGCGCCCGTGCAGCGATACCGTCGAGCGGCTCGCCGCCGAGGGCGTGGACGCGAGCATCGAGCCTCGCCGAGCCGTGGCCCACGCGGACGCCGAGGCGCTGCGCGTCCTGGTCGGGCCGTGGGCGCGGGTGCGCTCGGATCGCGTCGCCGCGACGCTCGAGCACGAGCCGGCGACGAGCGGCGTCTTCGCGCGCTTCGAGCGTGCCGCGAGCGGCTGGCGGCTCGCCGCGCTCGACGAGAGCGCGGCGCCGGTCGAGCGGCTCGGGGCCGGCGCGGGGCTGGTCGCGGGGCTGCGCGCCGGCGATGATCCCGCCACCTGGCTGGTGACCGGCACCGACGGTGCGGGGGTCGAGGCCGCGGTCGGTCTCCTGCGGACGGACTCGCTCGCGCACCGCTACGCCATCGCGTCCGCCGGCGGTCACGAGATCCCGCTGCCGGAGGGCGGCTGATGAGCTCGCCGCTTGCCTATGCACCTCGCGGCGGCCCGTTCGGCGGCGTCGGCGCGGGCGCCGCGTCGCTCTATCTGGGCGCGCTCGCGGTCGCCGCGTTCGCCTTCTCGAATCCGATCGTGCTCGCCGGAGCTGGCGCAGCCGTCGTGGTCGCCGGGCTCGGCGCCCGGGCGGCGGCGGCGCTCGCGGCCTCCGCGAGACTCTCGCTCGGCCTCGGAGTGTTGATCGTTGCCGTGAACGCGATCACCGCGCAGCGCGGGGACACGATCCTCGTGCGCGGCGGCGAGGTGCCGGTGCTCGGTCAAATCGACGTGAGCGCGGAGGCGCTGGTGGAGGGCGGCGTCCTGGCTCTGCGGATCGCAGTCGTTCTCGCCGCGTTCGCGGTCCACTCGGCCTGCGTCGATCCCGACCGGATGCTGCGCATGCTGCGTCCGCTCGCGCGCCACTCGGCCCTCACTGCGACCCTGATCACGCGCCTCGTCCCGCTCGCTGCGGCCGATCACGCCCGGCTTCGCGAGGCGGCGGCGCTGCGCGGCCCGGCGGCGGCCCCCGCCGGGCGCGCGGCACTGGTCCGTCGGCTCGTCGCCGGCTCGCTCGACCGCGCCGTCGATGTCGCCGCCGCCCTCGAGCTGCGCGGCTATGCGCGCGGCGCGCCGCGCGACGCCGGGCCGCGTCCGACGTCGCGCCATTCCTGGCGCTTCGCCGCCGCGGGGGCGGCGATCGTCGCCGTGGTGCTCGTGGCGCGCCTCGGCGGGATCGGGGACTTCGATGCCTACCCCACGATCTCGATCGCGGCGAGCGGCTGGACCCTGGCGCTTGCCACGGCACTTCCGCTGCTCGCGGCGGCGCCCTTCCTGGGCCTCCGGGGGCGCCATGGTTGAGCCGATCGCCCGCCTCGAGCGCTTCGACTATCGCTATCCGGACGCGGCGGAGACGGCGCTCGACTCGATCGACGTCGAGCTCGCCGAGGGCGAGCTCGTCGTCCTCGCCGGGCGCTCGGGATCCGGCAAGTCGACGCTCCTGCGCGCGCTCTGCGGGCTCGTGCCCCACTACCACGGGGGTGACGCGGCGGGCGCGCTGCAGGTGTGCGGCCTCGACGTCCGCGAGCACGGCCCCGCCGAGCTCGGCGGGCTGGTCGGGCTCGTCGGGCAGGACCCCGAGACGCAGGTGGTGTCGGCGACGGTGCGGGGCGAGCTCGAGCTGCCGCTCGAGCTGCGCGGTGAGCCGCGCGCCGCCCGGTCGCGCGCGATCGAGGAGGTCTCACTGGCGCTCGGCATCGCCGCGCTCCTCGACCGCCCGACCGACTCGCTCTCGGGCGGCGAGCTCCAGCGGGTCGCCCTCGCCGCGGCGCTCGTCTTGCGCCCTCGACTGATCCTGCTCGACGAGCCGACCTCGCAGCTCGACCCGGTGGCGGGGGACGAGCTGGTCGGGCTCCTGCGACGGCTGAACGAGGAGTGGGGGATGGGCGTCGTCCTCGCCGAGCACCGGCTCGAGCGCTGCCTCGGCGCCGCCGACCGAGTGGTGGCCCTCGAAGAGGGAGCGATCGCCTTCGATGGCGCGCCCGTTGGATTCTGCGAGTGGGCGATTGCCGCCGATCCCGATCTGGCGCCGCCGGGGGCGCGGCTCTTCGCGCTCGTCGGCCTGCGGCCGCTGCCGGTCGCCGTGAAGGAGGCGCGACGGGAGCTGAAAGCCCGTGGAATCGAGGCCGAGGCGCCGCCCGCGGCCGCCGACCCGCCGCCGGAGCGGCGGCGTCCGTGGCGACGCTCGCGCGAGGCCCCCGGCCCCGTCGCGCTGGTGGCGCACGACCTGTGGCTCGAGCGCGGCGCCGGCGACGCGGTCCGCGAGGTCCTGCGACGGCTCGAGCTCGTCGTGAGGCCGGGCGAGCGCGTTGCGCTCATGGGCCGAAACGGCGCGGGCAAGTCGACCCTGCTGCGCGCGGCCGCCGATTTGATCGAGCCGGCGCGGGGCGCGATCGAGGCACCCGGAGGCTGCGCGCTCCTGCCGCAGAGCCCCACGGACATGCTGGTCCGTGAGCGGGTCGGGGAGGAGCTACCGGGCGAGGCCGGGAGGCGGGCGCTCGCCGCCGTCGAGCTCGAGTGGGCGGTCGAGCGCGACCCGCGTGACCTGTCGGGCGGCGAGCGGGAGCGGCTCGCGCTCGCGATCGTGATGGCCGGTCGCGGCGGGGGCGAGCGCCCCGGGATCGTCTGCCTCGACGAGCCGACCAGGGGAATGGATGGGGCGAGGAAGCGCGAGCTCGTCGAGTGGCTCGGCGGGCTCGCCCGCGCCGGCGCCGCTGTCATGGTCGCGACCCACGACGTCGAGTTCGCCTCTCGCTTCGCGGAGCGCGTGCTGCTGCTCGGCGACGGCGAGCTGCTCGCCGACGGGCCGGCCGATCAGGTGCTCTCCGGTGGCTGGTATTTCGCGACCGAGGTGGCACGGATCCTCGGCGGCACCGGCGCGGTGACGCCGGAGACGGGCGCCGCCCGCCTGCGCGAAGCGGTCGGGTCGGGGGTCCGCGGGTGAGCTGGCAGGCCGTCACGTTCGCCGGGCTCGGGCTCGCGCTGATCGGCGGGTTCGCCTGGTATGAGCGTTCGCGCCCGACCGCGCGGCTGGTCGCGCTGGTCGCCGCGCTCGCGGCCCTCGCGGTCGCCGGCCGCCTCGTCCTGGCGCCGATCCCGAACCTGGTCGCGACGACGGACGTGGCCCTGATCACCGGCTACGCCCTCGGCGCGGCCCCCGGCTTCGCCGTCGGCGCGCTCGCCGCGCCGATCTCGAACATCTGGCTCGGCCAGGGGCCGTGGACGGCGTGGCAGATGGCCGGCTGGGGCATGGTCGGACTGGCTGGCGCCGCGCTCGCGGTGCTGACGAGTCGACGGCTCGGCCGCTTCGGCCTCGCGCTCGCCTGCGGCCTAGCCGGCTTCGCCTACGGGGCGCTCCTCGATCTCTCGGTGATGGTCGGCTACGGCGGCGAGCAGTCGCTCGATCGCTATCTCGCGATCTCGACGCGCTCGCTGCCCTTCAACGTCGTCCACGCGGCAGGGAACTTCGCGATCGCGCTGGCCGCGGGCCCGGCGCTGGTGCGGATGATCTCTCGCTATCGAACGCGCATGAAGTTCACCTGGCGGCCAGCGGCCGCCGCGCCGCTCCTCCTCGCGGCACTCCTCGCGCTGCCATGGCATGCCCCGGCGGCGGAGGCGAAGCGCGATGCCGAGGCGGCGGGCTCATGGCTCGTCTCCACTCAGAACTCCGACGGCGGCTTCGGCGCGACGCCGGAGTACCCATCCAATCCCTCGATGACGGGCTGGGTGATCCTGGGGCTCGAGGGGGCGGGGCGCAACCCGCTCGATGTCCGCCGCGGCGGGGAGACCCCGATCTCCTACCTGCGCTCGCAGATCTCGCGGCTGCGCTCCGACGGCGATCTCGAGCGGACGATCCTCGCGCTTCGCGGCGCCGGAGTCGACCCGCGTCACTTCGCCGGCAAGGACCTGGTCGCGAACCTGCGCCGCTACCGCGATGGCGACGGCTCGATCGACGGCCAGGTGAACCGGACCGCCTTCTATGTGATCGCGATGCGCGCCGCCGGCGTGGACGCGGGATCCCTCTCGCGCTCCGCCGGCTGGCTTCGCCGCGCGCAGGCGCGCGACGGCGGCTGGGGGGTGCAGGCCGGGGCGCCGAGCGATCCCGACTCGACGGGCGCGGCGTTGCAGGCGCTCGCCGCAGCGGGCTCGGGCGGGCGGACGAGCGCCCGCGGCGTCCGCTACCTGCGGCGTGCCCAGCGCGCGAACGGCGGCTTCGCGCTCGCCGGCAGCGGCGTCGTCAACTCGCAGTCGACGGCGTGGGCGGTGCAGGGCCTCGTCGCCGCGGGCGGTGGCGGGTCGACGACCGCGAAGTCGATCGCCTACCTCGAGCGCCAGCGGGCCTCGGACGGCCACTATCGCTACTCGCCGTCGAGTGACCAGACGCCGGTCTGGGTGACGGCGCAGGTCGTGCTCGCCGTCGAGCGCCGGCCGCTGCCGCTCGCGGCGACGCCCCGACGGGAGCGCCGCGCCGCCGAGGGCGCCGGTGCGGGCGCCTCGGCTGCATCGTCGAGCGCTGAGGCGGGCGCCGGCACGGCCGCGGCGAGCGGCTCCGGCGGCTCGCCCGCCGCGGGCACCGCCGGCAGCCCGGGCGCAGGCCCGAGCCCAGCGGAGCCGAGCGCCGCTGCGGCCCAGGCGCCGCAGGCCGGTGGAGCATCCGCGACGACGCCGGCGGCAACGGAGCCGACGGAGAACGCTGCGTCGCCGCTCACGGTGGCGACCAACGCGGCGGAGCGCGGCGACGACGGCTCCGACGGCGTCCTCTACGCGATCGGCGCCGCGACCGCCGCGGTCGCGGCCGCGGCAGCGGCTCTTGCGTGGTATCGCCGCAGGCGAGCCTGAGCCGCTCGGTAGCGTTTTCGCCATGGACGTCGAGACGGCGATCCGGACCCGCCGCACCCACAAGGCCTACCGCCCGGAGCCGGTCGACCGGCCGACGGTCGACTCGCTCCTCGACCTGGCCCGCTGGGCGCCCAACCACCACCTGACCAATCCGTGGCGCTTTCGGGTTCTCGGGCCCCAGGCGCTCGAGCGGCTGAAGGGCGCCGCCGGCGCCGAGGCCGCGACGAAGCTCGAGCGGGCGCCGACCCTCGTGGTCTGCTCGTGCCTGCTCACCGGCGACGAGCTACAGGACGAGGAGGACCTGCATGCGACCGCCTGCGCGGTCTACATTGTCCTGCTCGCCGCCCATGCGCGGGGGCTCGTCGGCTACTGGCGCACCCCCGACGTCTTGCGCACCGAGGCCGGCCGCGAGGCCGTCGGCCTCGGTCCCGGCGAACGCTTCGTCGCGCTCATCCACCTCGGCCACCCCGTTCAGGAGAAGCCCGCGCCCGAGCGCAAGCCCGCCGCGAGCGTCACCGAGTACCTCGATTGATGCTCTCGCGCGCGGACGCCATCGAGGCGGTGACCGACGAGCGGTTCGACGTCGTCGTGATCGGCGGCGGCGTGACCGGCGCCGGAGTCGCGCTCGATGCCGCCTCGCGCGGCTACTCGGTGGCGCTCGTCGAGCGCGACGACTACGCCGTCGGGACCTCGAGCCGCTCCTCGAAGATGGTCCATGGTGGGCTCCGCTACCTGCAGAACTTCGACCTCGGCCTCGTGCGCGAGGCGCTGCTCGAGCGCCAGCTCATGGTCCAGCTCGCGCCGCACCTCGTCTACCCGACGCCCTTCCTCGTCCCCACCCTGGGCGACGAGCGGCGCAGCCGCGCGCTCGGGATCGGCCTCAACATGTACGACGCGATGGCGACGACGCGGGTCGGGATGTCGCGCCGCGAGCGCTCGGAGCGGATCGAGGGAGATGACTACTGGGCGCCCAACCGCCACCGCACGATCGATGGCGATGAGGTCGTGGAGCTGGTCCCGGCGCTGGCCGGTCGCGCCCCGCGCGAGGCCTACCTGTTCTACGACTGCCAGACGGACGATGTTCGCCTCGTGCTCACGATCCTCGGCGAGGCCGAGCGGTTCGGCGCAGTGTGCGTCAACCGCGCCGAGGTCGTCCGCCTGCTCGACCGTGGCGGCCGCGCCGGTGGCGTCGCGTGCGTGGACGTCGAGACCGGGAACGAGTTCGAGATCGAGGCCGAGAACGTCGTCAACGCCACCGGCGTGTGGGCCGACCGGATCCGCCCGGAGGAGATCCACGACGAGGCCGAGGTGCCGCGCATCGCGCCCAGCCGCGGCACCCACGTGACGGTTCCTATCGAGAAGCTCGCCGTCGTCCACGCGGCGTGCGTCGTTCCGGCGGGGGAGGGGAGGACGATCTTCGCGCTGCCGTGGTACGGGCAGGCGCTGGTCGGCACCACCGACAACGACTACGACGGCGAGCTCGGGCACGTCCGCCCGGCCTCCGACGACATCGCCTATCTGCTCGAGGCCGTGAACGCGTTCTTCGGCACAGCCCTGGGTGTCGGCGACCTGACCGGCGCCTACGCGGGCGTGCGGCCCCTGATCTCGACCGGGGACCCTCGGAAGTCGGTCGACATCTCGCGCAAGGCCGAGCTCTATGAGACCTCCTCGGGGATGCTGACGATCACCGGCGGCAAGCTCACGACCTGGAGGCGGATGGCCAAGCAGGTCGTCGATCGCCTCGTCGAGCGCGACGGCCGGGTCGCCCCGTGCCGGACCGATGACATCCCGCTCGGGATGGGAGCCGGCGAGGGCGAGCTCGACCCGCCGGACGAGCTAGAGGAGTCCGACCTGCCGCCCGGCTACCGCGAGCTGCTCGCGTTTCGCTACGGCCACGCCGCCCGCTCGGTGCTGAGGCTCTGCGCCGAGCGCCCGGAGCTCGCGAGGCCGATCGTCCCCGGCCACCCCGACCTGCTCGCCGAGGTGGTGATCGCCGCGCGCCGCGAGCAGGCGAGCTCGGTCGCCGACGTCCTCCTGAGGCGAACGCGCGTCGCGCTGCTCACCGCGCCCGCCCTGCGGACCGCCGATTCGGTGCGCCCGGTGGCGCAGCTCCTCGGCGCGGAGCTCGGCTGGGGCGAGCCGCGGATCGACGCCGAGGCGGAGCGTTGGCTCCCCGACGCGGCGGCCGAGGGGATCGACCCGGCGGCGCTCGCGTGACCGTGGAGCCCGAGCAGCGGACGCCCTACCGGGTGACCTCGCTCGACGCGCTCGACCGCGTGCCGTTGGATGAGGGCGTCTGGCGCCCCGTGCGGCGAGCACTCGGCGTGACCGCGTTCGGCGTCAACGCCTACACCGCGGAGGAGGCCGGCGCGCCGCTGATCGAGGAGCACGACGAGCGCAGTCCGGGGGCCGGCGGACACGAGGAGCTCTACGTCGTCCTCCGCGGGGCGGCGCAGTTTGTGATCGGAGGCGCTCGCCTCGATGCCCCGGCGGGCACGATGGTCCTGATCGAGCCCGCCGTCACGCGAAGCGCCGTCGCGACCGAGGCCCATAGCACCGTGCTCGTCGTCGGCGGCAGCCCGGGGTCGGCCCTGCCGCCATCGCCGTTCGAGTACTGGTACGCAGCGATTCCGGCGCACGAGGCGGGCGATCACGAGCGGGCTCTGGAGATCGTCACCGAGGGGCTAGAGCACTACCCGGATCACGGCACGATCCACTATGCGATCGCCTGTGAGCTCGCGCTGCTCGGCCGCCGCTCGGACGCGCTCGAGCATCTGCGAACGGCGTTCGCGAACGATCCGCGCACCCGCGAGTGGGCGGTCGGGGATTCCGAGCTCGATTCGCTGCGAGACGATCCGCTCCTATCCGTGCCCTAGGGCGCAGCGTGGCCGACCCAGACGCTGCGCCCTGATCGTCCGTTAGCCTGCGCGGCCGATGGCAGTGGAGCTGAACGACCTGCACCTGGCGGAGCTTCACGAGCGCGCGGCCGAGGCAGGGATCCCCGGCTACCGCAAGCTGCGCCGCGAGGAGCTGATCGAGGCGCTCTCGGAGGGGAAGACGCCGCGGAGGCGCTTCGGCCGACGCCCAAGGCGCGACCGCGAGCCGTCTCCCCCCGAGCCCGAGCCAGCCGCCGAGGAGGCCGACACGGACGAGCTCGAGGCGGTCGGCACCATGCTCGAGGACGCCGGCGAGGAGCCAGAGACCGCCGTCGGCACCGAGGAGCCGAAGACCGAGGAGGTCCGCGGCGTGCTCGAGCTGACCCGGCAGCGCTACGGCTTCCTGCGCCTGGGCGGGCTGGCGCCGGCCGACGGCGACGTCTACATCTCGGCCGCCCAGGTGCGCCGGTGCGAGCTCCGTCCCGGGGACGAGGTCTTGGGACCGGCCCGCGAGCCGCGCCGCGGGGAACGCCACCGGGCGCTGGTCCACGTCGACCAGGTGAACGGCGCGGACCCGCAGGAGGCCGGCCGTGCGGACTTCGACTCACTGGCGCCGGTCCTGCCCGAGCGGCGGATCGCGCTCGACGCAGTGGCTGACGACATCCTCGTGCGGGCCGTCGACCTTCTGGCGCCGCTCGCCTTCGGCCAGCGGGTCCTGGTCCGTGCCGCCCCGCGCTCCGGTCGCACGACGCTCCTGCGCTCGATCGCGCGCGCGGGGGCCGCCGACGACTCCGCGCGGGTCGTCGGCCTTTTCGTCGACGAGGCGCCGGAGGAGGCGACCGCCTGGCGCGACGCCGTTCCGGCGGCGGAGTTCGCGATCGCGACGGCCGACCAGGCCCCTGCCGAGCAGGTGCGAATCGCCGAGCTGGCGCTCGAGCGCTCCCGCCGGCTCGCGGAGGCCGGGGTGAACGCGGTGCTGATCTGCGATTCGCTCTCGCGCCTCGCGACCGCCGCCGGAGACGCGGCCGAGGTGAAGCGGCTGTTCGGCTCGGGGCGCAATCTCGCGGGCGGCGGGTCGCTGACCGTGGTCGCGACTGTCCTCGCCGACTCGAGCGATGAGGGCGAGGCCGAGCGTGCCGTGATCACGACCGAGACTGCGCTCGTCGTCCTCGACCCGGCGCTCGCGGCACGGGGCGTGACCCCGGCGCTGCGAGCCGCGGAGTGCGCGGTCTCCAACGAGGAGGGGATCCGGGAGCCTGCCGAGCTCGAGGCGGCGCGGCGGCTGCGGGCGACGGTCGCCGAGCTCGAGCCGGCCGAGGCGGCGGTGCTCCTTCGCGACCGGATCGAGGCGACCCGGTCCAACGCCGAGCTCCTGGCGTCGCTCTAGCGCCCGCGGTCTACCGGCGGTAGGCGAGCGTCGCCCAGGAGGGCTCGCGCGAGAGCTCGATCGGTTCCGCGTCGCGGTCCGGCTGCACATAGCCGAAGGTGTGCGTCTCGTCGTCGAAGACGACGTCGAGCTCGCCCTCCTTGACACGCTGGTCGAGCCAGGCACCGCGGAACACGAGCCGGCGAATCCAGTGGACGAGGCTGCGGTTCGCGGGGCCGACGAGCTCGGTCCAGTGCGTGTTGATGTGCTCGCCGAGCGGCGAGGACGGCTCGCGGATCTCGCCGTTCACCGCGAGCTCGAGCAGGTCGTGGGTCTCGTCGCCCTCGAGGCCGCCGTCGACGAAGTCGAGCTTCACCGCCGCCTGCTCGACCCGCTGCGCGAAGTCCCGCTCGTTGAAGGAAAAGCGGAGCTCGCCGTACTCGAGGACGTAATCGGAACCCGATTCGTAGTTGCCTCTGCGTGTTGCTTTCTCCACTGCTCTGCGTTCCTCCGGCCCAGGTGATGTGCATCTTTGCGGACGGCGGCCCTCGGCGCATCCGAGGGGGTGGGGTTGAAAAAGGGTTTGCAGCGATCGCGTCGAAGGGGGCGCCTTTGCTGGACCCGGGCTTGTAGGGCGCGTGACCGCCACCGTTCGTCCGCTCCGCTTCCGCCGGCTGCCCCATGCGGAGGTCGCATCACGGCGGGTCCCGGTGGCGGTCACCCTCCTCTCGCGCCTGCTCGGGCTCGCGCTCCTGCGGCCCGAGCGGGCGGGCGAGGGCCTTTTGATCCCGCGGTGCCGAAGCGTGCACACCTTCGGCATGCGGTTCCGCATCCACGTCGTCTTCCTCGACTCCGAGCGCGTGCCGGTCTCGGTCCGCGGCGCGGTGCCGCCGAGTCGCGTCCTGAGCGACCGGCGCGCCGACGCCGTCGTCGAGCTGCCGGTGATCCGCTCGAGCGACGCGGTGGGCGGATGCTGAGCCCGCGCGAGCCGACCGCGACCGTGGTCGTCTGCGACGACGACGGGCCGACCCTCGAGCTTCTTTGCGATCACCTCGAGGCGGACCGGTTCCGGGCGCTGCCGGCGAGCAACGCCGCCGATGCGCTGCGGCTCTGCCACTTCAAGGCCCCTGACCTGCTGCTCCTCGACCTCAACCTGCCTGACGCGCCCGGGCTCGATGTGCTGCGCGAGATCCGCGCCACCGACGGCGCGATCGCAAGCTGCGACCCGGGCCTGCCCGTGATCATCGTGAGCGGGCGCGGCAGCGAGGTCGACCGCATCCGCGGGCTCTCCTGCGGGGCCGACGACTACGTGGTCAAGCCCTTTGCTGTCCAGGAGGTCGTGGCGCGCATTCAGGTGGTCCTCCGGCGAGGCGACCGCCGCCGCGGCGGCCCCGTGCGCGTGGGCGACCTCTTCCTCGATCCGGCGCGCCGGCAGGTGCGGGTCGGCGAGCGGTCGGTGAAGCTCGCGAACAAGGAGTTCACGCTCCTGCGGACCCTCGCCTCGGAGCCGACGCGGGTGTTCACGAAGGCCGAGCTCCTCCGCGATGTCTGGGGCTACCGCTCGCTGGCAGCAAGCGGCGTTATCGCCTCGGGGAGGGTCGATGGCCTGATCCTCGCCGACAACGCCCCGCGATCGGCGGCGGGAGTCAAGCACGCCCGCCCATGGCAAGGGACCTAACGACTGGATTCGGTCGGCCCGCGGACCGGTGACGCCCATTCGTCACGTCAGGGAGCAAAGGCGCGGGCGATCACCTGGACGGGATCGGTCGACAACATCTCCAAGGCCACCAGCAGGGCCGCGGCCCTTGGGGCCGACCAGCGTTATGCCTGGCCGGTGTTCCCGCGCCGGAACGTCGATTCGGGCGATACGTCCGTGGACGTGTTCACGCAGACGGCTCGCTCGCTCGCGAGCGCCGCCAGCGTCGTGAGGACGATCGACGCGGTGACGGCGAAGCCGGAGACGGGATCGACGCTGACGATCGTCACCACGGCGCTGAAGCAGATCGCCTCGATTGCGACCAACATCCCGAACGTCTATCTGGAGCAGGCGGCGTTCAACCAGACGATCGAGGGCGACCTGCGATTGGCTCTGAACGAGGGCCTGGACAAGGTGGTAATCGACACCTTCGCCGCCTCGGGGTTCCAGGCTCCGGGCGCGGACAACCTGCTCGTCAGCATCAGGAAGGCGATCACCACGCTCCGTGCATCGGGGTACTCGCCCGACGTGTTGGTCCTGACACCGGCGGCCGACGAGCAGATCGACACGATGGTCTCGGGGATCACCGGCGGCTCGGC
>DATHAL010000048.1:0-25916 GCA_035296705.1 Solirubrobacterales bacterium
AACAATGTCCACCCCGCACCCGAGCACCGCGACCGTATCGCCGCCTGCGGCCAGCGTGCCCCGATGCGATGCCGTATCGATCCCGCGCGCCATCCCGCTGACGATCACGACGCCGGCGTGCGCGAGGTCGCGGGCCAGCCGCTGCGCCACCCGCAGCCCGTATGCGCTCGCCCGGCGCGAGCCGACGATCGTGACGACCGGCTCGGCCTGCAGCAGGGCGATCGCCTCGCGTCGCCCCGCGCCGTGAAGGCGCGCAGGTTGCTCCGCGGTCGCCAGCTGGGTCAGCGCCGGCGGGTAGTCGCGCGAGCCCCGCTCGATCGTCCAGGTCACCTGCCCTCCCGCCTGCGCAGCGAGAGCGCCTCCTCGAGATGCGCGAGTGCGATCCGCTCGGAGCCGTCGAGGTCGGCGACGGTGCGGGCGAGGCGGATGACGCGCTCGCGTCCCCTCCCGCTGAGCCCGATCGCGAGCCCGGCGTCGGCCAGCAGCCGTTCGATCGGCTCGTCGATCTCGATCTCGCTGGCCGGCAGCTCGCCGTTCGCGCGATCGTCGCCGAGGCGCGCCCGCTGGCGCTCACGCGCCGCAAGCACCCGCTCGCGCACCGCGGCGGAGGTCTCCCCGGGCTCGGCGAACGACGTCAGGGCGGGTTGCTTCACCCGGACCGAGATGTCGATGCGATCGGCGAGCGCGCCCGTCAGCTTCGACTCGTAGGCGCGCACGGCCGGCGGACCGCACGTGCAGTTGCCCGAGCGGGAGCCGTTGCCGCACGGGCAGGGGTTCGCCGCGGCGACGAGCTGCACGCGGCAGGGCAGCTCGAGCGAGTAGCGGACGCGGGTCACCCGCACCGTCCCGTCCTCGAGCGGCTGGCGAAGGGCCTCGACCGCACCGCGCTCGAACTCGGGCAGCTCGTCGAGGAAGAGGACACCGCGGTGGGCGAGTGTCACCTCGCCGGCGCGCGGCGGGTTGCCGCCGCCGACGAGACCCGCGGTCGAGATCGTGTGGTGCGGGGCGCGAAACGGGCGGGTTCCGGCGACCGCCGGCCCGACCGGCAGCCCGCAGGCGCTCGCGACGCGCGCCACCTCGAGTGCCTCGTCGGGTCCCAGGGGCGGCATGATCGACGGCAGCCGCCGCGCCGCCATCGACTTGCCGGCGCCCGGCGGCCCGGTCATCAGCAGGCTGTGGCCGCCCGCCGCCGCGATCTCGAGCGCCCGCCGGAGCGCCGGTTGCCCGCGCAGGTCGGCGAGGTCGGGGAGGGCGCCGTTCACGTTCAGCGCCGGCCGCAGCGGCGCCGGCGCCTCGGGCTCCGCCTCGCCACCCAGAAGCGCCAGCTGGTCGAGCCGATCGATCGCCACGACGCCGGCGCCCGCCGCGAGCGCCGCCTCCGGCCCGCAGGCGGCGGGAACGACGATCGCCCTGGCACCAGAGCGGATTGCGGCCTCCGCCATCGCCATCGCGCCCGGCACGGGCCGGATCGCGCCGTCGAGCGCCAGTTCGCCCGCGAGGACGAGGTCGGCGAGCGCCGACCCGGGCAGCTGCCCGGTCGCCACCAGGACCGCGGCCGCGAGCGCCAGATCGAAGCCGGGACCGGCCTTGCGCAGGTCCGCCGGCGCGAGGTTCACGGTGATCCGCCGCTGCGGGAACTCGAAGCCGGAGTTGACGATCGCCGCCCTCACCCGCTCCCGCGACTCGCGCACGGCGGCATCCGGGAGCCCGACGAGCGCGAAGGCCGGCAGGCCGTGGCGCACGTCCGCCTCGACTCGGACCTCGCGCGGCTCGACCCCGAGCAGCGTGTACGTGCGGACGATCGCTGGCACGGCGGCGAACCTATGGACGAACGCCGCGCGCGTGGCGCGCGAAAAGTCACGTTTCAGACCCTTTGCGCGCGCGATGCGCGCGCTGGGCCGCCCTAGGGTCCGGCCACGATGACGGTCGCACGCCGCAGCTTCGGAGAAGACGCGGAGGAGCTGGTGGCGGCGCGCCTCGAGCGCCGCGGCTGGCGGATCGTCGAGCGCAACGCGCGGCCGGCGGGCATCCGCGGCGAGCTCGACGTGATCGCGCTCGACGGCACCAGCCTCGTCTTCGTCGAGGTCAAGGCCCGCCGCGCCGGCTCCGCGATCGGTCCCGAGACGCCGGCGGGCGCCGTCGGTCATCGCAAGCGCATGAAGATCCGCTCGCTCGCCGCCGCCTGGCTACGGGAGCGCGGTTACGACGTGCCACGCCACCGCGACCTACGGTTCGATGTGGTCGGCGTGCGCCTCGACGGCGCGGGCCGCGTCCTCGACTACGAGCACATTCGCGCCGCGTTTTAGGTCGAACTCCTCGCCCAGCTCGAGCTGCGAGTAGGCGATCGAGGCGAAGGAGCGGCGGTGAAGGCGCGACGGACCGTGCGCGACGATCGCCGCGCGGTGCTCGGGGGTTGAGTAGCCGACGTTCTCGTCGAAGTTGAAGCCGGGGTACTCCCCGGCGATCCGGCGCATGTAGCGGTCGCGGGTGACCTTGGCGATCACCGAGGCGGCGGCGATCGCGGCGCTCTTCGCATCGCCATCGATGACCGCCCGGTGCTCGACCCGGCAGCGCGGTCCGAGCCGGAAGCCGTCCGTGAGGCAGGCGGCACCAGGCACCGCGACGCGCTCGAGGCTGCGCGCAAGCGCGGAGAGGTTGGTGTTGTGGAGCCCGCGGGAGTCGATCCCGCGCACGCAGCGCACCGTGACCGCGACCCGCGCCGCCGCCCTCATCACGACGGGGTAGAGCTCCTCGCGCTCGTCCGGGCTGCGCTGCTTGGAGTCGTCGAGGAGCCCGAGCGCGCGGCGATCGCGCATCGTGAGGCGGTCGTAGTCGAGCAGCACGCCGGCCGCAACGAGCGGCCCGGCCAGCGAGCCGCGGCCCGCCTCGTCGGCGCCGGCGACGAACCGGCAGCCGAGGTCGCGGTCGAACTTGAAGAGCTTGGCGGCTCTGCGGCGGCGGCGGGCGAGGGCCTTCTTCGACCTCTGCCGCGGCGGGCTCGCCGGCTCAGAGGATCCCGATGCGGTCGGGAGGCCAGTAGGTCGCAAAGGCCGCTCCGATGATCCATTCGCGGGGGACGGGCCCCCAGTAGCGGCTGTCATCGCTTTGCCCACGGTTGTCGCCCATCATGAAGTAGTGATCGGGTGGAATGGTGATCTCGGTCGGGAAATCGCACCCACCCAAACCGTTGCACGGATTGGTCTGCCAGTCTCCCTCCACCGGCTCCCCGTTCACGATCGGGATGCCGTCCTGGATCTTGAGCCGATCGCCGGGCTCGGCGACGACCCGCTTGATGAAGTTCTCGTCGGCCGGCTCGGACGTCGGCTCCGGGCATGCCTGGCCCTCCTTGCGAACGGGTCGATCGACGCCGCACTGCTCGCCGCCTCCGGTCACGGCACCGCTCGGCGGATGGAAGACGACCACGTCGCCGGTACCGGGGTCGGCGCCGAGACGATAGGTGAGACGGTTGACGAGCACGCGCTGGCCGACGTCGAGCGTAGGCTCCATCGACGGCGACGGGATCTGATACGGCTTCACGACAAAGGCCTGGATCCCCAGCGCGAGACCAACCGCGAGGGCGACGATCACGACGAGCTCGAACAGCGCCCCGCGGGTACTTGTCGGCTTTGGGATCAGGTGGATTCCTCGGAATCCTCGGGCGACTTGCCGTCGGATTCCTCGGCGACCTCGGCCTCAGCCTCCGCCTCCGGTGCGGCACCCTGCTCTTCGGCGGCGGGCGCTGCGCCCTCGGCCTCCGCGCCGGGCTCTCCGCCCTCTGCCTCCGCGGCCGCCTCCTCGCCCTCCTCGGGAGCGGCGACGACCTCGGCCTCCTCCTGGCTCACGCCCTCGGAATCGACCGGGGCCGCACCCTCAGGCTCGACGAGGACGAGATCGTCCTCGATGCCCCAGCGCCGCTCGGCCACACGGGCGCGCTTGCCGACCCGCCCGCGCAGGTAGTAGAGCTTCGCCCGGCGCACCGCGCCCCGCGCCACGACCTCGAGCCGCTCAATCTTCGGGGAGTGGACCGGAAAGGTCCGTTCCACGCCAACGCCGAACGACTGCTTCCGGACGGTAAACGTCTCCCGCGCGCCGGATCCCTGGCGGGCGATCACGACTCCCTCGAACACCTGGGTGCGCCGACGGGTCCCCTCGATGACCTGGAAGTGGACGCGCACGCGGTCCCCGGCGTCGAAGCGCGGGACCTTCTTCAGCTGGCGCTGCTCGATGCTCTCGATGATCGTGCTCATCGTCCGGAGGGGGTGGCTGGCGTCAAAAAGCGCGTGGCCCCATCGGGACCCGCGCGGGCGTCAGATAGTAGACGACTCGATCTTGAACGCGCCCTAAGGAGCGCGACGCCGGCTCTGCTCGAGACGCCACTCGCGGATCCGGGCGTGATCGCCCGACAACAGCACCTCGGGCACACCCCAGCCGCGGTAGCTGGCGGGCCGGGTGTAGTGCGGATACTCGGGCGCGCCGGCGAGCGCCTCCGAGAAGGACTCCTCGATGGCGCTCTCAGCATGCCCGAGCGCCCCGGGCAGCTTCCGCATCACCGTGTCGGCGACGACCATCGCCGCGAGCTCACCGCCCGAGAGCACGTACGGGCCGACCGAGATCGTGTCGTCGGCGAGGTGCTCGCGGATGCGCTCGTCGACTCCCTCGTAGCGGCCGCAGAGCAGCGCCAGGTGGCGCTCAGCCGCAAGCTCGGTGGCCAGGGCGTCGTCGAGCTGGCGCCCGGATGGCGCGAGCAGCACGACCCGCGCCTCGCGCGGACCCTCGCCGTAGGCGGTCCGAAGCGCGGCGTCGACAACATCGACCCGGAGCACCATCCCCGCCCCTCCCCCGTACGGCGCGTCGTCGACCTGCCCCCCGGTGAGCGGTGTGGTGTCCCGGTAACGGAAGAAGCGAAGCTCGGAGCCGAGCCCGAGGGCGTTCCGGACGTGGCGCTGCCCCGCGAACCACTGGAACCATTCGGGGAAGAGGGTGAAGAAGTCGATCCGCACCGCCGAGGACTCAGTCCTCGACGATCTCGACCATCACGCGACCGGCGTCGTTGGCGGTCGCGGCGGCCTTGGCGACGGTGCGGATCGCGTTCGCCACCCGGCCCTCGCGGCCGATCACGCGGCCGAGGTCGCCGTCGGCGACGTGGACCTCGAGCACCGTGCCGCCGTCCTCCTCGAGCTCCTCGACGCGGACGGCCTCGGGGTCGTCGACGAGCGCCCGGACGACGTACTCGACCAGGTCCCGCATCGCGTCAGGGTCCGGCACGACGCGCTAGGAGGCGGATGCCTCGATGCCCTTGGCGCGAAGAAGCGTCGCGACCGTCCGGGTCGGCTGGGCTCCGTGCTCGAGCCAGTGCCGCGCCCGGTCCTCGTCGACCACGATCACGGACGGGTCGGTCTGCGGGTTGTAGTGGCCGATCGTCTCGATCGTGCGGCCATCGCGCGGCGATCGCCGATCGGCGACCACGATGCGCCACTGCGGGTTCTTGCGCGAACCCATCCTTCTCAAGCGAATTCTCACCATCGCGGCGCGAGAGGTTAGCGCCTAGCGCATCCCCCGCATCAGCTGCTGGGGGTTCGGCATCTTGCCCTGGGCGAGCTGCGACATCATCTTCCGCATCTGGGCGAACTGCTTGACGAGCTGGTTCACCGCCTGGATGGTCGTCCCCGATCCGTGCGCGATCCGCTTGCGCCGCGAGCCGTCGATCATCTGCGGGTTGGCGCGCTCGGCGGGCGTCATCGAGAGGATGATCGCCTCGAGGCGGTCGAGCTCGCGGTCGTCCATGTCGACCTGGCGAAGCTGCTTCATCTGCTTGCCGAGCCCGGGCATCATCCCGAGCACGCTCGACAGCGGGCCCATCTTGCGCACCTGGCGCATCTGCGTGAGGAAGTCCTCGAGCGTGAACTGCTGCTTTTTGATCTTCCGCTCGAGCTCCGCTGCCTGGTCCGCGTCGGAGACCTCCTCGGCCTTCTCGATCAGCGACAGGACGTCACCCATACCGAGGATCCGCGAGGCCATCCGCTCCGGGTGGAAGCGCTCGAGCTGCTCGATCCGCTCGCCGGTCGAGGCGTAGAGGATCGGTTTGCCGGTCACGGCCTTCACCGAGAGCGCGGCGCCGCCGCGCGCATCGCCGTCGAGCTTCGTCAGCACGACGCCGTCGAAGTCGACCCGCTCGGCGAAGCTCTCGGCGACGTTCACTGCGTCCTGGCCGGTCATCGCGTCGAGCACGAGAAGGATGTCGTGTGGCTTGGTGCGCTTGCGGATCGCCGCGAGCTCGTCCATGAGCGGCTCGTCGACGTGGAGCCGTCCCGCCGTGTCGACGATCAGGACGTCGACTCCGTCGGAGCTCGCCTGGTCGAGCGCCCACTCGGCGATGTCGACCGGATCGCGCTCGGTGCCCTGCTCGTAGACCGTCGCGCCGCTTCGCTTGCCCATCGTCACGAGCTGCTCGACGGCGGCCGGCCGCTGCGTGTCGCAGGCCGCGAGGCCGACCTTCTTGCGGTCGTCTCCGAGCAGCTTCGCGAGCTTTGCGCAGGCGGTCGTCTTGCCCGACCCCTGGAGGCCGGCCATCAGGATCACGGTCGGCGGCGTCGACGCGAAGGCGAGCTCGCGGCTCGCGCCGCCCATCAGCGCCGCGAGCTCCTCGTCGACGATCTTCACCACCTGCTGGCCCGGGTTGAGCGACTCGAGCACCCCCGCGCCGAGGCAACGCTCCTTGAGCTGGGCGGTGAACTGCTTCACCACCTTGAAGTTGACGTCGGCCTCGAGCAGCGCGAGCCGGATCTCCCGCATCGCCTTGTCGACATCGACCTCGGTGAGCTTGCCGCGCGAGCGAACGTCGGCGAGGGTCTCCTGAAGGCGGTCCGAGAGCTGATCGAACATCGGCCGCCCAGCTTACGGCCTGGCGACTGGGGCGCCTAGGCGGCGGCGTCGTCCCAGTACGCGGCGAGGCGGCGCGCGAACGCCTTCGGCCTCTCCGCGTACAGGCGCTCGCCGGCCTCGAACGCCGCCCGCTGGAGCTCGCCCCGGCGCCTCGAGATGAACAGGCCAAGCTGCGCGTGCTGCTCGCCGCTGAGACGCTCCCCCGCGTCGAGCGCCGCAGCGAGCAGGGCCAGGTCGTGGTCGTCGCCGAGCAGGTCCGAGAGCTCGCTCGCCTGCTCGACCAGCGGGTCGAGAACGGGCGGCCGGGCGGAGCGGATCAGGCGCAGGTGGTACCAGAGGTCCTTGGCGCGCTTTCGCCACTCGTGGAGGCGCTCGTCGGTCGGCTCCTCGGCCGCCTGCGCAAGACGCCGGCGCCCGCGCGCGTAGGACCGTTCGAGCCCGGGACGCAGCAGCGCTCCGCCCGAGGCCGGCAGGGCGAGCGTCTGCGCCGCGCGCCGGCCCGCCTCGATTCGCGCGGCGGCCTCGCCGCGCACCCGGTCGAGTTCGACCGGCGAGCCCTCGGACTCGAGCGCGGAGGAGATTGCGCCCCAGCCGCCGGGCGGCTCGTCGTCGCCGAAGCGCTTCGCCAGCGCGTCGATCGTCTCCGCCCGCGCCTGGGTGTCACGGACGCCCGACAGAAGCCGGGCGGCGTCCCGGTAGCGCGCGTTCTCGCGCTCGTAGGCGGCCTCGCCTGCGACCGGCCTCACCAGCCTGAGCGCGGAGCGGAGCTTCTTCATGTCCTTGCGCGCGCCATGCACCGCCTTGGCCGGGTCAGCGTCGGGATCGTGAAGACGCTCGACGGCCGAGTCGACGCGGCCCCGCAGCACCCGGCGGACGCTGAACGCGGTCGGCTCGTTCGGCTTCAGCCGGTAAGCGCCCGAGGGGCCGGCAGTGTCGCTTTCACGGCGCTGGATGATTTCCGGTCTCATCCTCTCGCCTGCGGGCTTCTCGATCATTCCGGCCTCCCACGGGTTGCGAGGCTCCGGTTCAGGAAGCGCTGGTCGCCCGTCACCTCGCGCCCGAACCACACTGGCGCCTGAAACCTATCCGCTTGCGGCTTGGTCGCAAACTCGACCTCGACCGTTGCCAGCCCCTCCAGGCGGCCCTCGTACAGATCGAGCTCCGCGGTCAGCTCGCCGAGCCCGATCAGGTGACGCCGCTTGACCACGCGCCGGCCTTCGGTGAGCGGCCAGAGCGACTCGAACGGGTTCGGAGCGAGCGCGATCTCCTCCTCCACGCGGACCTCGCCAGCGCCGCCCTTCACGGTCAGCGTGAGCTTCTCCCCCCTTCGCCGCAGGCGCACCTCGGCGCCCCCGGAATCGGCGAGCGCCAGGTAGCCCTGCTCGATTCGCACCGACTCGACACCGCCCAGCTCCGGGAGCTCGGAGACGAGGAACTTGCGCTCGACCTCCACCGGTCAGCGCAGCGCCGGGGCCACGTCCTCGCCCAGGCGCCGGATGAAGCCGAGCGGGTCGTCCTCGCGCACCGCGACGAGGATCGTGTCGAAGCCGAGCTCGGCGACGCGCTCGAGCTGGCCGGCCCAGCTGCCCGCTTCGCCGGAGAGGCCCATCGCGTTCGCGACCCGCCGCACGGCAGCGGGGTCGCGCCCGGCCCGCTTCGCGGCGTCGTCGATGCGCGTCTGCATTGCCGGGACATCGCGAGGGTCGGCGTAATGGCTGCCGACGCTCGGCAGCCAGCCATCCGCGAGCCGCCCGGTGAGCGCGAGCATCCGGGGCCCGTAGGCGCCAACCCAGATCCCGATCGGGTGCGCGGGCTGCGGCCCCGGCTTCGCCCCATTCACCCGGTAGTGCTCGCCCTCCACGCGAACGGAGCGGTCGCCGGACCAGAAAGCGCGCAGGATCGCGATCGCCTCCGCGAGCGCGGTCACCGACTCGCCTGGCGTCCGCCGCGGCCCGCCCATCGCCTCGACAGCGTCCCAGAAGGAGCCGGCCCCGATCCCGAGCTCGAACCTTCCCCCTGAGAGGACGTCGAGCGAGGCGGCCGCCTTCGCGAGCACCGCGGGCAGGCGCAGCGGCAGGTTGACGACATCGGTCGCGAGCCGCAGCCGCTGGGTGCGCCCGGCGAGATACGCGAGCAGGGTCCAGGTGTCGAGGTAACGGCGCTGGTAGGGGTGATCCTGGACGCCGATCAGCTCGAGTCCCGCCTCCTCGGCGACCAGCGCCTGCCGGATCGTGAGCTCGGGGTGCTCGGCGGAGGGTACGACGAAGATCCCGATCTCGGTCACCGAATTTGAGGCTATAGGCGCCGCGCGGGTGTAAGGTCGGCAGGGCACGGAAGGAAGGAGGCGACGAGGAATGGCTCGCCGATCACAGCGCACGGAACGCGTTGAGCGCCGCGACCGCCCCGCGTACCTGCCGCTCTTCGCGGCGACCCAGCCGCGGCAGTACCTGGCCTGGGTTGAGGGAGCGCACGACGCCCGGCACGCGCAGCTGCGGCCGGACCAGGTCACCCGGAGGCAAAGCGGATAGCGGTTCGCTAGTCCTCGAGCAGCGCGGCCGCGAACTCGCGCGGGTCGAACGGCCGCAGGTCCTCGAGCCCCTCGCCGACCCCGATCAGCTTCACCGGGATCCCGAGCTCCGCCGCGATCGCAAGCGCGATTCCGCCCTTCGCGGTCCCGTCTAGCTTCGTCAGCACGACGCCGGAGACGTGGACGGCGTCCGCGAACGCCCGCGCCTGGCGAAGGCCGTTCTGCCCGGTCGTCGCGTCGATCACGATCAGCGTCTCGTGGGGAGCGCCCTCGAGGCGCTTCCCCGCCACGCGGCGGACCTTGGCGAGCTCGTCCATCAGGTTCGCGTGCGTGTGCAGGCGCCCGGCGGTGTCGGCGATGACGACGTCTGCGCCCCGCGACTCCGCGGCGGCGATCGCGTCGAAGACGACGGCGCCCGCGTCGCCCCCGGGGCTGCCGCGGACGAGCTCGACCTGGGCGCGCTCGGCCCAGGTCTCGAGCTGCTCGATCGCGGCGGCGCGATACGTGTCGGCGGCGGCGACGACAACGGAGAGCCCGAAGCGCTCGCGCAGTACCTGGGCGAGCTTGCCGATCGTGGTCGTCTTCCCGGTGCCGTTGACCCCGACGACCATGATCACCGCCGGCGTTGCCGAGAGGTCGAGCCGCGGCGGTTCGCTCGCGGCGAGCTCCGCCATCAGCTCGACCAGCCGCGAGCGGATTTCCTCGGCGCCACTCACGTCGCCCGCATCCACCTCCGCCTCGAGCTTGGCGACGATCCGCGCGGTCGCCTGCGCGCCGACGTCGGCGAGGATCAGGACCTCCTCGAGCCGCTCCCAGGTCTCCTCGTCGATGCGCTCGAAGAGGCTCGCGGAGAGCTCCGCGGTGAGCGCCTGGCGGCTCTTGGAAAGCCGCTCGCGCAGGCGCATGAACCGACCGCCGCGCTCCGGCTCAGGCTCCGCGGGCGCCGCGACTGCAGCGGGACCGTTGCGCTGTACGAGCTCCTCCCACTCCATTGGAGTGGGACCCTAGCCATCCGGGCCGTCAGCCCGCTCAGGCTGCCTCTGGGGCGGCATCGGCGAGCGCACTCTGCTCGGGCTCGAACCGCCGCGAGACGACCTTCGTCACCCCGCCCCTCCCCATCGAAACGCCGTAGAGAACCTCGGCCGCGTCCATCGTCCGCTTCTGGTGGGTGACGATGATGAACTGGGCGCGGTCGGAGAAGCGATTCACGAGCTGGAGGAAGCGGTCGATGTTGGCGTCGTCGAGCGCCGCCTCGACCTCGTCGAGGATGTAGAAGGGCGAGGGGCGGGCGAGGAAGACGCTGAAGACGAAGGCGAGCGCGACGAGCGCCTTCTCGCCTCCGGAAAGGAGCGAGAGCCGGCGTGTGGCCTTGCCGGCGGGCGTGACCTCGATCTCCACGCCCTGGCTGCTGAACTCATCGGAGTCGGAATCACTGCCCACCGGGTCCGCTTCAGGTTCGGCTCCGCCAAGTATGGGCTTCGGCCCCCGATCCTCGTCGACCAGCCGCAACCGCCCGCGGCCGCCGGGGAAGAGGTGCTCGACCAGCTCCTCGAAGTTTTCCTCCGTCGCCGCGAACGTCTCCTCGAACGCCGCGTGGATCTTGCGATCGGTCTCGCGGATCAGCCCCTGGAGCTCCGCCAGCGCCGTTTCGAGGTCGGTCCGCTGAGCCTCGAGGCTCTCGACGTGGGCGAGTGCCTCCTCGTACTCGCGCTCGGCGAGCGGGTTCACCGGGCCGAGCTGCTCGCGGCGGCGGGCGAGCCGCTCGAGCTTCGCCTCGACTTCGCCGCGCTCATCGTCGCCGAGCCGCTCCCCCGCGGCGCCAATCTCGCGCCCCAGCATCGCGGCGACGCGCTCGAGCTCGGCCGCCGCCTCGGCCCGACGATCGTCCAGGTGGGCCACGCGGACCTCGGCCTGCGTCACGGCCTCGCCGGCCGCCCGGAGCGTGGTCTGGATCTCGGCCTCTTCGCGCGAGCAGGCGCGGAGCTGGTCCGCCGCTTCGTCGGCGCCTCCCTCGCCCAGCATGCGCCGCTCGAGGAGCGTCGCGCGCTCACCGGCGGCGTCGCGAGCATCCGCGGTCGCCTCGCAGAGGGCGCCGAGAGCCGCGAGGAGCTCGCCTTCGCGCTCGAGGCGGTACGCCAGCGAGTCCTGGCGACGGCTACCGAGCATCTCCTCGAGCCGCCGCGCCATCCTAGTCGCGGCCTCCGAGGCAGCGCGGACGCGGCCGATCTCCTTCGCGCGCTCGCCGTCCCCGGCCGCCTCGCGGGCGGCCTCGAGCGACTCCCGCGCGGCGTCGAGCGACTCACCGATCCGGTCGAGCCCGACGCCGACCGGATCGTCCCCGGAGCGGGCGCCCGTCGCCTCGGCGAACTCGGCCGCCAGGGTCCCGAGCGTCTCGCGACGACGCTCGATCGCGCGCAGGAGCTCACCGCGCCTGGCCGCCAGCGCCTCGCCCCGAACCGTGAGCCGCTCGTGCGCCGCGCGCACCGCCGTCAGCCTGCCCCAGGCCTCGGTTCGCTCGCGGTCGCGCTCGGCGAGCCGCTCCTCGATCGCGGTCCGGCGGCGGTTGACCTCGGCGAGATCGCCGTCGAATTTCGCCCGCGCCTCACGGGCGCGCGTCGCCTCCGCCTCGGCGGCGGCGAGCTCGGTCTCCTGGCCCGAGAGCTCGGACGCGAGCAGCCGCGCGCGCAGCTCCGCCGCATCGCGTTCGAGCCGCGCATGGATGTCGGCCGCCTGCGCTTGGCGCTTCAGCGGCCGCAGCCGGGTGCGGGCCTCGCGCTCGACGTCGAGCGCCCGGTCGAGGTTGTCGTGCGTGCGCTCGAGCTTCAGCTGGGCGCGCCGGCGGCGCTTGCGGTGCTTGCCGAGCCCGGCCGCCTCCTCGATTAGGAGCCGGCGTTCGCGTGGCGCCGAGAGCACGATCTCCTCGACCCTGCCCTGGCTGATCACGGAATGCATCTCGCGCCCGAGGTTGGCGTCGGAGAGAACCTCGATCACATCGGCGAGCCGCGCCCGGGCGCCGTTCAGGCGGTAGGTGCCCTCGCCGCCGCGTTCGAGCCGGCGCGCGACCGAGATCTCGGACCGCTCGCCTTCCCCCCCGTCGTTGTCGAGCACGACCTCGACCTCGGCGTAGCGGCTCGGGCCGACGCCCTCGCCGCCGGCGTAGATCATGTCCTGCATCGACTGGCCGCGGACGCTCAGCGGGCTCTGCTCGCCGAGCGCCCACAGCACCGCGTCCGTGACGT
Organism: Solirubrobacterales bacterium; assembly: GCA_035296705.1. Taxonomy (GTDB): domain Bacteria; phylum Actinomycetota; class Thermoleophilia; order Solirubrobacterales; family 70-9; genus WHSW01. The sequence continues at coordinate 12,649 of DATHAL010000048.1, forward strand.
TCGACTTCCCGCAGCCGTTCGGCCCGACGATCACGCTGACGCCGGGCGAGAAGACGAGCTTGGTGCGCTCCGGGAAGGACTTGAAGCCCTTGATGGTGATCGAGCTCAGGTGCATAGATCTGACGCCGCGCGCCTCCGGAAGCCTCGCGCCACGCCCGGACGAAACTTCGGCGCCGCTACCGAAGGCCCTCCAAGGCTTGTTCGGCGGCCGCCTGCTCGGCCGCTTTCTTGGAGCGGCCCGAGCCATGCCCGAGGACCTGGCCGTTGACGCTCGCGTCCACCTCGAACACACGGTCATGCGGAGGACCGGATTCACCGGTGACCTCATACCTTACGCGGGCTCCGTCCCGTGCGAGGCGCTCCTGGAGCGCCGACTTGAAGTCCAGCAGGCGCTCGGAGGCGAGCTCGATCTCCATCGTGAACGCCGCCAGCGTCGCCGGGGCGGTCGCCTCGAACCCGTGGTGCAGATAGCAGGCGCCGATCACCGCCTCGCAGACCGAGGCGAGGGCGCGTTCGGAGGCGAGCAGCGCATCGACCTCGATGCCGCCGTCGATCTTCCCCGGCCACGCCTCGCGAAGGAGTTCGGGCACGCCGAGCGCCTGCGCCACCTCGGCGCAGGCGCGCCCCGAGACCGCCTGCCCATGCATCTTCGTCAGCCGCCCGATGTCGGCGTGCGGGAATCGGCGGAACAGGTGCTCGGCCATCGCGAGGCCGAGGACGCTGTCGCCGAGGAAGGCGAGCCGCCCGTACGAGTCGGCGCGGTGCTCGACCCACGAGGCGTGGGTGAGCGCCTGGCGGCGCAGCGTCAGCGGCAGGCCGTCGAGGAGCTCACGCAGGCGCGCGGGCCCCGCAGGCACGCGGCGGCTTCGGCCCCCTCGCCCGAGCCTGCGGATGCCGCGCGCCATGGCCTACGCCGGGAGTCTGGTGACCACGAAGTCGACCGCGTCGCCAACCGTCTTGATCCGGGCGGCCTCCTCCTCGGACACCCGGATCCCGTAGGAGTCCTCGAGCTCCATGACGAGCTCGTAGAGATCGAGCGAGTCGGCGTCGAGGTCCTCCTTGAAGCTCGTCGAGTCGTTGATCGAGTCGGCCTCCACCTCGAGCTCGTTCGCAAGGTGCTCGCGCACCTTCGCCAACACGTCGTCCCTGTCCATGCTCATGTGCGTCCTTCCTTCCTATCACGCATCGCGCCGCGGGTTGCACCGGATGCGTCGAGGAGCTCGGCCGTCCGCTCCACGGCACGCTCCTCGACTGCGCGCGCCGCGAGCCGCACCGCGTTCGCGATCCCCTCCGGTCCGGCGCTCCCGTGGCCGACCACCGCAACGCCCCGGAGCCCGAGCAGGATGGCGCCACCGGTGGCGTCCGGGTCCATGCGGCGCCTGAGCCCGCCGAGCGCCGGGCGCAGCAGAAGGCCGCCGAGCGTCGCGATCGGCCCGGAGCGCGCTGCGTCGCGAACCGCATCGGCGACGGCGCGGGCGGTTCCCTCGATCGTCTTCAGCGCCACGTTGCCCGTGAAGCCGTCGGTGACGACGACGTCGGCGATCCCGGCGAGCAGATCGCGGCCTTCGAGGTGCCGCGGAAGTCGATCGCGTCCGCCCGCGCGAGCTCGTCGTGGGCCTCGACCACGTCGGCCGTCCCCTTCTTCGGCTCCTCGCCGACCGAGAGCAGCGCGACACGCGGCCGCTCGACCCCGAGCACCGCGCGGCTGAAGGCCGCACCCAGGTAGGCGAACTGGACCAGGTCGCCCGGCCGCACCTCGGCGTTCGCGCCGGCGTCGAGGAGGACGAGCGGGGGCCCGTCGCGGCCGGGAACCTGGATCTGGACGGCGAGCGCCGGGCGGCGGACCCCGCGCGAGCGCTTGATCGCGAAGAGCGCCGCGGTCATCGTCGCCCCAGTCGGTCCGGAGCTCGCGAGCGCCTGCGAGCGCCCCGCGGCGACGTCGGCTGCGGCCAGCACCACGGAGGCCCCCGGGTTCGCGCGAACCGCGGCGACTGGATCGTCGTCGTTCGTGATCGCGCCCGGCGCGGCGACGAGCTCGGCGTCGTCGATGTCGCGCAGCTGCGCGAGCTCGGCCTCGTCGCCGAACACCCGTACGCCGATCCCGTCGGCCACCGCGAGGCGGGCGCCGGCGATCACCGCGTCGGCTCCCCGCTCGGCCCCGCGGCCGTCGAGGGCGACGATTGTCAAGGGATCAGGCCTCCGAGCCGCCGGAGTCGGCCTCGCCGATCTCGTGCGAGATCACCTCGCGTCCGGCGTAGGTTCCGCACACCGGGCAGACGCGGTGCGGGAGCCGGGGGCTGTGGCAGCGCGGGCACTCGTTGAGCCGCGGCTTGGCCGCCCGGTGCGTGGCGCGGCGCTTGTCGCGCCGCTGGGCCGATGTCCTCTTCTTCGGAACCGCCATCGAGGCGCGGAATGGTAGCTACCGCAGCTCGTCGAGCTTCGCCCAGCGCGGGTCCCGAGCGGCGGCGTGCTCGTGCTCGGCGGGGTCGGCGTCGTTGAGCGAGGCGCCGCAGACGGCGCAGAGTCCCGCGCAGTCCGGCCGGCAGAGCAGCTTCGCCGGCAGCGCGAGCGCGACCGCGTCGTGCGCCCAGTTGGCGACGTCGAGCAGCCCCTCCGAGACGTACGGGCTGGTCAGGTCCTCATCGGCGGTACCGGCCTGGTCGACTTCGCGCGCCTCGACCTCGACCGAGAGCTCGGCCGGTTCGAGGCAGCGCATGCAGGGTCCGCCGACGTCTCCCTCGAACGCGAGGCGCATCGCATGGCCGGCGGCGGTCCGCGAGAGATCGAGCCGGCCGGCGACCGTGCCGAGGGCGAACCTGTACTCCTGGCCGCCCAGCTCAAGCGGTCCCGGATCGACCTCGACATCGATCCGGCGACCCTCCCCCGGGCTCAGCGCCATGCGGTCCAGATCGATGATTTGATGGGTCGCCATCCCGCCGATCGAGGTTAGCGCCGCGATGAGCCAGCCAGAACAGCTCTCGGGCCAGTTCCACATGAACCCCGAGACCTACCTCGACGAGATCCGCGGCGAGCTCCCGCTGTACGACGAGCTTCAGGCTGCGGCGGTCGACGCGATCCCGTTCCCGCCTCGGCGCGTGCTCGAGCTCGGGGTCGGAACCGGCGAGACGACGCGGCGCCTGCTCGAGCGCTATCCGGACGCCGGGGTGACCGGCCTCGACTCGCAACCGGAGATGGTCTTCCACGCCCGCGAGCTCGGGATCGAGGTCCGCCTAGCGCGGATGGAGGACCCGCTCCCGGACGGTCCGTGGGACCTCGTGATCGCGGTGCTCTCGGTCCACCACCTTCCGGGGACCGAAAGCGCGACCTCTTCCGCCGCGTCCGCTCCGAATCGCGGGCGCTCGTGCTCGGCGACGTCGTCGAGGTCGACGAGCAGACGGTGTCGCTCGAGCCCGGGTTCGACCTGCCGTCGCGGGCGGAGGATCAGGCTCGGTGGGCGGGCGGCGAGGTCGTCTGGGAGCGCGGCGAGTTCGCCGTGATCAGGGCCGTCTACGACTGAGGCCGCGAGAGCGGCTCAGCCGACCTCGGCCGGCTCTTCCTCGCGCCCGGCGAGGCGGTCGCGGCCGCGCTGAACGGCCGCGAGGAACTTCTCGAGGTTGACCTCGAGGGTGGAGAGGATCTCGTCGGCGTAGTCCTCGGCGCCGAGGCGGATCTGGCGCTCGGTCTCGCGCGCGTCCTCGATGATCTCCTCGGCCGCGCGCTCGGCCTGGCGGTAGACCTCCTCGTCGGAGATCAGCCGCTCCTGTTGGTCGCGGGCCTCCTTGACGACGCGCTCGGCCTCGCGCTTCGCCTCGGCGAGCATCTCCTGGCGCTCCTTGACGATCCAGCGCGCCTGCTTGATCTCCTCGGGGATCGTCGCCCGCATCTGGTCGAGCAGGTCGTAGATCTCCTCGCGGTCGACACGTACCTGATCCGTCAACGGCACCGGACGTGCGTTGTGGATCAGATCGTCGAGTTTGTCTATGAGGACCAGGACGTCCATCAGAAGTCGTAAAAGCTTACGCGGCTGGCCCCTGAGCGGCCGCTACAGGCGGGTTTCGGCGCCCCGTTGCAAGCTCCTGCCCAACGCTAGCTTCGCTGCGCCCGTTCGGAGAGCGCGTCGGCGACCGGAGCGGGGACGAGGTCGCGCACGTCGCCGCCGAAGGTCGCCATCTCCTTGACGCCGGTCGAGGAGAGAAAGCTGTATTCGGGCGAGGCGAAGACGTAGATCGACTCGATCTCAGGCGCGAGCTTGCGGTTGAGCTGGTTCATCTCGAGCTCGTACTCGAAGTCGGAGATCGCGCGCAGGCCCTTCACGATCGCCGAGGCGCCGCGCTCCTGGGCGAACGCGACGACTAGGCTGCGAAAGATCTCGACCTCGACGTTGTCGATCCCGTTTTCGGTCAGTGCCTGCTCCAGGAACCGCTTGCGCTCCTCCGGGGTGAACATGTGACCCGACTTGCGCGGCGCACTGCCGACCACGCCGACGATCACCTTGTCGAAGACGCGCGACGTGCGACGGATGATGTCGATGTGCCCGTTCGTGACCGGGTCGTAGCTGCCCGGGCAGATGGCTATGCGTCCGTCGCCCATCAGCTCCTGCGGTACACCCTGATCAGCGCCTCTCCGATGCGGCGCTCCGCCTCGAGGTCGAGTCTTCGCAGCTCGAGCTCGAGCGGCTCACGCGCCGAGCTCTCGACGACCAGGCGCCCGAAGCGCGCGACGTGGGGCGGCAGGTGTTCGGAAAGCGCCGGGGCAACGGGGCCGGCGAGTCTATAGGGCGGGTCGCAGAGGATCAGCCCAAACCTCACCTCGGTCCCCTTCAGGTAGCGGATCGCGTCGGAGCGCACCACCTCGCAGCGCCGCCCGACCGTGAGTGCCTCGACGTTGCGGCGCGCGATCGCCGGGTCGGTGTCGACGAGCACCGCGGAGTCCGCGCCGCGCGAGACCGCCTCGATCCCGAGCGCGCCGGTGCCGCAGAAGAGGTCGAGGACGCTGAGGTCGGTGAGGTCGCCGAGGATCGAGAACAGGCTCTCGCGGGCGCGGTCCGACGTCGGCCGCACGGCGCGCGACCGCGACGGGGGCGAGATCAGCTTTCGGCCGCCGAGCTCGCCGGCGACGACCCTCACGCGTGAATCCCCTCGGCGCGCTCGTCGCCGAACCGGGCCCGGGCGGCGTCGGCGAGCAGCGCCGCCTGCGGCTCGCTGAGCGCGGGGTCGGAGCGCAGCATCGTGACGAGCTCGCGCCGCGCCTCGGCGAGCAGCTCGCCGTCCGCGGGCAGCTCGGCAACGCGGAAGCGCGGCAGCCCGTGCTGGCGGGTACCGAGGATCTCGCCCTCTCCGCGGAGCGTCAGGTCGACCTCCGCGAGCTCGAAGCCGTCCGAGATCGTCGCTATCGCCTCCATCCGGCGCCGCGCGAGCTCCGACTCGGGGTCGGCGAAGAGGATGCAGTGGCTGGAATGCTCACCGCGGCCGACGCGGCCCCGGAGCTGGTGAAGCTGGGAGAGCCCGTAGCGCTCGGCGCCCTCGATCAGCATCACGGTCGCGTTGGCGACGTCGATCCCCACCTCGATCACCGTCGTCGCCACGAGCACGTCGGCGCGCCCGGAGGCAAACGCCTCCATCGCGGCCGCCTTGTCGGCCGAGCTCATCTGCCCGTGAAGGAGCGCGACCTCGAACTCGCGGAACTCGCCGGCGCGCAGGCGCTCGGCCTCGACTCCGGCCGCCTTCGCCTGGAGCTTCTCCGACTCGGCGACAAGCGGGCAGACGACGTAGGCGTGGCGGCCCTCGCGCAGCCGCTCACGGATGAACTCGTAGGCGCCCGCGCGCTTCTCCTCCCCCACCACCCACGTCCGCACGGGCCGCCGTCCCGCCGGCAACTCGCGGATCGTCGTCGTGTCGAGGTCGCCGTAGGCGGTCAGCGAGAGCGTCCTCGGGATCGGCGTGGCGGTCATGTGGAGGACGTGCGGCGCCGCCTCGCCCGGCCCCTTGCGATCGAGCGCCGCCCGCTGCGCGACCCCGAACCGGTGCTGCTCGTCGACGACGCAGACGGCGAGGCTCCGGAACTCCACGTCGGGCTCGATCAGGGCATGGGTGCCGACCACGAGACCGAGCTCGGCCGAGCGCAGCCGCGCCAGCGTCTCGCGCCGGCGCGCCGCCGGCGTCGCCCCGGTTAGCAGGCCGAAGGGCACCGCCTCGGTGGAGAGCAGGCGGTCCAGTGTCGCGGCGTGCTGCTCGGCAAGCGTCTCGGTAGGCGCCATGAGCGCGGCCTGGTGCCCGGCCTCGAGCGCCCGCAGCATCGCGTACAGGCAGACCACGGTCTTTCCGGAGCCGACCTCTCCCATGACCAGGCGCTGCATAGGGCGGCCGCTCGCGAGGTCGCCGTCGAGCTCGGCGAAGGCGCGGCGCTGATCGCCCGTCAGCTCGAACGGAAGCGAGGCGAGCCACCGCTCCACCAGGCCGGCCGCCACGGGCTCGATCGGAATCCCGGGACGCTCGCGCTCGCGGCCACGGCGGCGAAGGGCGAGCGCCACCTGGTGAAGGAGGAGCTCCTCGAAGGCCAGGCGGCGGCGGGCGAGCTCGGCCTCGCCTCGGTTCTCGGGGAAGTGGACGGCACGCAGAGCGTCGGCCTCGACCGGCAGCGCCCGGCGCGCTCGCAGCTCCCCCGGCAGCGGCTCCGGCGCCAGCCCGGCCGCATCGATCGCCCGCCAGGCCCACTCGCGAATTCGGTTCGCCTTGAGGCGCTCGGAGGCCGGATGCATCGGCACAAGTCCGGTCGTGTGGATGCCGCCCGCCGCTCCGTCCTCGGAGAGGATCTCGTGGGCGGCGACCTTGAACGTCCCGCGCTCGAGCATCCCGTTGAGGAGCAGGCGCGTCCCGGGCGCGAGCCGCTCGGCGAGCCAGGCCTGGTTGAACCAGATCGCCTTCGTCGGCCCACTCGCGTCGGCGACCGTCGCCTCGAGGATCCGCAGCCGCCGCCGGCGCGTCGGTCGCACCCTCGCGGAGCGCACCTCGACCATCACGGTCGCCTCCTCGCCGATCCGCAGGTCGGCCACCTCGCGCACCGGCGCGCGCTCGCGATATCCGCGCGGCACCCACAGCAGCAGGTCGCCGACGGTCTCGATGCCGAGCTCCGCGGCCGCCGCGGCCAGCTTCGGCCCGACTCCGTCAAGCGCCGTGAGCGGTGCCCCCAGAAGGCTCGGGCGTGGCAGGCCGCGCAGCGGCGCGGTGCGCAGAAGCTCTCGATCCTGCTCGGCGCCGCTGCCGAGCGCGCGCGGCGGCCGACCGGCGCTCACCCGTTCCGGGACCGCGACCTGGCTCATGTGGGAGAACGTTAGGCTCCGCGGGAGATGGGACGGGTCGCGGAGAGGCTTTCGGAGCTCGAGCTCGAGCTGCCGAAGCCGATGTCCGCGCCGCAGGGGATCGAGCTTCCGTTCGACCTCGTCAGGGTCAGCGGCGGCCAGGCGTACGTGTCCGGCCACGTGCCGATGGACGGCGACGAGGTGCTGGTGCGCGGGCGGGTTGGCGGCGAGCTCGATGTCGAGGCCGGCTACGAGGCGGCGCGGCCGACGGCGCTCTCGATCTTCGCCTCACTCGAGCGGGAGCTCGGCGACCTCGACCGCGTGACGCGCTGGGTGAAGGCGCTCGGGCTCGTGCAGTGTGCGGAGGGGTTCGACAGGCCGCCGGCCGTGATCAACGGATTCACCGACCTCGTGATCGAGCTCTGGGGTCCGGAGGCGGGTGGCCACGCGCGCTCGGCGATTGGCGCCGCGCAGCTTCCGTTCGACGTCCCGGTCGAAGTCGAGGCGATCGTCGAGCTCGGCTAGGCCGGGCGCCCTATTGCGCCGCGATCAACCAGGCGTAGTTGGGCGTTCCGCCGCGCTGGAGCTCGAGCGCGGCGCCGTTCGGCAGCGTTAGATCGAGCTCCTCGAGCCGGAGCCCGGGCGGCGCCTCGGCGCCCTCGATCACCGTCACGATCTCGGCGCCAGCGGCCAGCGCGTTCACCGTCTCCGCCAGGGTCGTCCCAGCGCCGCCCCACGCGACGATGTGCTCACCCACGAATCCGACCGCGTCGCCGCGGCGGAAGCGGCCGTCGGCGTCGTCGCGCGCGGCGGGAGCCACGGCGCCCGTGCGCACGCCCTCGAGCCCCTCGGCGATCCGCGCGGCGTTCGCCGCGACATCGGCCTCGGCGTCGAACTCGACCAGGGCAGCGAGCGCCGCCTGCTGCGAGGTCGAGGGCACGACGTGCACGTCCTTTTGCGAGAGCCGCGCCGCCTCCTCGGCCGCCATCGTGACGTTGCGCGAGTTTGGGAGCACGATCACGTGCTCGGCGGCGCAGGCCTCGATCGCGGCCAGCAGGTCCTTGGTCGGCGGATTGAGCGTCGGGCCGCCGTCCACGGTGACGGCGCCGAGCTCGCGGAACAGCTCGCGGACCCCGTCGCCGCTCGCAACCGCGACCACCGCCGAGCGGCCGGAGCCGAGGCGCGCCCGATGCTCGGCGACCTGCTCGTGCATGTCGGCGATGTCCTCCCGCTCGACGGCGCCGGCGTCCGCGAACAGCGCCTTGGCGGCGTCCGGTTCGTCGGTGTGGACGTGGACCTTGAGCGTCGCCTCGTCGCCGACGACGAGCACCGAGTCGCCGAGCTCCTCGAGCCGCGGCACGAACGACTCCCCATTGAGGCCGTCGCCCGTGACGATGAAGTTGGTGCAGTAGCGGTAGCGCGAGTCCGCGTGGTGGACCTGGTCGAGGCGCGCCGCTGCGTAGTGCGGGATCTCCGGCAGGTGGACCTGCTCGCCGGCGAGGCCGGCGATCATTCCGCGGATGATCACCACGAGGCCGAGGGCGCCCGCGTCGACGACCCCGGCCTGGGCGAGCACGTCCAGCTGCTCAGGAGTGTGCCGGACCGCCTCCTCGCCGGTGAACAGCGCCGCCGCGAGCATCTCGGCGAGCAGGGCGTTCTGCTCCGCGGCGGTCGCGTCCGGAGCGAGCCCCTGGCGCAGCCACTCCGCGCGGCGCTCGGCCACGGCGTCGGCCATCGCCCGGATCACGGTCAGCATCGTCCCCTCGGCCGGCTCGCGAACCGAGGCGTAGGCGCGGTCGGCGGCGTGGGTGAGCGCTGCCTCGATCAGCTCCGGATCGATCAGCCGCCCGGGCGGCGTCGCGACCTTCTCGGCCGCGCCGCGGACGATCTGGCTGAGGATCACGCCGGAGTTCCCGCGGGCGCCCATCAGCGCTGCGCGGGCGACCTCGCGGACGATCTCGGTGCGTTCGGGATTGCCGTTCGTGCGCTCGAGCTCGTCGAGCTGCTCGAGCACATGGCGCATCGTGAGCGCCATGTTGTCGCCGGTATCGCCGTCGGCGACCGGGAACACGTTCAGGTCGTTGATCTCCTCGCGCCTCTCCTCCAGATGCGCGAGCGCGACCCCGACGACGTGACGGAAACGGACGATCGATGAGTCCGGCACGCGGGGCAGCCTAGAACACAACCGGGGACGTTCCGCATCCGGGCGTGCCGGGGCGCCGGATCGCCGCTCGGCCTACGCGTACTTGGTGACCTTGTTGGCCTTGAGGCAGCGAGTGCAGACGTAGACGCGCCGCGGCCTGCCGCCGTCATCGATCCGGACCTTCTGCAGGTTCGGGTTGAATCGGCGCCGGGTGGCGACCATCGAGTGGCTCCGCGAGTTTCCGAACGCGGGCGCCTTGCCGCAGCTGTGGCAGACCTTGGCCATGGGGGCGGAATGGTAGCGGGAGGCAGGGCAGCTCAACGAGACCGCACTTGCGGACGAATAGCGTCCTAAACGGCGGTCTCGCCGCGAGACGCGAGCGACGCGCGCAGCTCCGCCGAGCGCAGCACCGCCTCGGCAGCGTTGCGGCCCTGATCGCGCTTGTCGCCACCCGCGCGCGCCTCGGCCTGCTCGCGGGTGTCGCAGGTGACGACTCCGAACGCGCACGGGACGCCGGTCGCGAGCTGCACGTCCTGGATCCCACGCGCCGCCTCGGAGCAGACCAAGTCGTAGTGGTCGGTCTCGCCGCGGATCACGACGCCGAGGCACGCGACCCCGTCGAAGCGCCCCGACTCCGCGCAGAGCTTCGCCGCGTACGGCAGCTCGAACGCCCCGGGCACCTCGAACGTGTGGAGCGAGGAGGGTGCCACGTCATGCTCGGCGAACGCCTCGGTGGCCCCGTTCACGAGGCGCTCGGCGAGGTCGTCGTAGAAGGTCGCGACGCAGATCGCGAACTCGCCGCTGCGGTCAGCCATTCCGGCGCTCGTCGCGCTCGTGCTCGTCGTGCAGGAGCTCCTCGTCGAGCGGGAGCCCCTGGTGGTGGAGGACGTGGCCGAGCTTCTCGCGCTTCGCCCGCAGGTAGGCCTCGTTGTGCGGGTTGGGGATCGACTCGATCGGGACCTGCTCGCTGACCGAGAGGCCGTAGCCCTCGAGGCCGTGGATCTTCTTCGGGTTGTTGGTGAGGATGCGGATGCTCGAGAGGCCGAGGTCGACGAGGATCTGGGCGCCGATGCCGTAGTCGCGCAGGTCGACCGGGAGGCCGAGCTTGAGGTTGGCGTCGACCGTGTCGAGGCCGTCCTCCTGGAGCTTGTAGGCACGCAGCTTGTTGAGGAGCCCGATCCCTCGCCCCTCCTGGGCGAGGTAGAGCAACACCCCCGTGCCGTCGCGCTCGATCATCGCCAGCGCCGCCTCGAGCTGCTCACCGCAGTCGCAGCGAAGCGAGTGGAACACGTCCCCCGTCAAGCACTCGGAGTGAACCCGGACGAGCACGTCCTCGACGCCCGCGACCTCACCCTTGACCATCGCCACGTGGTGCTTGTCATCGAGGAGCGAGCGGTAGCCGACCGCGGTGAATTCGCCGAACGCGGTCGGCAGCTTCGTCGCCACCACGCGCTCGACGAGCTTCTCGGTGCGCCGCCGGTAGGCGATCAGGTCCGCGACGGTGACCATCTTCAGCTCGTGGCGCTCGCAGTACGGGATCAGGTCGCGGACCCGGGCCATGGTCCCGTCGTCGTTCATGATCTCGCAGATCACGCCGGCGGGGATCAGGCCCGCGAGCCGCGCGAGGTCGACGCTGGCCTCGGTCTGGCCGGCCCGCTCGAGCACCCCGCCATCCTTGGCCTTGAGCGGGAACACGTGGCCCGGCTGGACGAGCGACTCCGGCGTCGAGGTCGGATCGATCGCGACCTGGATCGTATGCGCGCGGTCGGCCGCCGAGATCCCTGTGGTGACCCCTTCGCGCGCCTCGACCGAGACGGTGAACGCGGTCTGAAGTGGCGCCTCGTTCTTGGCCGCCATCAGGTTGAGGCCGAGCTGGTCGCAGCGGTCGGAGGTGAGCGCGAGGCAGATCAGGCCCCGTCCCTCCTTGGCCATGAAGTTGATCGCCTCCGGAGTCGCGAACTGCGCCGCAAGCGTGAGGTCGCCCTCGTTCTCGCGGTTCTCGTCGTCGCAGACGACGACCATCCTGCCGCGCCGGATGTCGTCGATCGCCTCCTCGATCGTCGCGAACGGCGTTTGAGTGGTGGTCGACATCAATCGCTCCCTTCTCCTCTGAAGCGTAGATGGCCGACCGCGCGGCCCGCGCGTGACCGGGAGCGCGCCTGACCGAGCAGCTCCGGAACGCAGGGTGCGAAGCGTGGCGGTGCCACGCGAGCACCCGAGGACGCAGAGATGCGAAGCGACAGGCGCGTCATCCGGGTGCGCGGGGGCCGGCGGTCGGCCATCTCAGAAGGCGCTCGACGTAGCGGGCGAGGACGTCGAACTCGAGGTTGACCCGGTCTCCCTCGGCGACCGAGCCGAGCGTCGTGCGCTCGAGCGTCTCGGGGATCAGGCTGGCCTCGAACCAGTCGTCGCCGAGCGCGGAGACCGTGAGGCTGACGCCGGAGACGGCGACCGATCCGTGTTCGACCAGGTAGCGCCCGAGGCCGTTCGGGACTCGCACGCGGACCCGCTTCGCGATCCCGTCCTCGTTCACCGTGGCCACGTCACCGACGCCGTCGACGTGCCCCTGGACTACGTGCCCGCCGAGCGGCTCGCCGGCGCGAAGCGGCGGCTCCAGGTTGACGCGCGCTCCGGGCTCGAGGTCGCCGAGCGTCGTCACGGAGAGCGTCTGGTTCATCACGTCCGCGGCAAAGCCCTCAGTCGTGACCGCGGCCACCGTCAGGCACGTCCCCTCGACCGCGACGGAATCGCCCTCGCGAAGCTCGGGCGCGAGCCGCGCGCGCACGGTGATCCTCGCGCCCCCGGCCTCGCGGTCGACCCGCTCCACGGTTCCGAGCTCGCTGACGATCCCCGTGAACATCACCACTCCCGCAGCCGCGCTCGCACCAGCATGTCCTCTCCCGAGGGCTCCCAGTCGACCGCGATCGGCCGCACGGCGTCGACGATCGCTCCGGGGCCCTCACCGGCGGCGAGCGGTCGTCCACCGCCGAGCACGATCGGGGCGAAAAAGAGCCGCAGCTCGTCGACCTCGCCCGCCGTCAGGAAGCTTGCAGCGAGCGTCCCTCCGCCCTCGAGGAGCACCGAGGTGATCCCGCGGCCGCCGAGCTCGCCGATGGCTGCGCGAATCCGCTCGCCGGGGAAGCCCGAGAGCTGCAGCACCTCCGCCCCGGCGTCGCGAAGCGCGGCGACACGCGCCGCGCCGGCGTCGGCGGCCGCGACGACGAATACGGGTGCCTGGCCGATCGAGCGCACGAGGGCCGAATCGAGCGGCAGTCGGGCGGCGGAGTCGAAGACCACGCGGGTCGGCTGGCGCGGCCGCGGGTCGTCGGTGTCGCGCGCGGTGAGCAGCGGGTCGTCGGCGAGCGCGGTGCCGATGCCGACCGCCACCGCGTCCGCCTCGGCGCGCCAGCGGTGAACGAGCGCCCGGCTCTCATGACCGGAGATCCACTTCGAATCGCCGCTCGACGTCGCCGTCAAGCCGTCGAGGCTGAGAGCCGACTTGAGCGTCACGAGCGGTCGCCCGGTGCGCGCATGCTTGCGGAACGGCTGAATCAGGAGGCGAGCGGCGGCCGCCTCGGCGCCGTCCGCGAACGAGACGTCGACGCCGCCGTCGCGCAGGATGCCCGGGCCGCGGCCGTTGGCCTTCTCGCTCGGATCGTCGCAGCCGATCACGACGCGGGCGATGCCCGCCGCCAGGATCGCGTCCGTGCATGGCGGCTGGCGGCCGTGATGGGCGCAGGGCTCGAGCGAGATGTACATCGTCGCGCCGGATGGGTCGTTGCCGCGCGCCGCGCAGTCGGCGAGTGCGGCGACCTCGGCGTGGATCTC
>DATHAL010000049.1:0-6295 GCA_035296705.1 Solirubrobacterales bacterium
CCGCGCGCGGCACGGACCTGCTCCTGGTGGAGGCGACCCTGCCGCGCCCGGAGCGAACGGGCATCCGCGGCCACCTGACTCCCGGGGAGGCCGGGGAGCACGCGCGGCTCGCCGGCGCGAAGCGCGTCGTGCTCACGCACATCTCCGACGAGCTCGACTCCGAGTGGGCGCAGCAGGAGGCCGCGGAGGCATTCGGCGGCCCGGTGGAGATGGCGCGCGCGGACGGCGTGATCGAGCTCTGAGCTGCGTCTCGGCGCGGCTAACGCGCTCGCTACATTCCCTGCGATGGCGCGCCAACGCGATCTGCTGGTGAACTTCGAGCGCATGTGGCGGGAGATGGACGAGCTCCTCGGCGAGCCCTTCGGCGAGCAGTGGATGCGCGCGCCGCGCGCCCAGTCCGGGTTCTCCCCACGCGTCGACGTCTACTACTGCGGCGAGGAGCCGCGGGCGGTGGTCAAGGCCGAGCTCGCGGGGGTCGACATGAACAGCGTTTCGCTCGAGGTCTCCGGGCGCGAGCTCGTGATCACCGGCGAGCGGGCGCTCCAGGAAACCGAGGGACGCGTCTACCAGCAGGTCGAGATCGAGGCCGGGCCGTTCCGACGCGTGGTCGAGCTCGGCGCCGAGGTGGTCGCCGAGCGCGCGCGGGCGAGCTACGAGGACGGAATCCTGCGCGTCGAGCTGCCGCTGGCCGGCCAGGTCACGCGCCACGTCCCGATCGAGACGGATTGACGATGGAGCCCGCGTCCGGGATCCAGGTCGTCGAGACCGGCGACGTCGAGGCGGCGGTACGCGACCGCACCGGCCAGCCGCTGCCGCCGGCGCTGCCGGTCCTGCCCCTCAAGGAGATCGTCGCCTACCCCGACACGCTGACGCCGCTCTCGGTCGGTCAGCCGCGCTCGATGAAGCTGGTCGACGACGTCCTCTCCGGCGAGCGCACGCTGGTGCTCGTCGCCTCGCGCGACTCCGAGCTCGACGAGCCGGGCCCGGACGACCTCTACGACGTCGGCGTCGTCGCGGTGATCGCGCGAATGCTCAAGATCCCGGACGGCACGATGCGCGTTCTCGTGCAGGCGACCGAGCGGGTACGGCTGGGCGATTACGTCACCGAGCGGCCGTACCTGGTGGCGCGAATCGAGCCGCTCCCCGACCGGTTCGAGCCGACTCCGGAGCTCGAGGCGCTGACCCGCAACGTGCAGCGCACGTTCACCGAGATCATCGAGCAGATCCCGTACCTACCCGAGGAGCTCCAGCTCGCGGTCACCAACATCGATGACGCCTCGGCGCTCAGCCACCTGATCGCCGGCGCGCTGCGGATCTCGACCTCCGAGAAGCAGGAGCTGCTCGAGGAGGTCGATGTCGCGAAGCGCCTCCGGCGCCTGTCGGAGATCCTCGCCCGCGAGCTCGAGGTGATTCAGCTCGGCTCGCGGATCCAGTCCGAGGTCGAGTCGGAGATCGAGAAGGGCCAGCGCGAGTACTACCTGCGCGAGCAGCTCAAGGCGATCCAGCGCGAGCTCGGCGAGGAGGATCCCGAGCAGGCCGAGGTCGCTGACCTTCGCCGTCGGGTCGAGGAGGCCGAGCTGCCGGAGCAGGCGCGGAAGGCCGCCGACCGCGAGCTCTCACGGCTCGAGCGGCTGCCGGCCGCGGCCGCAGAGCACGGCGTGATCCGCAACTACCTCGAGTGGCTGGTCGAGCTGCCGTGGGGTGTGCGGACCGAGGACGACCTCGACCTCGGCCACGCCCGCGAGGTGCTCGACACCGATCACTACGACCTCGACAAGGTCAAGGACCGGATCCTCGAGTACCTGGCGGTGCGGGCGCTCAACCCGGAGTCCCACGGTCCGATCCTCTGCTTCGTCGGCCCGCCCGGGGTCGGCAAGACGAGCCTCGGCAAGTCGATCGCGCGGGCGCTGGGGCGCAGGTTCGAGCGCATCTCGGTCGGCGGCGTACGCGACGAGGCCGAGATCCGCGGCCACCGGCGTACGTACATCGGCGCGATGCCGGGGACGATCGTGCGCGCGCTGCGCGACGCGGGCAGCCGCAACCCCGTGTTCATGATCGACGAGATCGACAAGATGGGAGCGGACTTCCGAGGCGACCCCTCGAGCGCCATGCTCGAGGTGCTCGACCCGGCCCAGAACGACTCCTTCCGCGACCACTACCTCGACCTGCCCTTCGACCTCTCGGAGGTCCTGTTCATCGCTACGGCGAACACCCTCGAGACCGTGCCGGGGCCGCTTCAGGACCGCGTGGAGGTGATCCAGCTCGCCGGCTACACCTCGGAGGAGAAACTTCACATCGCGAAGCGCTACCTGGTCCCGCGACAGCTCTCCGAGAACGGGCTCAAGCGCGGGCAGGTGAGCTTCTCCGACGCGGCCCTGCGCGCGATCGCCGAGGAGTACACGCGCGAGGCGGGCGTGCGCTGGCTCGAGCGCGAGATCGGCAGCGTCTGCCGCAAGCTCGCCCGCGAGGTCGCCGAGGGACACAAGGCGCCTCAACAGCGGCGCGGCTCGGCTACGCCTCGCAAGGCAGACGGCAAGCGGACGGTCTCCGCCAAGCGCGCGCGAGAGCTGCTCGGCCGGCGCCGGTTCTTCGCCGAGACGCGCCGGAGGACGAAGGATCCGGGCGTCGCCACCGGGCTGGCGTGGACGCCCGTGGGGGGCGAGGTCCTCTTCATCGAGGCGACCGCGATGCCGGGCTCGGGCCGGCTCACGATCACCGGCCAGCTCGGCGACGTGATGAAGGAGTCCGCGCAGGCGGCGCTCTCGTGGGTGCGCGGCCACGCGGCGATCGTCGCCCCGGGCCTCGAGGAGGACTGGTTCGCGAATCACGACCTTCACGTGCACGTGCCGGCGGGGGCGGTGCCGAAGGACGGTCCCTCGGCCGGCGTCGCGATGGCAACCGCGCTGGCGTCGTGGGTCAGCGGGCGGCCGGTTGCCTCGGACATCGCGATGACCGGGGAGATCACGCTCACCGGCCAGGTGCTGCCGGTCGGCGGGCTGAAGGAGAAGTCGCTCGCCGCACAACGAGCCCGCATCAAGCGGGTGATCGTGCCCGAGCGGAACGAGGGCGAGGTGCTCGAGATCCCCGAGCACGAGCGCCGCGGGCTCGAGTTCATCTACGTGGACCGGATCGAGCAGGCGCTGGAGCACGCGCTCGCTGCGGCTCGCCGCCGAAGGTAGGCGCTCGGCCGCGCGGGTATATCCTCACCATCGCCGGCACGAAAGAGAAGAGGAGAGGGAAGCGAATGGCGAAGAGCACGAAGGCGCAGCGCGCGCGGTCCGCGGTCGGGACGGCCGGGCAGAACCCGTACCTGCGGCGCCTTGTGGAGGACGAGGATCTCCGCAACAGCGTCCGCGACGCGTTCGAGGCCGCACGCGACGCCTACGAGCGATTCTCCAAGAACGGAAGCGTGATCGACACCGCGATCGATGACAAGAAGGTCCACAAGGACCTCAAGGTCGCGGCCGAGAATCTGCGCACGGCGAGCCAGAAGCTGCGCGGCGAGGAGAAGAAGCGCCGCCTCGGGCGGCTGCTCCTGATCGCGATCGTCGGCGCCGTGCTGGCGCTGATCATCAGCGAGGACCTGCGCAAAGCGCTGCTCGACACCATGTTCGGGGCCGAGGAGGAGTTCGAGTACACCTCCACCACCGCTCCGGCGCCGGCTCCCGCCGCGACCGAGTAAGCGCAAGCTCGCCTCTCAATCCGTCGCCGTCCGGGTCTCGGCGACGGCGGGCCTCAGGTTTGCGAGACCCGCGAGCACCGAGATCCCAGCGAGCAGCAGGATCGCGAGATCTCCGTCGCCGGACGCGATCGCGGCGCCGATCGCCGGCGTCACGGCAAGCGGCAGGAGGTTTCCACCGACGCTGAACAGACCCACAGCGGCGACCCGGGCCTGCGGGAAGAGCCGCGGCGCCGGGTCGCACCCGGCGGGTTCTATAGGAGCTCAGCCGAGCTTGTTCGGGCGGCCCGGGAAGATCCGCTGGAGCCGCATCAGGCTGCGGAGCGAGCCGTGTGGCCGGATCCGGCGCCGAAGGAGCGCCCGGCGCGGGTCTTCACCCTTCATCGAGACGCCCACCCAGTCGCTCCAGCTGGACTCGATCGTGACGTCGGCGTCGGGGGCGATCCCGCGGGACGCCGCGGTGGAGCCGTTGTCGATCCGCAGGTGCCACGGGTCGGCGTCCTCGAACCGCCACTGGATCGTCATCCGCCCGCCGTCCAGGGCGTCGGTGCGCGCGGAGCGCGAGACGATGTCGAAGTAGATGCGCTGGATCTCCTCGCCGGACTCGGGCCGGCCGTTTGGCTCGCCCATCACGCCGCCCTTGAGGAGGATCAGCTGGCGCCTGGCGACCTCTTCCGGCTCGAGTGCGGGGTCGACCGGGAGGACGCCGGGCATCTCCTCGAGCGGATAGCCGGTCGCGCGCCACTTCGTCCGCACCGAGCGCAAACCGAACGCGAAGATGTCCTCGAGCTCGAAGCCGTAGCAGCGGGTGTACTCGGGATCCCAGTTCGGCGGCGCGAACACCGAGACCGAGAACGGCAGGACCTCGAGCAGGACCTCGGCGACCGCCTCCTTGCACTCCTCCGACTCGGCGAAGCACTCGGCGAGTACCTTGACGCCGAAGCCGATGTGGCGCTGCTCGTCGCGTGCGACGTTCGACATGCCCTCGCTGAACCCCGGCATCGTCCCGGCGCTCGCGAAGTAGTCCTCGATGAAGTGCTGCCCCGGCTGCGCGAGGGTTGCCTCGACGACCATGTGGTACAGCGCGATGGCTCGCGCGAAGTTCGGCAGAGAGCGGTCGCGGCGGAGCTCCGCCGCCATCCGGTCGAGCCGCTCGAAGACGTTGCGGTAACCCCAGCCGAGCTGCGCCTGCGTGTAGGCGAGCGTCGAGGTGATCGAGTCGCCGGCGCCGATCACGTCCTTGAAGAACCGGTGGAAGAAGACCGCATGGCGCGCCTCGTCGACCTGCTGCGTGGCGAGGAAGTACTTCTGCTCTTCCCGCGGCGCGGCCTCGATGTAGGGCGCGAGGTTGTCGGCGACGGAATCCTCGCCATAAAAGAACATCGAGTAGATCCACAGCGCCGACTTGCGCTGCATCTCCGTGAGCGCCGCCCAGCCGGCCCGGTCCTCGGAGAAGTCGATCGCCGACGCCTGCCAGTTGCCGTGCTCCCAGCGGGCGTAGAGGTCCTCGTAGCTGATCCCGTCAGCCGCCCGGATCCCGTTCCGCTGCGCAACGCTCATCCGCTTCCTCCTCGCCGACCCTGGTCGCTAGCGCTTCGTGCTCGTCCGCCGCAGCGCCGCCTCGCGAAGCGATTCCTTGATCGCGTCCTTGAGGCCGCCTCGCTTAGGGCGCTCCTGGCTTTCCGTCGCCTCGGCCGGCGCTTCGCCGGGCTCGGCGGTGGAGCCGGCATCCGGCGGAAGCTCGGGACCGCGCTCGCGCTTGCGTCGCAGGGGGCTCATCCGACGGCGATTCTACGTCGATCGCACCCGATCAGCTGCCGGTTCGGCTCAGCCGCCAGGCTTCTCGATCAGCCACTCGTCGTCGACGGATTTGACGAGCGCGATGGGCGCGTCCGGGTTGTCGGCGGGCTTGACAGTGGCGTGATCGGCGTCGATCGTCACGTCGTCCGGGCTGACGTCGCCCTCGTAGTCGCTTTTGTCGACCGTGGAGGCGACCTGCGCGAAGCCCGCCTCGCAGCTGTCTGCGTGGCCGATGTTCGCGTACACGTCCTGCGCCGTCTTGGTCATCATCGCGCAGGCGCCGCCGCCGTCCGCGCTCAGGACCGTGGCGCGAAACGCGTTCACGCGGCTCGCCACCGCATCCTTCTCGCTATCCGAGCCGCAGCCGACCGCCGCAAAAGCTGCGAGGACCGCCACGATCGCTGCGCGCCGAGCCCCTGCCATGCGCGCCGAGACTACAGGTCGTCGCGAGCGAGCTTCGGGCTCCGCCAGGGCTGCTCGAGCCGCTCGCCGAGCAGGTCGCCGAGCTCCTCGGCGGCGACCCGCACCTGCTCGAGCGAGTCGCGATCGCGCAGCGTCACGGTGCCGTCCTCGAGCGTCTGCCCGTCGACCGTCACCCCCCACGGGGTGCCGATCTCGTCCTGGCGCCGGTAGCGCTTGCCGATCGAACCGCCCTCGTCGAACTCAGCCGGGATCCGGTGGCGGATGGAGCCGAAGATCTCGCGCGCGCGCTCCGGCATGCCCTCGCGGGACACGAGCGGCAGCACCGCCACCTTGACCGGGGCGAGCTTCGGGTGCAGCCGCAGGACAGTCCGCTGTCGCCCCTCGACCTCCTCG